>CAYMOU010000164.1:0-1515 GCA_964392115.1 uncultured Defluviitaleaceae bacterium | reverse complement strand
GTTTTCTTCTGCCGACATAACACTAAAGGCATCGCCGCCTCCCTTGAATTTTTTTTGTTTGGCGGCCACGACTTCTTCAAATGAATACTCGGGTAGCGGTTCAGGTGTTGGCACTTCTGAAACACTGTCTACAATAGGAGTATTTATACTTTCACTTGGTATATTTTCACTCTTTATATTATTGGTATTATCCTTGGAACACGCAGATAAAGCCAACAGTAGAGTCAACGCAATAAATATCACGGAAAATGTCTGTTTTTTCACGGTTCACCAGCTCCTTGTCTAAATTAAAGCCCCACTCTAAGAAAGGGCGGGGCTAGTGTGCATTCTACTTATTAGGGTATCTTATGGTGCTACATATCCAGTACTTGTGTCAATTGTTGCTGTACCTGTTGCGCTATCATAGCCGACACCAATGTCAAAGGCTTGCATAACATCACGGAGCTTGAAAAAGTTGTTGCCGCCTATAAGATATGCTGTGAGACTTACATCTTTGCCGTCTATATAGATTTTAGAGGTAGTTGCTGTTGCTTGTTTTGTTGCCCCGTCACCCTTTGCAAGTTCGCCACCCGTAGGTGTATATGCTTTTCTGCTTATAAGGTTTATTGCGTTGGTTGCGCCATCCCAAGTTACCTCAAAGTTTTTGTTTGTGCCGTTTACCATTGCTGCAAGGTCACGGAGCTTGATATAATTACTGCCGTCTATTGTATACGCATCTGTGGAAACAGCTCTACCGTTAACCATAAGCTTTGTTGCAGAGGGAGTAGCGGTTTTACCAGCCGGAGTTGTAGCGGCACCAGACGATGCTTCAACCGTAATGAAATAATGTCCTACGGTTTCCATTGGAGAATCGAATAGAACCTCATAGAGTCCTGGTTTAGTTAGCGTGAGAGAGGTTCCCGGTAAAAAAACCTCGTCAGCGATTTTTACATCCTTGAAAATATTTTCTCCACTTATTAAAGGGCTGCTTGTTTCGTTAAACAGGTCATAACGTGCTTATTCCTGCCAATCACTGTTTGAGGGTATGTTTACAACAATCCTGATTAATGCGCCGCCTGTAAGAGTAACAGTTGTACTGCCTGCACATATGTACCACGGTGCATCGATAGATTCCTCAAGATATTCATCATAGTATGTTTTAGTGGATTCTTTTGACACATTTGAAACAGAAGCACTGAATTCTCCAAATCGGGGTTCGCCACTACTGTAACTGCCGCCTGGATTGGCGTAAACTGCCGGAGCAAGAGCAAACGTTAGTGTTAATACCATTACCATTGATAAAATGCGCTTTTTCATTTCATACCTCCAAATGATATTTTTTGTTTGGGCTACTATCAAGAAGTGTGCTTTTAGCAATAAGCTTTGTAACAAATTAAAACACCGCCTCAACCTGTCAAATTTAGATTTTTGACAGAATGAGGCGGTGTTTTTTGTTGTATTTTCACATTTTTAGTTGACTTTTAGCTATGTATCATGGTATAATATCTCCATTATTTTGGCTATCAAAAAGCACAC
>CAYMOU010000163.1:0-1556 GCA_964392115.1 uncultured Defluviitaleaceae bacterium | reverse complement strand
CATTATGGAGCTTAAAATTTCGGAGATTATTTCCGACAGAATACAGCAATCCCAAACCGTTAAAGACCGCAAACCGGAAACGGATTTCAGCTTTACCCTTAATAAATTAAGCGAAGAAGGGCTTGCGGAACGCCTAAGCGGTTTGATAGACGAAATCACCGTTACCGGTAAAAAGCTTGCTGAACATATGGACCTTAGGGACATGAAAAAATACCGGGGTCTGATTACGGATTTTATAAACGAAGTCGTAACAAATTCTCATAAGTTCTCCCGAGAAAATTTCTTGGACAGACGAGGCCGTCACAGAGTTTACGGTATAGTAAAATTGGTTAACAAAAACTTGGACGATTTGGCGCAAGAATTGTTAAAGTCGGAAAAAGACCATATTTCCATTCTGGATAAAACCGACGAAATACGAGGTTTGCTGTTGGATTTAAGGGTGTAAAGGAAAGAGAGTACCCGTGCTGCATACATTTGAAAACATAGTGGGACATGAACAAATAAAGAACAGCTTGAAAAAAAGCTTGGAAACCAAGCGAATAAATCATGCTTTTATATTCTCCGGGCAAACCGGAGCAGGTAAATTGCTGCTGGCAAAAACCTTTGCAAAGACCTTGCAGTGCGAGGAACAAAAATCCGAACCTTGCAACAACTGCATATCCTGCAAAACCTTTGAAAGCAACAACCATCCGGACATAATTTACGTAAACAACACCAATACCAAAAGTATTGGTGTTGATGATGTTCGGGAGCAAATCTCCAAACAAACAGAGATTAAGCCATACAAATACAATTATAAAATATTTATAGTGGCAGAAGCGGATAGGCTTACGGTTGCCGCTCAAAATGCTCTGCTTAAAACCATAGAAGAACCGCCGGAATACGGAATTTTTATGCTGTTGACACAAAACGCCAATTCTTTTCTGCCCACGGTACTTTCACGTTGTGTAAGGTATAATCTCAAGCCTTTAAGCTCTTATCAAGTATCCCAATTCCTAATCAAAAACAGGGGCATAGAGCCGGCAAAGGCTGACTTGCTTGCAGGTTTTGCACAAGGTAACATAGGACGAGCCTTGGGTTTAATAGAGGACGAAGAATTTATTTCCATGCGTAACAGCATTATAAATATACTGAAAAACATCAGCAAAACAGACCTTAGCGAAATTTTTCTGTATGCAAAGGATACGGAAATTTACAAAGAGCGTATTCAGGATGCTTTGGATATAATGTTCCTGTGGTATAGGGATTTATTGTTGGCAAAAATCAATACCCGGGCTTATATTATTCAAAAAGACTTGGAACCGCTTATAAACACGGCGGTTAAGGATTTAACCGTTGAGAAAATCCTCAAAAATCAAGATGCCGTTAATACTGCAAAACGCCAATTAAAGCAGTATTCCAATTTTATACTTACTATGGAAGTTCTGCTGATGAATCTGGGACCGGGGTTATAATTGTCAGCCTATGTTGAATTTTCAAAAATCTCTTGACAAACACCCGGTATTGTTGTACTGTATTTATGTTGTACGAAAAATTCATACAGCCGTAGACAGTAG
>CAYMOU010000162.1:0-1648 GCA_964392115.1 uncultured Defluviitaleaceae bacterium | reverse complement strand
ATTGCAGATTTTGAAGAACCCATCAGAGTACTACGCGTTGTGGCAGGCGAAGTCGTAGCCTCTCCGGCGGCGGCTCCCGGCGAAAAAAATACCAGACGTGGGGTTGCAGGTATCTTCTTTGTTTACAAATGTGCCGGTGCTGCTGCGGCTAAAATGATGGACTTGGAAAATGTTGCCCGTGTAGCCCAAAAAGCTTGCGATAACGTTCGTACCATGGGTGTTGCTTTAAGCCCCTGTATAGTACCCCGTGTAGGCAAACCCGGCTTTGAAATAGGCGAAGACGAAATGGAAATCGGCATGGGTATCCACGGCGAAACGGGTATCAGACGAGGCAAACTACTGAAAGCCGACGCAATCGTTGATGAAGTTATGGCTCCTATCTTAAAAGATATTCCCTACGAATCCGGCGACACCGTAGACGTACTTGTAAACGGTCTGGGCGGCACACCTTACGAAGAACAATATGTTGTGGTAAGAAGGATTAAACAAATTTTGGATGAAAAGAACATCACCGTACATAAATTCTATGTAGGTGAGTATGCTACTTCCATGGAAATGGCAGGAATGTCCATATCACTGCTTAAATTGGACGACGAGCTGAAAGAAATGATGGAGGCCTCTGCCGAAACTCCTTTCTTTAAACAATTTTAATTGACAGTATTAAATAAAAAGTTATAATCCTTATAAACAGAAAATCGGTTGAACATTCATCCGATTTTCTGCCGTTAACTAAAATTATCGAGGGTGATTAACGTGGACGCACAATTTATAAAAAAACTGCTGCTTAATATCAGCGAAATCATGCAAGAAAATAAAGAAGAATTAATCAGATTGGACAGCGTAGTTGGCGACGGCGACTTAGGGCTTACCATGAGCGACGGCTTCACCGCCGGCTACAAGGCTATAGCCGAAAGCGATGAAACCGACCTAGGCAAAATGCTGTACTTTGCCGGCAAGGCTATGTCTACCGCTGTTCCGTCTACCATGGGTACTTTAATGGCCTCCGGCTTGATGGCGGCAGGTAAGGAACTCAAAGGCAAAACAGAACTTACCATGACCGACTTAGCCCAACTCTTCAAAGCCTATGCCCAAGGTGTAGCCGACAGAGGTAAAGCTAAACCCGGTGATAAGACCTTCCTTGACGGTATACTTCCGGCTGTGGAATCTTTGGAAAACTCCGCAAGTGCAGGCCTTTCCTTTAACGAAACCGCTACTGCCGCAAAAGAAGCCGCCGAAAACGGGTATAACAATACGGCTACTATGCTTGCTGTGCATGGTAGGGCTGCTACCAGAGGCGAAGCCTCCAGAACACTGCTTGACCCGGGTGCTAAGGTTGCGGTTTTGGTGATGACGGCTTTGGTAAATGTTAATATATAAAAAATATATGAAGCATATGGACAAAAAAAGAACAAGTAGAGGTACTTGTTCTTTTTTCGCAAGTTAAACGGTAGGTTGCCTGTTCCTACATCTCTTTTAAGACCATAAAGGCGTGATAGCCGGCTCTTCTATCCTCAAATAACTTGCTTTTCTATTTTATTCGTATTTTTTTTAAAGTACCATATTAGAGTGCGTCTTCAAACAGTCAAAATAACCAAATAAGCATACACGCAAGCTGAACAACTGCATTAAAAGCAGAAGCCGATTTTTC
>CAYMOU010000161.1:0-1781 GCA_964392115.1 uncultured Defluviitaleaceae bacterium | reverse complement strand
ATACCTGTAGGGCTTGGTCTTATTGAAGAACATGACAGACCTTTCTTTGCAAAAGGTTTGCTTATTGGTTTAATTACCATACCTATCGGCAGCATTGTGGGCGGCTTAATAGCCGGGTTTGACACAATGGTAGTTTTGAAAAACAGCGTACCGGTTATTATAATTTCTATTCTGTTGGCCCTTGGCTTAAAGTTTACACCCAAGGCTATGATTAAAGGCTCTATGATATTTGGTCAGTTTATTACCATTGTTATATATGTAGGTTTGGCCGCAGCAGCCTTCGAATTTATTACAGGCGTGGTTATTATACCCGGTATGGCTCCTATAATGGACGGTATGTCTGTAATTGCAAGTATAGGCATTGTTTTGTTGGGAACCTTCCCCATACTTTCCATTTTGGTTAAAGTGCTTGATAAACCTCTTAATGCCGTGGGCAAAAAAATAGGGCTTGATTCTACAAGTGCCGCCGGTCTTGTGTTTACTCTGGCAAATTCAATTCCTGTTTATAAGATGATGAAGGATATGAATAATAGGGGTAAAGTAGTTAATACAGCTTGGCTTGTTCCCGCAACCGCCGCTTTGGGAGACCATCTTGGCTTTACGGCCGGTGTTAAGCCCGAAATGATCACGCCTGTTGTTATAGGTAAACTTGTTGCCGGAGTTATTGCCGTTATACTGGCCATAGCTATGAGCAAAAACCTATCTTCCGAATCCAAACAAAGTTTAGAAATCCAAAGCCGTAAATCGAAAGATACTGTTAAAGCTTAATTTATACTTATTACATATAATGTGAATTGCGTTTATTAAAGTAACAAAAATCGTACATTCGGAATGGTGAGTGTTGGTGTGGGTGTTTTCTTAAAACACAGGAAACGAACCGTTTATGGAGAATAGATTTTTGTTACTACCTTATGTGCAATTTACTATAGTTGTACGAATTCCGTAAGAGATGAAAGCCGGAAACACTATAAGTAGGAGGCATAAAATGGGTAAATATTACTTAGGACTGGATCAAGGAACTACAGGAACCACAGCTTTGTTGTTAGACCAAGACTTTAATATTGTTTCGAGAGGATATAAAGAACATACTCAATATTACCCCAATCCCGGCTGGGTTGAGCATGACCCTATGGAAATTTGGGACAGAATTCTTGAATCTATAGGAATGGCAGCGGATGAGGCTAATGTAAGCGTTTCGGATGTTGTATGTATGGGTCTTGATAACCAAGGCGAAACAGTTATGCTTTGGGATAAGTTTACAGGCAAACCCGTTTATAACGCTATAGTTTGGCAAGACAGAAGAACCGCCGGTGATGCAGATGAAATTGCAGCTAAATACGGCGAAATGATAAGAGAAAAAACAGGGCTTATTGTAGATGCTTATTTTAGCGCAACCAAAATTAAATGGATAATTGACAATGTTGAAGGCGTAGCCGAAAAAATCCGGCAAGGAACTGTCATTGCAGGTACTCTTGACAGCTGGATGATCTGGAAGCTTACACATGGTGCTGTTCATGTTACCGATATGTCTACCGCTTCAAGAACCATGCTTTTAAATATTCACACCGGTCAATGGGACGATGAAATTTTAAATGTCTTGGACATTCCCAAAAGTATTTTACCTGAAATTAAAAACAGCGCCGAATTATACGGTTATACCGACCCGTTGGATTTCTTCGGAGCAAAAATACCTATTTCCGCTTCTGTGGTTGACCAACAAGCAGCATTATTCGGTCAGGTTTGTTTTGAACCGGGTACTGTAAAAACCACTTACGGCACAG
>CAYMOU010000160.1:0-1782 GCA_964392115.1 uncultured Defluviitaleaceae bacterium | reverse complement strand
TCCTTGAAAAACACATGAGCGAACCGTTTACGAAGAATAGCTTTTGTTACTATTCTTTGTTAATTTGACTATAGTTTAAAATATGTAACGAACCTAAAAGCCGATTTCCACTCTGATAAGACAGTGTTATGTTTTTATTTGAGTATAAAAATCGGCGTTTATTGAGTTTAAAAAAAGTTGCCTTGTGAAAAAAACCATTGCTGCTTTACAATTCTACTGTTTGTGATTTAAAATAAATAAAATACATAACTCGGGTGATTATTATGGAACCTTCCAAAGGCTTAAAAGCAATGGAGCACCAAATGGCAAACAAAAATATCCGTTCCATGATTATCCGCTATTCTATACCGACCATAGCTTCCATGTTGGTTTCGGCCTTATATAATATAGTGGATAAGTTTTGGGTAGGGCAAATGACTGACGTGGGCGTTTTGGCCAACGCCGGCATAGGCCTAAGTATGCCCATAATGAATATCTTTATGGGCTTGGCGATGTTGGTCAGTTTGGGTGCTACCGCCCAAATTTCTATACATCTAGGTATGCGGGATAAAAAAAGCTCCGAGAAAATTCTGGGCAACGCTTTTACCCTGCTATTTGTGTTCGGTCTGGTGTCTACAATTTTGGGTATGGTATTTAAGACCCAGATATTGTCCCTGTTGGGTGCTGACAAAGAACCCAGCGTTTACGGCTATGCAGACGAATACCTTACCATTATCACTGCTTTCTGCCTTCCCGGCTTTTTAGGCTTCGGCATGAATCATCCCATTAGGGCCGTAGGTAACCCAAAACGCTTTGCCTCAACCCAAATTCTCGGTGCGGTGCTGAATATGATTCTGGACCCCATTTTTATATTTGTGTTTAATATGGGCATTAAAGGTGCGGCAATTGCAACGGTTATTTCCCAATTTATTTCGTTCCTGTGGGTAATCAGTTACTACATGAGCAAAGATACGGAACTTCGCATCCGTAAAGCATATCTTAAAATAGACAGAAAAATTGCCTACAAAATATTCTCCATCGGGCTTTCACCGTTTTTTATTCAGGTGTCTCAAAGTTTGATTATTCTTATTGCAAACCAAAGCATACTCCACTATGCATCATTCGAAATGGATAACCCCGGTATAGCCTTGGGTGCATATTCTTTGATTATGGGCGTTATTATGCTGTTTTTTATGCCTATATTGGGTATAAACCAAGGCTCGCAACCTATAATCGGCTTTAACTACGGCGCCGGAGACTACGAACGTGTACGGGACGCTTATAAATGGTCTGTCATATATTGCATGATTATTTGCACTGTAGGGCTTATAATAATGGAAGTCTTTGCGGTACAAATTATAGAAATATTTAACCCTGACAAAAACCCTCTGCTCATAGAAATCGGTGCAAGAGGTTTGCGTATATTTGCCGTATTCTTTACCTTGGTTGGCTTCCAAGTACCCACAAGTAACTTTTTCCAAGCCATAGGCAAGGCAAAGGTCGCCATCATCACCAGTTCCCTAAGGCAGGTTATTCTGCTTATCCCGGCACTTTTGATTTTACCCATGTTCTTCGGCCTAAACGGTGTCTGGTACGCCATGCCGGTCTGTGACCTTATATCATCGGCAATTACTTTCTTTATAGTACTAAAGATGATGAAATCAATAAAAGCAACAATGGTTCCTAAAACAGATACCGTTTCTGCACAATAATCAGTTATGCAAAACAGCAAGTTATAAATCTTTTTATTATTAAAGTCTTTTTGCAGGGAGTTTGCTCCCGGTTGCAAAAAATAAATTTATT
>CAYMOU010000159.1:0-1803 GCA_964392115.1 uncultured Defluviitaleaceae bacterium | reverse complement strand
TGAATCTTTGTCTAAATTGCAAATTTTTATCTACTGTTTTAAATGGAATTAGTATGAAATATTTGGTATTTAAGCGAACATAAATTTTTATGAAAATGAGGTTAAGAATGAATTTCTTAGAATTGCCAAAAGGTTGTGAAAATTTAGAAGTGGAATACCTGTCTGTGGTAAAGGAAATAAGTGGAGGGTCTTTTTCCCACATTAGGATAGAAAAGATAGTAAGCACAGGACAGGTTACGGATTGGATGGATCAAAATGAAAGCGAATTTGTAGTACTGCTGACCGGAAATGCCGAAGTGGAATTCGAAAATAACATGTTTGTAAAGTTAGGCCCGGGGGATTCTTTAGTGATAGAACCCCACGAAAGACACAGGGTGGTTTATACTTCGACTAATCCGCCTTGTATTTGGCTTTGTGTATTTTGGGGAATCAGCATTTGATTATAAGGCTAAATTTTGGTAAATAAAAAAGACTCCCAACAGGAAGTCTTTTTTATATTAAGCCTCGACTTTTGCTTTCTTTTCAACACCGATAATTGCACCGGTGGGACATTTTTGGCCACAATCGCCGCACATGGTACATTTGCTGTAATCCACATGAGCAAGATTGTTTTCAACAGTGATAGCTTCGTGAGGACAAGCTTTTTGGCAAAGTTTACAGCCTATGCAGCTGACGGTACAACGAGATTTGGCAAGCTTACCTGCATCTTTAGAGTTACAAGCAACAAGAACGGTTTTTGCGTAAGGTACAAATTCAATGATTTGCTTGGGACATTTGGGAACGCATTTGCCGCAAGCAATACATTTTTCTTTGTCCACTTGAGCGATACCGTTAACAAGTGTAAGAGCCCCAAAAGCACAGGCACTTACGCAAGAGCCGCAACCCAAGCAACCGTGAGGACAGCTTTTCGCACCGCCGCCGGTAAGTTGCATTGCGGCGAAGCAGTCGTTCATACCGAAGTATTCATATCTGAAAGTACTCTTATCCAAGTTACCGTTGCACTTAACAAAGGCTACCATGCGTTCGGCAATTTCCGCTTTAATACCCAGAATGTCGGATATTTTTTGGGTAGTTGCTGCACCGCCTACGGTACAAGCGTTGGCCTTTGCATTACCTTCGGCAACAGCTATGGCGTATTGCTCGCAACCTGTAAAACCGCAACCGCCGCAGTTAACGCCGGGCAGAGCTTCTTTTATCATACCGATTTTCGGGTCTTCTTCAACTTTAAACATAACGCCGGCCCAACCTAAGCCTAAGCCGAAGAAAAGCCCTAAACCGCCAAGACTAAGCACAGGTAATAATATGACATTAATATCCAATTATTTCCTCTCCTTTTTATAGGACTTAAACTAACATTTATAGCTTCATAAAATCATGAGAGTTGGTTTAGTTCGTGTACATTTGCAACAACGCCGGTTAAAAACCTACGTCGTCGCCGGATTTATGATTATACTTTGTTTTTGCAAATTAGTAAACATAAATCTTTGAGGAAACCTGTGAAAAAGTTTCCTCAGGCTTTTTCAATTAAAATTGTAAAATTTTACTTTTATAACTTAATAAGTCCTGTAAAGCCGAGGAAAGCGATAGACATTAACCCTGCTGCCACAAGTGTTATAGGGAAACCTTTGAGGCATTTGGGCACATCGTTTTTCTCGAGACGTTCTCTGATACCTGCCAAAAGAACGATAGCTACTGTGAAACCCAAGGCAGCGCCGAAACCGTTGATTATGGAGGTAATGAAATCGTAACCGTTGTCTTTATTCAAAACGGTAACGCCGAGAACGGCACAGTTTGTGGTTATAA
>CAYMOU010000158.1:0-2028 GCA_964392115.1 uncultured Defluviitaleaceae bacterium | reverse complement strand
ACTTCGAAATGCACAAGCCGTTTTTAGAATTTATTCGTGATGGCCAACTGCATTCGTTAAAAGAATTAAAGACACAGATGGCGGAACATTTTTATCTTGATGAAGCTGCTTTATCAGAACTTTTGCCCAGCGGGCGGCAAACTATATTCACCAATCGCATCGGCTGGGCTCGTACATATCTGAAAAAAGCGGGACTTATTGACAGCCCTGCCAGAGCTATGTTTATCATAACACCGCAAGGGCAAGAGGTTCTGCAAGATAATCCATCTGTGATCGATAATGATTATCTCATGCGTTTTGAAAGTTTTCGGGAATTTCTAAGTGCGTCAGATGCCGATACAACAGGTAGAACTTCACCTGATGACAGACAAGGCACTACGCCGGACGACACCTTCGAGGGGTCCTTCAAAAAGATTAACGACAGCCTTGCCGACGAGCTGTTGAGTGAGGTAGCCAAGCTTTCTCCTATTACATTTGAGCAAATGGTAATAGACCTATTATCAAAAATGGGCTACGGTGCTTTTGAAAATGCCGGAAGAACAACGGCGGTTTCCGGTGATGAAGGTATTGACGGTATCATTATGGAGGATAAGCTGGGCTTCAACCTCATCTATATTCAAGCGAAAAAGTGGGATATGGATAGAACGGTAGGACGCCCTGAGGTGCAGAGCTTTGTGGGTGCGATTTCAGGCAAGGGCGGTAAAGGGTTGTTTGTAACCACTGCTAAATTCTCCAAGCAGGCAACAGACTATGCCAATCAGCAACACATTATCTTAATTGATGGGCAAAAACTTGCCAAGCTTATGATAGAGCACAATTTCGGAGTAAGCGTTAAGAAAACCTTTGAGATCAAGGCGATTGACACAGATTTGTTTAATGATTATGGTGAGTAAGCCTACTTTACGAGGAGTCTCTATTGGTATTTATTAAGATACAATTGAAATCTTGATCAATATTTTGGATAGTGGTGGGATATGAGTTACGTAGATAACTAAATTCTGGCTACAGTGGCGTGAATACGGTATTTTTAAATTTGAGCGCAACGACGAAGCAAGACATGGTCAAGCTTTTGCAGGTCTATTGAAAAGATATTTTGCTTTTTAATTCGTACACTATGGGTTGCAACTATTGTTGCGGCTCTTTTTTTTATATTATGAAGAATGCAGGGGTAAGAATTATTTACATTAAATGATGGAATAATAAGAGTACTTCAATTTGATTAAGTGATTAGATAAACATGTAGATAAATCTCTCAATATGATAGTACTACCGGAGGAACAGAATTCATGAAATTTACTCTTAAAATCATAGTTATAATTTTCTTTTTGGGAATTTTAAGTACGTCTCCGGCAGCGGCGGCAGAGGTTATAAAATCAGCAGATTACAGCAAGGTAAATATAACTGTGGAAGGATTACCCTTGGAACTTGAAAATCCGCCGGTATCCGTAGTAAAAGAAGGCGAAACAAACGCCGGCCTTTATATGCCTTTAAGAGAGCTTTCAGAAAAATTGGGCTATACAGTACAGTGGGATGAAGCAACCAAAACCGTTCATCTTACAAACAGGCGCTCCTTGCCGGATAGCTTTGCCGAGGACGAACCCTTTTCCCAAGAATATACAACCGTGTTCGAAATAGAAAACAATAAGAATTATGTCCTTGCACAATCCGGTTCTTTTCAAGCGGAAGAAGGGCAGATATTGCAGTTGAACGTCAGCTCTCATATTGCCGACGGAAGCATAGATTTACTGTTGTTTAACCCGGAAGGAAAAGAACAACGCATTACTTTGGACTCTCAATCAATAAAAGCGGAAATATTGTTGACCCAAGGAAAATGGGAGTATGAAGCCTGTGGGGTTTATAACTTAGGCAGCATTAAAATTCTGGGTTGCGTAAAATAGCACAACAAGGCTTTGGAATTTTCATTCCGAGCCTTCTTTTATTTTGTTTTTGGTGTATACTAAGACAGTGATAAATTATAGTCAAATGCTAATTAAAGAGTAACAAAAGCGTCTATTCGCAGTGGTGAGC
>CAYMOU010000157.1:0-2092 GCA_964392115.1 uncultured Defluviitaleaceae bacterium | reverse complement strand
TGGCTAAAACCGAACG
This sequence comes from uncultured Defluviitaleaceae bacterium, assembly GCA_964392115.1. Taxonomy (GTDB): domain Bacteria; phylum Bacillota; class Clostridia; order Lachnospirales; family WRBF01; genus CAYXWM01. Next base: position 2,076 of record CAYMOU010000157.1, on the reverse strand, counting down.
CTATGACCTTATAGTCCTGGACGTTATGCTGCCCAAAATCGACGGACTACAGGTCTGTCAACAGGTAAGAGAATTCAGCAAGGTAGCCATCATTATGGTTACAGCCAAAGGCGATGATATGGACAAAATTATGGGTCTGGAATACGGTGCGGACGATTATATCACCAAACCCTTCAACATTCTGGAACTAAAGGCCCGTATCAAAGCCATCCTAAGACGCTCCATCCGCAAAGTAGATTTAACCGAACCTCCCAAAAACACCTTGAAAGTACGTGACTTGGAAATAGAATTCGACTCCAGACGGGTATTTATCAAGGGAGAAGAAGTCAGCCTTACGGCCAAGGAATTTGACTTGGTAGAACTGCTTATGGAAAACCCTGTCAAGGTCTACAGCCGTGAGGCCTTACTGAACACCGTTTGGGGTTACGACTATCCCGGGGATATTCGCACGGTGGACGTACACGTTCGTCGCATAAGAGAAAAAATAGAAGAAAACCCCAGCGACCCCAAATATATACATACCAAGTGGGGAGTTGGTTACTATTTTAAATAAGAAACGCTGGTATTACAGCTTGCGTTTTAAGCTTTTCATAAGCTTTATTTTTATAAGCTTTGTACCGCTTATGTTCTTTTTTAATACCATGCTTGGCTCTATGGAAAATTACTACAAAATGGACAGGGAGTACAAACTGCTGACCCAAGCCAACGTGGTGGCCGGCCATATTGCAAAACAGGGCTACCTACAAGACCCGGAGAAAAAATCCGTCTTTGACAACGAACTGGAAACCAAAAGCAAAGAAGGCTCCTTCCGGATCTTAGTGCTGGACAATCGTGGCGTTGTGGTAAACGACACCAACAAGACGGAGATAGGCAAAACCTACCTAATCCCCGAAGTTGTGGAGGCTCTGCAAAAAAACAGCAAAATGACCACCAACTCCAAGGAGGCTGTTTCCTACGCTTCCGCTTCCATAGTAAACGACGCTTCGGAAAAACTGGGCGTGGTGCTGATTGTGGCTTCTGTAAAGGATATTTACTTAGCCCTGTCCGAAATAGAAAAAACCTCGGCACTTTTCACCGGCTTGACCGTGGTTATCCTACTGGTGCTGGTATTTTTTGTCTCGCAACTGCTGCTTGACCCGCTTAACAACGTGCTGAAAGTGGTGCAAAAAATGTCCCAAGGGCACCTAAATCAGCGTATAGTTGTGAAAGGTCAGGACGAATTTGCGGATTTGGCGTTTACCTTCAATAATATGTGCCAGAAGTTGGAGCAGGTAGAAAAAACCCGTGAGGAATTTGTATCCAATGTTTCCCATGAGTTGAAAACTCCGCTCAGTTCCATAAAGGTGCTTACAGAATCCATCCTTCTGGAGGAATCCGCACCCAAGGAAATGTATCGTGAATTTCTTCAAGATATTAATGGCGAAATAGACCGTATGACCAACATAGTGGTTGACCTGCTGAACTTGGTTAAACTTGACCAACGTGACGTAGGCTTAAATATCAAGAAAATCGACCTAAACTTTATGTTGGAAGATATACTCAAACGCCTTTACCCTCTTGCCGAGCAAAAAAATATAGAGCTGCTTTTTGAAGACGCAAAAAGCGTCAGCCTGGAAGCCGACGACATGAAATTAAGCCTTGCTCTAACAAACTTAGTGGAAAACGGCATAAAATACACACCACCCGGCGGTATGGTTAAGGTAATCGCAGACTGCGACAACCAAAACGCCTACATCACCGTCCAAGACACCGGCATAGGCATCTCCCAAGAGGAACACGAAAAGGTCTTCAACCGCTTCTACCGTGTGGATAAAACCCGTGACAGAGAAACAGGCGGCACCGGTTTGGGTCTCTCCATAACCCATTCCACCGTACTACTCCATAACGGTAGCATACACCTTACAAGTAAAGAAAACGAAGGCACAACCTTTGTGGTTCGTATACCGCTAACAAACAGCACCACCTAAATAACTTCATGCAAAGCTTTTTTCTAGCATTTACAAGCTACCACACACATAATAATAAAGTCTTTTTGAAAGGGGTTTGGGGAAGACTTTTTCTTCAGAAAAAGTTTTC
>CAYMOU010000156.1:0-2370 GCA_964392115.1 uncultured Defluviitaleaceae bacterium | reverse complement strand
GAGCATCTGCCTTACAAGCAGAGGGTCACAGGTTCAAGTCCTGTAGTTCCCATTACCGACGGTTATACCGTCTTTTTTTATTTTCCGGAATTTTTTTTGTTGTCCAAAGTCTTATTCGTGGTATAATAAAATAAGTTCAGCTATTTACAGCTTTTTACTGTGTGCCTATAGTTTCAGACTTGTTTTTTAAGATTAATTCAGACACCATAACGAAAGGAATGAAACATTTGAAATTTATTTCATGGAACGTAAACGGCTTGCGTGCTTGTATGAACAAAGGGTTTATGCCTTTTTTTGATAAAGAGTCTGCCGATATTTTTGCTTTACAGGAAATTAAAATGACTAAAGAGCAGGCTGATTTTCAGTTTCCGGGATATTTTGAATATTGGAATTCTGCTGTAAAGAAAGGCTACTCCGGAACAGCTATATTTACCAAGACAAAGCCGCTGAATGTGGAATACGGCATCGGTGCAGAAAAGCACGACCAAGAAGGACGAGTAATCACCTTGGAGTTTGAGAAATTCTTTTTTGTAACCGTATATACGCCCAATTCAAAATCAGAGTTGGAAAGGCTTGATTACAGACAGGAATGGGAAGACGATTTTCGTGCGTTCTTGTTGGACAAGAATAAAATTAAGCCCGTAATCATTTGCGGCGATTTAAACGTAGCACATAAAGAAATCGACTTAAAAAATCCCAAAACCAACACTCGTAACGCCGGCTTTACCATTGAAGAAAGAAACAAAATGACCGAACTGCTTGATGCCGGTTTTATTGATACCTTCAGACACAAATATCCCGATACCTTGGACGCATATACCTGGTGGTCTTTCAGGTCTGCCGCTCGCCAAAGAAACATTGGGTGGCGTATAGATTATTTTGTTGCTTCGGCTTCACTGGCTGATAAAATTGAAGATTCGTTAATTTACAGTGATGTGTACGGAAGTGACCATTGCCCTGTAGGTTTAATAGTATCTGACGAGTTAAAATAGAGTATACAAAAAAGAACGAGGCTTGAGAAAAGCTTCGTTCTTTTTATTGTAATCATAAAGTTAAAAAAATGTTTCCTTCAATAATTTACTGTTATTTCCTAAATATATAGCATTATCCAATGATGTGGTGTTGGACTCTATGTCCCTGTCATGTGTTGTCAATAACATAGAGTTTAACTCTATGTTATTGACGCATACTAACGTTTATATGGAGTATAACTCTACATTAACAATGAAAACAGCCGAAATCACAGTGTTTAACTCTACATACTATCCAAAAAATTCTATACAGATGCTGTTGAACAAACCGGGGTTGTCTACATGAGGTAAAAGTTTGGAGTTTCCGAATGAGGTGCATTCTATGGACGGATTCTTTTCCAACGCAATGTTTAAGTTGGATACGGGGTTTAGTTCGTTTAATTCACCCCAAACCAAATTTAGCGGTATCTGAAGTTGGGCAATTTTGCTTTCTATTTCTACGTTTAAAAACTTGGAAATAAAAGCCGCTATAGGAAGCCTTGCATTAGGGCCACCGTAATGAGCCGGTGAGTAATACTTATTCACCACATGAGAGGTAACCTCCGACGGATAAGCATAGCAGAAACGTTTTAAGAAATAAGAGATATAGAAACGAGACGTTATAAGGTTATACATGCTCGTGCCGATGATAGGCGTTTCAAGCAACCACTTAGCCCACAAATCCCCGGAAGTAGGAAGATTGGCAGAAGAACCTATTCCCGTAGGTGAAACCAGCAGCATTTTGCTGTACAACTCCGGCTCGAAAATATAGCCTGTTAAAGCAAAGGCACCGGAATTAGAGCTTGCAATTACATTAGCCGGTTCTCCAACAACTTCACGGAGAAAATCGTTTATCAATGTAATGTACAGGTAGGCAGAGTAGGATATTTGAGGCTTATCGGAATAGCCGAAGCCAAGTAAGTCCAAGGTATACACACGATAATGTTTGCTTAACTCGTGTACGTTACGTTCCCATTCATACATACTTAAACCGGCACCTATGCCGTGTAACATAACCAAGGGTTTGCCTTGCCCTTGTACCACATAGCGAATTTTTCCGTGACGCCAGTCATAAAACATTTCGTTTGCTTCGGGCAATTCATTGCCGGCTTCTCGGGCGGCTTTGTTAAAAATAAATTTGTTAATTATAATCGGCACGGAAATTAAACCGGCAAGTGTTACCAAAGCCTTTAAAGATTTTTTCATAAAATCCTCCTTTGTTAATACGTATTTAAAATATAGAGCTTACGCTTAAACAGTTCTTGAAGAATCTCCCGGGCATACGGGAACATTATAAAATCAAGGACTATAATGTTTGTATTTTTATTACAATTATAACATATAAATAGTGCAGAGGGGG
>CAYMOU010000155.1:0-2420 GCA_964392115.1 uncultured Defluviitaleaceae bacterium | reverse complement strand
GAATGCTTACGCAAGGGTTTTTTGCTATGTATCAAAATACAAATTCCCTCAATAAATTTGAGGGAATTTGCCTAAAAAAATATTATTAATAAAAGATTCACGGTCATTTTTTATACGAGTTCTATCATATTTAAAGTGGAAATGAAATCGTAACACAACTTTGCCAAAACAATCACAAAAAATTAGGAATTTATCTGAACATATTTTCCTGTTTATACCTTTTTCTGTTTACCATAAACAAATGCACCAGCACCAAAATTTCTATAATGCTGTGCAGGAGTTTGAATTTGCTCCAAGTGCCGCTTTCGTTGTCGGAGACGGTAATTTCGTCAACTTCGTCCAGATGATTTTTTGCATAAGACATTACCTTATCCACCATCTGTGCTAAGGTTTCTCGGTCGAGGTATTCGTCATAAACCGGGCTGCCATGATACTCGTATTCGTTCAAAACTCGGGAGACATGAGGTTTCAGAATTCTTGGAATGGATGAAATCAGATTGTGAAGGAATTTTACTTCATTATCATCCGTGTCGTCGTCTAAGGAACAGTCGCCGCAATGATGCTCTATAGGCAGGGGATAATCCTTGCAAATATTGATTGTTTCTTCGATTTCGGTGGCAAACACTTCCTCGTCGCTGCTTAACATCCAACCTCTGTCAAGGTCATATATGCTTTGGGTTTTATAATTGGGTTCCCTTTTGGTTTTCCGGAATTCGATAAAATCCAAAATAAGGTCTTCCACACCTATCATAACCTGTTCATAATTATTCATTAAACACACCTCCGAGTATTCCGGGGTAGACGCTGAATAGTAGTCAGCGTTTACCTAACTCTAATTCCGATTGCCATATAAGTTGGCTGAATTAGTTCATATTAATTGCAATATATGCAATTTACTCTAAAAGGTGTAAAACTTGTTAGTGTAAGACTTGCAACACTGTGCTTAATTTTATGTATATTAAAGATAGGGTTGAAATCAGAAGCAGGATTATGAACCATTGCAATATAACATAAAAAGATTAATTATTAAATAACAAAAAAGGGGACGATTCAAAAAGAACCGTCCCTTGTATGGGAGTAAACAATGTGTGCAGAATTAGAAATTTATTATAGGAAGAAACTCAAATATTATAAAGTTTCTCTCTTGGTGTAATGAGTATGTAAGAGGTGGTGAGATTTATCGCCACAGGGTTTTTTGAGGTACTCTTCGTAAAGAGCGATGATTTCGGGGTTTTCATGAGAGTAACGGATGGTTTTGCTTCTGTCTTCGTCGTAGAGTGCTTCTGCACGTCTGTCAACGATAGTTCTGTCATTGCCATAGTAAGGTTGACCGCCGCCGGCTACGCAACCGCCCGGGCAAGCCATAATTTCGATGGCATGATATTGAACTTTGCCGTCACGAACGTCGTTAAGTAATTGTCTGGTGTTACCGAGACCGCTGGCAATACCGATTTTCAAAGTCAAATCATTGATTTGAACGGTAGCTTCACGGATACCTTCGGAACCACGAACTTGAGTAAATTCGATATTATCGAGTTTTTTGCCTGTGATCCAGCAGTAAGCTGTACGCAGAGCAGCTTCGATAACGCCACCGGTAGTACCGAAAATAACGGCCGCACCTGTGGATTCACCCATTACGCTGTCAAAATCAGCATCGGCAAGAGCGTTGAAGTTAACGCCTGCTTCATGAATCATGGCAGCAAGTTCTCTGGTGGAAAGAACGTAATCAACATCTTGGATTCCTTCATGGCCCAATTCGGGACGGGCTGCTTCGTATTTCTTGGCAAGGCAAGGCATTACGGAAACAACAACCATATTTTTGGGATCAACGTTAAGTTTTTCTGCCAAATAAGTTTTGGCAATAGCACCAAACATTTGTTGAGGAGATTTACAGGTTGAAGGAATTTCAAGCAATTCGGGGAATTGATGTTCGATAAATTTAACCCAAGCGGGACAGCAGCTTGTAAGTATGGGAAGTTTACCACCGTTTGTGATACGACCCATAAGTTCGGTAGCTTCTTCCATAATTGTAAGGTCGGCTGCAAAGTCAGTATCATAAACTTTTGCAAAGCCCAGTTCTTTTAAAGCGGCAACCATCTTACCTGTAGCTCTTGTGCCAACGGGTAAGCCGAATTCTTCGCCGATTGCAACTCTAACAGCGGGAGCAGTTTGAACGATAACAACTTTTTCAGGATCGTTCAATGCATTCCAAACGTCAGCAACGTTGTTAACCAAAGTTAAAGCGCCGGTAGGACATACGTTAACGCATTGTCCGCAGAAAGTACAGGCGGTTTTAATCATGGGTTCTTCGAAAGCAGTACCGATAACGGTGTCAAAACCTCTGTTGATGGCGGAGTAAACGCCTACGGTTTGAACTTCGTTACACATAGTTTCGCAACGTCTGCAAAGAACGCATTTGT
>CAYMOU010000154.1:0-2517 GCA_964392115.1 uncultured Defluviitaleaceae bacterium | reverse complement strand
GTTGACGTGTTAGTTTCAAGCATTTTTCAAATTACTGTCAACTACTGTCAAGCCATAATCTTCCGGGAAGAAAAAGCCTATGATTTAGCGGCATTTTGGAGTTATTTTTACAAAATAACCTCTACCTTGGTAAGGTAGAGGTCAGCGGTTCGAGTCCGCCTAGCAGCTTGATTTTTTCACTCTATTATTGACTTCGTTACTGTCAGATTTTAGAGGCACCGTAACAGACGATTCTTTCGAGGAGACGTCTGTTTCTTGTTGTGGCGAGAGTTTATCAAATCCCCGGTAAAGGGTTTTTGCTGTATCTTCGTATACAGACTTTGATATTACATGGCTATAAATAGAAAGTATCGTAAGAACCTTTGAATGCCCCATAAGTTCCGATACGATTTTTGGGTTTACCCTTTACTCAAGAAGCATAGTGGGAATGTATTCCCGTTAAGTATAATAACGCTAAACTCAAAAGTGGGTTTGGCGTTATTCTTTTTTACTCTTTTTCCAATTGAAATCAGAACGGCTTTTGGGTCGAAAATCGCTGATGTTTCATTAACGCTAAAAAATTTGAACCCACAGCGAAAGAGAGGAAGGAAGGAGTATCTATGGGTAAAGTAATCGAAATTTGCAATCAAAAAGGTGGTGTCGGTAAGTCAACCACCTGTGCTAATCTCGGTATAGGTCTTGTCCGAAGCGGACAAAAGGTTTAGTTAATAGATGCGGATGCCCAAGGTTCATTTACCGTGAGCTTGGGGCACATGCAGCCGGACAACATAACTACAACACTTGCGACAGTGATGGGTAAATTAACATATTGGCATGGAAGCAAGGAACCCTTTGCATCAAATCTTCGGAATTTTATCGAAAATATTTCCTGATATGCGTATCAAAATTTTTGATAACTTTGGACATGAAGAATAAATAATTAAGCATCCTCAACAATACGTCTTAGAGTTGAATCGGATTTTTTGAATACAAATAAGACACAAACGGAAAAAATGTTAATTTTTTAGTCCTGTATTGACAAAATGAAAAAATACTGTACAATAGTTAACTATATTTAATTAAATACGTGTAATTAAGTACATATAATAATTTACAGAATGGAGTAAAACAATTTGGTCTTTTATTTTTCGGGAACCGGAAATTCTAAGTGGGTTGCAGAAAGATTGGCTACACTTATAGACGATGAAATTGTAAATATGGTAGACGTTGTAAATGAAAAAAGAAGCTATCATTTTAACCAAAGCCACACAGTTGGAATTGTATTTCCCGTGTATGCTTGGTCGGTTCCCACCATTGTATCAGACTTTTTGAAGCATTTACAACCTAATGGAGCATACACTTTTGCAATATGCACATGTGGGGATGATTGTGGCTACACAATGCATAAGTTATCAGAGAAAATCCACCCGGACAGTGTCTTTAGCATTATTATGCCAAACAATTACATTATTGGTTACGATGTAGATAATGAAGCCCTCGCACAGAAAAAGATTAATCAAGCTGCTGTGAAGATTGCGGAAATATTTAAGGTTGTGCAGGCAAAGAAAAAGGCTTTTGTCATTGATAAAGGCGGCTTTGCGCTTATTAAATCTACGTTGGTTGCTTGGGTGTTTAACCACTTTATGCGAAGCACAAAAAAATTCTACGTTAAAGAAAATTGTATTTCTTGTGGATTATGTAAAAAAGTATGCACAGCAAAAACAATCCGTTTTGTGGAAAGAAAGCCGGTTTGGGATAAAAAATGTAATCGGTGTTTGGCCTGTATCCACCGCTGCCCTGAGCGAGCAATTCAATATGGAAAACACACTGAAAATAAAGGCCGATATTTTATGAATAAAGGGGTTTCGTATCATGATTGAGAAACATATATCTTACATCGCCGGTTATCTATGGCAGCAATCAGTTAAAAACATAGAGAATATTCTTTCCAAGGAGGATATGAGCAGGTTCAATATAAGTGATTATTATTATTTAACCTCCATTTACTTTATGGAAAACCCAAACTTTGGAGATGTGGCTGAACGATTAGGGCTTACGAAACCGGCAATCTCTGCCATGGTGAAACGACTTATCTCAGTTGGCTTACTTCAAAAAATACAGTCCCCTGAAGATAAGCGAATCTTTTACTTAGAGTTGACGGACAAAGCAAAGTGCATTATCGAAGGGGACAATGAACTGTTTTATGAATTTATAAAGGTCGTTGGCAGTTTAATTGATGATACACAAATGGAACTTCTGGAATGTCTTTTAGGTCAAGTCGTAGAGAAATTAAAAAATAAGTAAGGGGCATGATTATGAACAACAAAAAATTACTGTTTGGTCTTAGCATTTTTACAGGCATAGGAACGATTTCCTATTGGGTTTTGGTTTTTACAGGGCTATTCCCATTAACTGAGATTGTACCGGGATATATTACGTGGTTTACCTCCTTCCCATTGGCCGATTTTTGGTTAGCTGTTACTGCTATTCTGCTTGCGGTAGCCATTAAGAAAAATAATCCTCGAAACATGATTTTGT
>CAYMOU010000153.1:0-2543 GCA_964392115.1 uncultured Defluviitaleaceae bacterium | reverse complement strand
GACCGTAGTATCCGTTTTAGGTTTGATAGGCTCTCCTGAAACTGTGAGTCATTTAATTGCTCTTTTACAGGATCAAGACTCTTCTGTACGTAGTGCCGCAGCCAGGTCTTTAGGTGAAATAGACTCACCAGAATCTTTGATTCATTTAATTCCTCTTTTACGGGATGAAGACCGGAATGTGCGTTATGTTGTAGCCGATTCTTTAGGTAAAATAAGAGAATCTGAAGCTATAGGTGATTTAATACCTCTTTTACAGGATAAAGACTCTTCTGTACGTGGTTCTGCAGCCCGGTCTTTGGGTGAAATAGACCCACCAGAATCTTTGATTCATTTAATACCCCTTTTACAGGATGACGACTTCAGAGTACGGAGGAATGTGGCAAAAGTATTAGGTAAAATAACAACATTAGAAGCGATGAACTACTTAATCCCTCTTTTACAAGATAAAGACTCTTCTGTACGTGGTTCTGCAGCGTTTGCCTTGGGTGAAATAGGAAGGGCTGAAGCCATACAGTATTTAATACTTCCTTTACAGGATGAAGACTCTAGAGTACGTGATAGTGCCAAATTCGCCTTAAGTAAGATAGCTACACCAGAAGCAATGAGCGATTTAATCCCCCTTTTAGGGCATAAAAATTCTAATGTACGTGCTTCTGCCGCATTCGCCTCCAGTAAGATAGCGTTACCAGAAGCAATGAGTCATTTAATTCCTCTTTTACAAGATAAAGACTCTTCTGTACGTGGTTCTACAGCATTCGCCTTGGGTGAAATAAGAAGAGTTGAAGCTATGAATCATTTAATACCACTTTTACAAGATAAAGACTCTTCTGTACGTGAGACAACAGTTGAGGCTTTGCGTAAGATAGGTTCACCCGGAGCCATGAATCATTTAATACCACTTTTACAAGATCCGGTCTCTTCTATCCGTTGGAAGGTAGCAATGTCCCTGAATAATTTATGGAAATCATACCCGGACTCAAGAGCAGAATTTTGTCAGGTCTTGAAAGAACAAGGTGATTTGAAGAGTGACCAGTTTTTGAACCTTCTCTGGTTAATTTCCGAAACAACTCCTTATCCTGACTTTTATCAATTATGGCATTCCAGGGATAGTTGACATAATTGGTTTTTGCCAACTTAAACATGAATAATGGTTAGTTTTGACGATTAAAATAATGGAAATGTTTGAAAATTGTGTAAAGCTCATTGGCACAACAATTATGACAAAGCTCCTACTAATGACACTGTTTGGCTTAATGAGCAATATACACAAAAATATGCCTTCAGTATATATTTTTGAAAAGGATGTATGAGATGACTACACCCTTTTTTAAATACCATCAAACTCATTGATCATCGGTTGCCATCATCAGACTTGCGAGTTGATCTATTAAAGCTTTGGCGAAGGCTAATTGAACAACATTTGGCAGGTCATCTATTGCTTTGGTTGCTCTCCTCCATCGAGGTACTAAATGTTCTGGAATATTCTCATGACGTGCTACTATTCCTAGCGCCCGGTTAACAGCATAACTTATCAGCAAGCCTTTACCATAATCGTGTTTATTGCTCGGCGGCTAAAAAGGCTCTTTTTAACAATTCCATTTGCCTTCCTCCTTAAATAAAAGGTTAATATTTGTCGGCGAATAACTGGTTGTAAAGTGAAAACTTTTGATATTCTTCTAAGCGCAGAGACCATTCCCGCCAGGAAGATTCCAAGTCTTGCTCTTCCAAGGTGAAAAGCTGTACCGTGTCCGGCGTGATAACCGCAATCAGCCCTTGAACGATCTCTACACCGTACAGGTATTGATAAGCCGCCCTATAAGCAGCTATTTGAAGCTTGGCATCGGTAAGCCACTGGATTCGTTTAGGGCGGTGGCTAGTCTTAAAATCAAACAGGGTAAGGCTGTCCCTCCAATAAGCTAGTAAGTCAAGTGTTCCGGCGTAATGATATTTGGGATGGTAGATCTGTTGCTCACTGGCTACCACGGAACCTATAGCACCGAGTACCTTCTGTGCCTCATCCCAAAAGCTATTTACATCGGGCGGACATTCTATATCCTCGCCCTTGAATCTGGCTTCTATCAGTCGGTGAATAACTTTCCCTCGGTCAGCCGCCGCCCTGCGTAGATTGTCCGCTTCAGAACCGTTGCGCTCGTACCATTTCCGTAAACTCAGTTTCTGTGAGAGTGGTTTAGTGGCGGCCAATACGGTGGTGACGCTAGGGAAAAGGCCCCAAGGAGTCACGTAGAACTTGCCCCCTGCGGGTAGGGTAATAATTTTCATATTTTTTAAGGGTTAATAATTGGTTTGAGCTTTATTTAGGTTTCAATTCAAGGGAGGAGTTCGTTTAATCCGTAAATAGTTCAGATTATTAGATTTTATTGTCGTCCCTTGATCCGGGAACGCCCGATATTCTTGACTTACCAGTATCTGAGTTAAAATTGAGTCAGATAGTCTTTGATTGCGAACTTTAACCTATGGCAAGCGGCTCTAAAGGGGCTACAACATCTCTAAAATTGTTGCTTCATGAAGTTGAAGCAACCCCT
>CAYMOU010000152.1:0-2592 GCA_964392115.1 uncultured Defluviitaleaceae bacterium | reverse complement strand
ATTAGCCAAAGAAGATCTTGTTCTTCTTAAAAATAAAACGAGTGAGGATATCTTAAGTTTTAAAATGCTAGAGGCAGTTTCTTTTACAAATATGAGCTTCTGTAAAATAGATTTATGGGAGCTAGAAGAAGCTTTAGAGCTAATTGAGGGAGTAGATCCAAGTCTAGAAGATGATAATAATTACGGAGAATTTAGTAAGATTTCTTCGGCTTGCTTCTCAATATTTATAAACACCTGCTTGAAGCCCTTGTGTTAAGATATGCATTAGTCCCCATGTGAACGCAAGAAACAATCCTCCATAAGGTAGCTTATCCTTTTTTGTCAGTACTTCTCCGAATTTTTGCCCAAAGACAATGTTGAGTACAATCAAAGCGGTTTCAAACAGGTAATAAATATTTTGAAAAATGAATTCTACGGCGCCATCAGGCTCTAATATAGGCTTAAATCCACCCCAAGCAATAGTTGTCACTGTAATGGCTACAGCAAATAATAGAATCGCAAGCAACCACTGCATGGTATTCGGCACTTCATTAAATTTCATAACATCAAAAGAATATTTATTTTTTGATAGGTTAATTAGAAAAACAGCCGTAGCCCACCACAGGACGCATGTAAGAGTCCAATGTATGCAATGATGAAGCAGCGTGTATTCAGAATTTGAAACGCCGATTATATAAGGCAACAACATGACAAGTAAGATTTCAAGCCCAAACCCTGCAAAAGATATAACCCCAAGTAAAGGAAATCACTTGCTTCAATCTTCTTCGTGTCCATAGGAGAAATCCTCCGATTGAATATATATTTCTCCGGCCTAACCAAATGTCCTGCAACTTGATGTTGGCTTTCTTGAAGCAAGATAGAGCCTACAACATTAGAGTGTTGCCTCCACAGCTTCAATAAAAGCAGCAGGATGAATAATCAGTTCATCATACTCATTTAAATAGGCACTCTGAAACAAAAGGTCTTTCATCTCATTAGCAGTAAGCGATGGGTTTACTTGCCATCCCAAAGCAAGCACGCCGGCAGCATAAGGGATTCCCCAGCTTAATCCACCGGATCCGCCATAGCGATAAAAATAATCTCCGGACTTATATTGCTCTACAGTTGTTCGGAAATCACATGGTACAGAAATATATCCCTTTTCGGTAGGATTAGTATTTCCGGATTTCGACCAGCCATTTCTCATCAATTGAATGTTGTCAGGCTCCTTAGGGTCATAGAATCCATGCCCAATAAAACCTGTATTTGGGTCAAGACGGCAGTCCATGACTAAGATACCGGCAGCTTGTGCACGCTCCACTGCTTCATCCCAAAGTTTTGTATTTTTTTTAAACGGACTACCTTCACCGGATGGTGCGGCAGAAACAGAAACTACACGGATTTTTTCGGAATCAGGTAATGTTTTATTCAGATTTATTATCCAATCCAGACCATCGGCGTAGTATGCCGAGTCACCTGTCCACGATGGTGCTGCTGCATAATAAACTGTTGCATCAGGTGCAACACCGGTAGTTTTACCGGCTAAAATACTGATGACTGCCGGACCGTGCATGGAGCTCTCGTCTTCATAGTTATATCCACATTCATAATAAGCTGCGACTCGGTCTGAAAATTCAGGAGATTCCAATAAAAGATTTTGGTCAATAATTGCAACGGAAACACCTTTTCCGGTAAAACCACGCTTATGCAAAGCCCGAACACCAAGACCCGGATTTTTCCCATTTTCCAATATCTTTTTTTGAAGTTCCTCATTTCCTTCAAAGATGGTGTGTTCATTAAACTCATATGTATACATATCATTAGGTGCATACTCACCTTGCGAAAGCGTAACTATATCGACTTTAAGGCCACCTCTTAAATCAGAAAACGGCTCTACAACCGATACCTCGTTAGATGGGTTTCCATTTGCTTCACTGTTGGGCTGTTGGGGTGGTTTCTTTTCGGAATTACATCCGGTTGAAACCATGCCCAAACACAGAAATATGACTATTAATTTACGCATAAAATCCTCCATACTTTTGTACACCTAGATAGGGATAAATACAAATATGTTTGCTATAAAGATCTTAGCATATATGAACGAAATAAACTACTTGTTTTAAATAGACTTTCAGCAAGTTCTGCTGTTATCACAAGCCGTTGCGGTTCAAAAAGTAACGGTTACAGATTGGCATGAGTATAAGGAACATCATCTTATAGAAATCTTTTTATAAAACTTAAGAACTATAGAAGGTTAGCTACCGCATACAAAAAATTCCCTTCTTCTTTTAATGCAGTAATTGCTTGCTTGTATGCTTATTTTGACAGTTTCGAGACGCTCTCTAGGCATACTGATAAGCAGGAGAAAAAGAAAAATATTCTCCACTTCACGCTGCCGTTAACGTAATCCGTTAGCTATGTTGTTTGGTTAAGCATAAGCTTAAACATTGAAGGGAGTTCGTAAAGTATTTATCACTATCAAAAGAGCCATTTTAATTCCAACATTCCAATTAGAAAACTAAAAATCTATAACTTCCGGTTTATAATTATCCGGCAGTTCTTCTTCATAAAGAAATTTGAAATTTTCATCATTCAGTATTGGCATAAATACTT
>CAYMOU010000151.1:0-2671 GCA_964392115.1 uncultured Defluviitaleaceae bacterium | reverse complement strand
TGAAAAATTTCAAAGAAGTGCCCACCGGCTTCCAAAACTTTGTGGAAATCCTGGTGGATACCATGGATAAATTCGTTACATCCAACATGACCGAGAAATACGCCTACTTTGGCAATTGGTTCTTCGGTTTGTTTGCGTTTATTCTGCTGTCCAACCTTTCCGGCCTCTTCGGGCTAAGGCCGCCCACGGCTGATATTTCCACCACAGCCGCCTTTGGTATCTCTACCTTCTTTATGATACACTTCATGGGTATCAAAACAGGCAAACTTGAATATTTTAAGGACTATTTCCGTCCCATGTGGGTTCTTTTTCCCATTAATATCATAGGCGAGTTTGCAACGCCCGTTTCATTAAGTTTCCGTCTTTTCGGTAACCTTTTGGGCGGCGTTATAATCATGGGTATGCTTTATTCCCTGTTACCCTTATGGCTGAAGATTATTCCTCTGCCGGCAGTTTTGCATATGTACTTTGACTTGTTCTCCGGTGCATTGCAATCCTTTATCTTTGTTATACTCAGCATGACCTTTATAAAGGGAAAAATCCCTTCATAAAATCATAAACAAATGTCGGCGTGGCATCATCCCGACATTTACCAAACAAATAAACATAGGAATCAAGGAGGAGTTAGTTAATGAATATTTCTAATGAAGCTTTTGTATTGGGTTGTTCTGCCATAGGTGCAGGCCTGGCGGCTATCGCCGGTATAGGCCCCGGTATCGGCCAAGGTTATGCAGCCGGTAAAGGTGCGGAAGCAGTAGGTCGCCAACCGGAAGCTCGTGACGTTATTATGTCTACAATGCTTGTTGGTGCGGCGGTTGCGGAAACCACCGGTATCTACGGTCTTATTATTGCTATGATTCTTCTTTTCGCAAATCCGTTGGTAGGTATGTTGAAATAATAAAATCCAATGCATTTTAGCGGAAAGGAGGTAAGTCCATGGATAGGATTTTGGCGTTTGACTGGCCAACGGTCAGCAACCTTTTACTGCAATTGTTTCAAACAGCCATAATGATTGCGTTCTTATCGCGCTTATTATACAAACCTGTCTTGAAATTCCTAAAGGACCGTTCCGGTCGTATTTCCGACCAAATTAAGTCTGCCAAAGAAGGCTTGGAACAAACCCAAGTTTTAAAGGCTGAATACGAAGAAAAGTTGAAAAATATCGACAAGGAACGTGACGAAATTCTCGAGGCCGCACGTAAGCAAGCAAAAGCCCGTGAAGCTTCGATTATAGAGGCAGCCAAAGCCGAGGCCGACGCTATCTTAAAGCGTGCTGCTTCCGAGCTTGAACTGGAACAACAAAAGGCTAAAGATGAAATGAAAGTTCAATTGGTTGAAATTTCTTCGTTAATTGCCAGCCGTTTCGTGGCTAA
Source organism: uncultured Defluviitaleaceae bacterium (assembly GCA_964392115.1). GTDB lineage: Bacteria > Bacillota > Clostridia > Lachnospirales > WRBF01 > CAYXWM01. Next base: position 1,298 of record CAYMOU010000151.1, on the reverse strand, counting down.
GAACATGGACAAAGCAACCGAAGAAACGTTGCTTAACCAAGTAATTACAGATTTGGGGGATGTTAAATGGCTCAACTAGCTTCCGGGCGTTATGCCACTGCCTTGTTTGAGTTGGCAAAGTCACTAAACACTCTCGAAATTTTCGAGCAACAAATCAAGTTTATCAGCGAAGTTTTTAACGCTGACAGAAAAATCCTTGAACTTATCATTAACCCTCGTATCACTTTGGACGAGAAAATGACTGTTATACAAACAATTTTTAAGGGTAACATATATAACGAATTGCTTGGGTTTTTCCATGTTATTTTCAAGAAAAATCGTGAAAAAGAGATCTCCTCTATCATAGATAAATTCTTGGAAATGTGCCGCAAAGAAAAACGCATTACCGTTGCCAAGGTTGTTTCTGCAAGTGCCTTGACCGACGAACATAAAAACCGTATAGCCGAAGCCCTTAAAGATAAACTCAACAAACACGTTGAAATCCAAGCGGAAGTTGACCCCACCCTTATCGGCGGCGTGAAAATAACCGTTGACGGCCATGTTCTGGACAATACCGTCCGTTCTCAAATAACCGTCCTGAAAAATCAACTTTTGCAGATGCAAATCGTATAAATATTTCGTTTTAATATGCTTATATTCTAACTTGGAATTGGGCTTGGGTAAACCGGATAAATTTTCTGTTGGTTATCGCCGAAGGCATATTACAAAGAATTCCCGAGACGTTTTTTAAACGGTCGGTAAAAGCCTACACTGTAGGTGCTTAAAAAATAAATCGGCAACATCTCGAGTGCTGCCTTTTGTTTTTGCAAAGGAGTGTAATTGAATGACTCTCAGACCTGAGGAAATCAGTGCTGTAATAAAAGAGCAGATTAAAGCCTATTCTTCCAAGATGAACGTTTCGGAAGTAGGCACGGTAATTCAGGTTGGAGATGGTATCGCACGTATTTACGGACTGGATAACGCCATGAGCGGCGAGCTTTTGGAGTTTGAAAACGGAGTATACGGCATGGCTTTGAACCTGGAAGAAGACAACATCGGTTGCGTTTTGTTGGGTTCCGATGCCAATATTAAAGAAGGCGACCCTGTTAAACTCACCGGTCGTATAGTTGAAGTTCCTGTTGGCGATGCCCTTATCGGTCGTGTGGTTAACGCCTTGGCGCAACCTATTGACTCTAAAGGCCCCATCGTTACCCAAAAATTCAGACCCATCGAAAGGGTTGCACCCGGCGTTATTACACGCCGTGAGGTTAACGTTCCGCTGCAAACAGGTATCAAAGCTATTGACGCCATGGTTCCCA
>CAYMOU010000150.1:0-2856 GCA_964392115.1 uncultured Defluviitaleaceae bacterium | reverse complement strand
TAATGTCAAACTTATCTGAGAGAAACGGGCGAACGCCGCGGACCTGCAAAATGCACTTGCCGCCGTCCATAACCGAAAGCTCGTCAATGGACATCAATTCCTTGCCAAGTTTTTGTTGGTTTTGGCTGAATGATGGGGAATTTCCCTTGCTGACGCTGTTGTTGAGAAGATAAATTGTTTCTTTGCCAAGTGACTCCGACATATCTTTCAAAGTCGTTTTTTCCTTGCCGCCGAGGAATAAAGTTGCGTCATGAGGTAAGTTAAGCGATATAATAAAGAAACACTATACCGCCGCTCTCCCTCCCGAACCGTACGTACACGTCTCCGCGTATACGGCTCGCCATTTATCTTATTGCTTGCAGAGATAATCTAAGGATGAATTTCACTATGACACTTCGGACATACGGCTAAGGTTTTCCGCCTACGGTCTAACATCAGGCGTTCCCATGCGGTTTTTCCTTTGAGGTCTTTTAACCGTTTTACTTGATGGAGTGCGATATTATCCGACTGTTCATTGCATAGCTCACAAATACCCAGTTTTATTCGGTTTCTCAAACTGTTAGGTCTGTCATACCTTTTATACTGGGGTAACAAACTAACTTCGGAGAAAGTTGTAGCTTCCATCTTCCTCTCAAAGCCGTTGTTATAAAACACTGCTTTCTTTGCACCACTTTTAGTCTGATACTCCACTGTAAAGTTGCCAGCTTCAAAGTATTGCGCCTTAATCCTGTTTACATTTGTTTTGTACTTATTTGCAAACGTTTTGAACATGCTATACTTCATTACATTGGCAAAGATACCGATTTTATAGGAATCGTTTGCAATCGAATAGAAGTTTCGCAGTCCACGGATTTCGGAATTATAGGCTGACAATATGTCTATGTCCGGAAGATTTATGAGCTTGCCCCTGTGCAGGGCTTTGTAACGCTCCTTCCCATTTGGATTTGTAACTATCTTGATAGCCTTGTATTCGAGTAACTTTCCAACCCATTTTTCACGCGGGACAAGTAGTTTTACAACATAGCTTTGACAGCGTTGTGTAATGCCGTCTTTCTTTATGGTAGATTGTTGTGCTCTTGAAACGCATATGTCATAACCCAAAAACCTTGCTCTGTCGCCAGTGTGTGTAATTTTAGTCTTTTCGTCCGACATTTTAAGCTTTAGCTTTTCATCTAAAAACTCTCTTATATCGTCCTTGACCTTTTGGGCGTCCTCACGGCTTCCAATAACGCCAATCAGAAAATCGTCGGCATAACGTGTATATACTACCGACTTGAACGTATCATCGTGGGGTATAGCCGCCGGAAGTTTACGGATGGCGGTTTGCCGGGCTTTTAATTCTTTTGCCCTTTCCTTACGTTGTTCTGCTGTAAGGGTATCCCACAGCTCCACGCCTTTTTTCTTGTAAATGTAAGCTCTGTTAATGGCGTTTCGGTATTCACGGCTTCTTTGGCGTTTTGATGATTTGCCAATGTCAAAGTCCGCTTTGTATTCCTCCATAAATGTGTCCAGTTCGGAAAGGTATATGTTGGATAGAATTGGGCTAATACCGCTACCTTGCGGTACGCCGTCGTATGTTTTATGGTATTGCCATTGCTCCATATACCCCGCCTTTAGGAATTTCCACATGAGCGCAATTAACTTTTCATCATCAATGCGCCTTTTCAAGAGGTTAATAATTACATGGTGGTCGAAACTGTCGAAACAAGCTTCAATGTCGCCTTCAACAAACCAATGCGTACCAGTGAAAGTATCATGGACTTGTTTTAGTGCGGTGTGACAGCTTCGCCTTGGTCTAAAACCGTGTGAACGTTTGGAGAAGTTAGGCTCGTAAATGCTTTCCAGCAACATTCTGACAACTTCCTGCACGAGTTTATCATCGCCCGATTGTATACCGAGTGGACGCTTCTTATTGCTGTTTTTCTTTTTGATGTATTCACGTCGTGCAGGGTTTGGCTGGTAGTTTTGGTCTTTTAGAGAATTTATTATATTCTCTATCCGGCTATCGCTCATGTTATCCATAGTGCTTCCGCCAACTCCTGCGGTCATACTGCCATTATTCGCGTAAATATTTTTATAGGCAAGCCAGTAAAACTCAGGGTTGTACAGATTTCGGTATAACCTTTGAAACTTGTAGCTCTTATCCTTAGATTTCTCTGTCAAACTTTTTAACACCGCAATTGGATTTCTCATAGTGCCTCACGCACCGTCCTTTCTCTTGGTATTAACTGATAAACTGCTCCCCTTCGCCATGTAGCAGAATTACCTGCATCCGTTTTTACGGCTTTCCCTGTCATTTCAGGGTTAGCAAACTACTATGGGAGCTGTGTTACCATGCCCACATGGTTGTGGGTTTAGGTAATCCCCATTTAGAAGTACCGAAACATTAGCTTTTTGTGTTGTCGGATACGACTTTCACCATTTACCACTATCTTGCGGCTGCTTGATTTTCGAGTATCTCATATTTACATAACTGCGAAACGTAAATATCAAAAATCCTGTACGTTGCAATCCTTTTCGTACAGAGAGTCGGGCTCTCAAACTCTGGCTATCGTTCAGGCAATTCAGCTTTTATCCTCATACACAAATTTTCATTCTCTCCCCGCGCAGCCTTTAAGGATTTTTGGCTCGCTTGTTCCCGTTCTGCGGGTTGCAGAACAACGACATGCTACACTCCCCGTCTGGTTTCCCTTTCGGATAAGTCGTAGAATGATAGGTTACTGTCTATTGCCGAATCCTCCTTATGTTCGGACTTTTATAGATAGTGTTGATACTTTTTCCTACCGCTTGCTAAAGGCGGTATTTCGGTAAATCCACGCAGACTTTTTCGCGCCAGTCTGCTTATGGGCGCACGCA
>CAYMOU010000149.1:0-2887 GCA_964392115.1 uncultured Defluviitaleaceae bacterium | reverse complement strand
TCTTTGGGTTTCGACATTTTTCTCCTTGTATTGCCGTATTTTATAAGTAAAATTACTTATTCTGACCTTAGTATACACCAAAAATTGCAAAATTCATATATTTTTTTATAATATAATTTTTAATATTTGATTTACTTATGGACCTTTATTCGCAACATTATGTTTATAAAATTTCTCTTGATTTTTTTATATTTTATGTTATAATCAGGAATATAAATAGAAGGGGTTAAACCCCTTCTCTCGCACGGTTGTACCGTTAGGCTTGCGATTGTATTTATGTATTGTTAAGAAATTTATATACCGCAAACCTGTTTGTGGCAGGGCGGTTTAGTTTTTATCTGTCACGCATTACTGCAATGACTACCAATGCAAAAGTCAGCATTAGCATCAGAGCTTCGAATGTTGACATACGCTTCACCCCCTTTTTATAAAGGAAGTCAAGCCTAACCGCCTGCAACCGTGCAAGTATATTATACATATTATTGTAAATTTCGGCAATAGTTTATAAAATATTATGTTTATAAATTTATTGTTGATTTTTTTTGTGCTTATGTTATAATTAGGCATAATAAAAAGAAGGGGCTTGTACCCCTTCTCTCGCACGGTTGTGCCGTTAGGCTTGCGATTATTATGTAGCAAAAGAATAAATTTATATACCGCAAACCTGTTGGAGCAGGGCGGTTTAGTTTTTATTTGTCACGCATTACTGCAATGACTACCAATGCAAAAGTCAGCATTAGCATCAGAGCTTCGAATGTTGACATACGCTTCACCCCCTTTTTGTAAAGGAAGTCAAGCCCAACCGCCTGCAACCGTGCAAAATTATTATACATAATATTGTAAATTTCGGCAAGAGTTAACTTGCCTTTTTTTATTGTAAACAAAAATAAGTTTAGGCCGGGTTATGAGTCCTAAACTTATTTTTATATTTGTAAACAAAATTACCTGTGGAGGGTTTACACTATGTTTTCTGTCAAAACCCCATAGAATCCATTACCTTGATGAGTTTTCGACCCATAGGTATAACCTGTAAATCTTCTCGGGTTATTCCTCTTATAATAAGCATAATAACAAAATATATAAACATACCGGCTAATATGGCGGCGATAGTAGCGATTATATTACTTGGTAGGAAGATATAAATACTGTGATACACCACATAGCAGCCCAATCCCATTATCAGCGAAGCGAAAACCGGTTTTACAAAGGCAGACAGAAGGTCTGGTTTTACACCGGTTTTGCGTTTAAGTATGACTAAATTTATCACAGACGCAACTATGTAGCACCCTATTGTACTTAATACGGCACCCAGAGCGTTTATTTCGGGTATGGCGATGAGGAAATAGTTAAGCGGTATCTTTACCAGGGCACCGCAAACAGCTGCTATTACGGGTACGTACACATGCCCCGTACCTTGAAGTATACCGGTCAGTATTTGTGCCATAGCCAAGAAAAGTATACTTATGGAGCCGTATTGCAGTAACACTCCGCCTTCCGGGTATAAGGGAAAAAGCAACGCCAGTATTTGCTCGCTCAAGACCCCTATGCCTACTGCGGCGGGTATGGACAAAACCATAGCCAGCTTTAGGGATAAATCAACCTTGCTTTGCACCATTTTTTTGTCCCCTGTGACGAACGAGGCGGCTATATTGGGAACTGCTACCGTTGCCAGTGTAGTGGCTATGGAAATAGGCAGGGTGGTAATCACCACGTACTTTCCGGTAAGCTGTCCGTATAGAGCTGTTATCTCATCAGGTGTAAAGGCGTTTGATGCAATAAGTCGGTCGGTTACCATTACCATGTCTATTAAGTTAGATATAGAAAAAATGGCTGTACCCACAATAATGGGAAACGCTGTGCCCATAAGCTCAAAGGCTATGGCACGGCGGGATTCTGTACGCACTGTTTGCTTTGTAAATTTACGATGCAAAACCGGCCTAACCATAAAGTATATACCGGCTATAACGAAAAGACCTACCAAGGCACCAATGCCTGTGCCGGCTGTACCGCCTGCGGCACCAAGCTCTATGGATTGGCCCACAAAAACATATGCCAAATATACAGAAAAGACCGCATTGAAAATTTGCTCAATAATTTGCGAAACTGCCGTTGGTACGGTATTTTTAAGGCCTTGGAAGTATCCTCTGAAAACAGCCATAAGGGCTACGATAAAAACCGTGGGCGAAAGGGTCAGAATAGATGCGTAGCTTTGGGGTACCTTTGCCACGTTTGAAATCCACTCCGCACCGAACCAGAGTACTAAGGAACAGACAAGACCCAAAATCCCGGAAATCCACATGGCTATTTTAAAAACCTCATGGGCGTTTCTGTATTTTTTAAGAGCAGTCCGTTCTGAGACCATTTTTGAGATTGCAGCCGGCAAACCTGCTGAGGACAATATAAGGAAAAAGGTGTATATATAATAACCGGCCCCGTAATAGCCGTTACCCTTATCACCTATAAGGTTGGTCAGCGGTATTCTGTAAGCAAATCCCATGACCCTTACTAAAAGACCCGCTACAGCAAGGATAGCCGCCTGCTTTACAAATGATGTCTTTTGTGCGGCTGATTTTGAAGTTTCCATAAAAAAACCCCTCGGAATTTAATGGGGAACCTAAGAGATTAATAGCGATTTTTCTTAAACCGATAGAATCCTAACGAACCGACCGGAATCCTATTTATAAAAATTCAATCAAACCTTCTACTATATAAGATATATAAGTTAATAAGATATATAAGAAGTATAGGCTTAATATTATAGTCAAAAACGCAATTATTACAAGAATATTTTTTTAGTGAGGACTTATTTTGCAGGAAAACCAATTTTTCTATAATAAGAAAAAAACCTCTCATAAAAATATATGAAAGGCTTGCTGCCAATAACCAT
>CAYMOU010000148.1:0-3046 GCA_964392115.1 uncultured Defluviitaleaceae bacterium | reverse complement strand
GCAATGCCGATATTATTATACTTAACCACCCAACAAGAGGCGTTGACGTTGGTTCCAAGGAAGATATTTATAACCTTGTCAGAGACATATCCGAAAAAGGAACAGCGGTTATTTTGCTGGGCGACACCCTCGACGAATGTATAGGACTTTCAAGCAAGGTTTTGGTAATGAAAGACGGTCTGGTAGTCAGCGAATATGACTGCGGAGCGGATAACAAGCCCTCGCAAGTTGATATTGTTAAAGATATGATGTAATACTGATTCCATTCAAAACAGTAGATAAAAATTTGCCATTTAGACAATGATTCAAGGATAATTTGCAAATTTTTATTATTCGTTGAATATGGAATCAGTATAACTGTGAGCGAACGCTTATGAACAGTAGTAAATATATCTATGCATTAACCGAGAAATAGCATAAAGCCAAAGTTGTACGGTAAAAGTTGATCTTTCTGTAAATCGGTTTCAACATTTATTTAGGACTGATTTGGTTTATAAAGGAGACGAATTATGGGTGAAGAAAGCATTCGTAAGTTAAATCCGGGAATATTTAAGTGGGATAACATAAAAAATTACCTCAGCATAATTTCCATTATTCTTGTAACAAGTATCTTAACTATGCTTAATCCCAATTTTTTAAGCGGAGAAAACATAAAGAATATTTTAACCGATACAGCACCGCTGCTTGCCATGGCAGGCGGAGTAACTTTTGTATTGTTTTTAGGCTCCATAGACTTATCAACAGGTGCTGTTTGTTCTTTCACCTGCGTGGTAACCGGTATGTATATCGGAGAAATCGGTAATTGGATAATTCCCATAGTTTTATTGATAGGTGTCTTTGCCGGGCTTGTTAACGGAATTTTATTTACAAAGCTGAAGATTCCTTCGTTTATAGTTACCCTGTGTACCCTAAGCATCTGGAAATGTGCGGCGTTGCTGCTTTCCGGAGGGGCACCCTATGGTATCCCGGTTAAAAAATGGGATATTATTAAATGGGCAAAAATTACTTTTGGAGATGTGCCCATTTTATTTGTTATTGCAATGGTAGTTTTGCTGATATATTATGTTTTGCAAAGCCGTTTAATTGTGGGTAAGACTATTTTTGCCACAGGTGCAAACGAAAGAGCCGCCTCCATGATGGGCTTAAAACTGATGCCGGCAAAAATTTGTGCCTTTGTACTTTCCGGTGTGGGCAGTGCCTTGGCAGGAATATTCTATGCTATCAAACTAAAAAGCAGTTTGCCCTCCATAGGCGATTCTTTAAATCTTATGGCCATTGCGGCGGTAGCCTTGGGCGGTACAGCCTTGACGGGCGGCAAAGGAAGCATTTTAAAAACTCTTTTGGGTGCGGTTTTGGTTATAATAATACAAAACGGCTTAAACGTTATAGGCGTAGATGCTTTCTGGCAACAAATCGTTTTCGGTCTGCTGGTAATTTACGCTATTTATATGAATGCGGATAAAAGCGGCAGTGATGTTATAGTGAAGTAACATGAGTTTGACGCAGTCGAACAATTTGCGAAGCAAATTAAATTCCGTAGGAATTTTCACGTTATGAATACGTTTTTGCATGGTTTTTATGTAAAAACGTGCGAATACTATCAAGAGTTGGGTAAAATAGGAAATACATAAATATATTAAAAATCCTAATGCTGTTTAGGGTATAAGTTTGACAAAAATATAGGGAGAACGGTAATGGGATATTTAGTGGGAATAGATTTGGGTACATCCAGTGCGAAAGTGCTGATAAATGATATCCAAGGCAAGAAAATTGCTTTATGGCAAGTGGAATATGATATAGACATACCCATATATTCTTGGGCAGAACAAGACCCCAATGTTTGGATGGAAAGCGTAACAACTGCTGTTAAATCCGCTATAAACAAGGCAGGTATCAATCCGGAAGAAATAAAAGGCATAGGCTTTTCCGGTCAAATGCACGGGCTTGTTGCCTTGGATAAAGAGTATAAGGTGATAAGACCGGCTATTATTTGGGCCGATCAACGTACACAAAAAGAAGTGGACGAAATATACGAAATCATCGGGGAAGATAGAGTAAAAGAACTTACACTCAATCCCATAGCCACCGGTTTTTTGGTCTCTTCTTTATATTGGATGAAAAAACACGAGCCGGAGAATTTCTCGAGAATTCATAAAGTAATGTTGCCTAAGGATTATATACGTTTTAAATTAATCGGCGAAATCGGTACGGATTTTTCCGATGCATCAGGAACCTTGATTTTCTCTGTAAAAGAGCGGTCTTGGTGCAAGGAAATGACAGTAAAGCTGGGATTTAACCCGGATTGGTTTCCTGCTTGTTATGAATCATACAAAATAGCCGGTCAAGTGACCAAAGAAGCGGCGGAAAAAACGGGCCTTGCTCCCGGAACACCGGTTGTATTCGGCGGTGCGGATCAGCCTATGCAAGCCATAGGAAACGCCGCAATAAAGCAGGGCTATGTTTCCTGTAATATCGGAACAGCAAGTCAATTATCAACACCTTTAAAACAACCGATATTTGACCCGGCTTTTCGCACACAAACCTTTTGCCACGCCGGAGATAACCTGTGGTTTATTCAGGGAGCTACTTTAAACGGCGGCTCGGCGCTTAAATGGTTTAAGCAAAAGGTTGTTGAGGAAACAAGCTATGATGTTATGACAGACCGGGCTAAAAATATAGCACCCGGCTCTGACGGTCTTATTTTTCTTCCCTATTTAAGCGGCGAACGCACTCCGCATTTGGATTCTTATGCCAGAGGTGTTTTTTTCGGATTGGGGCTTGGACATGATAAAAGACACATGACCAAAGCCATAATGGAGGGTGTGGTTTATTCCCTCAGAGATTCGCTGGTGATTTTTGAAACTTTGGGCATTAAGACAGACGCCTTGATTGCCTCGGGCGGCGGAGAAAAAAGCAAACTGTGGTTACAAATTCAGGCGGATATTTTCAATAAACCTGTTTACACAACCGATGTTACCGAAGAAGCCTGTTTGGGTGCGGCTATCGTTGCCGGAGTTGGCGTGGGTGTTTACGAAAGCATAGAAAA
>CAYMOU010000147.1:0-3119 GCA_964392115.1 uncultured Defluviitaleaceae bacterium | reverse complement strand
TGCTTGTATGCTTATTTGGTTATTTTGACAGTTTGAAGACGCTCTCTAATTCCATTTGACAGTAAATAAAGTATGGAATTAGTCATAAACTCCTCTTTCCAAAAAAGCCGAACATAAATCGTATAGATAAATATGCCTTTATATTTTCGTCAAATTTCGGTTGAATTATTATAAAATGCAAAAGCACATAACGCTAATTATTATGCTTTTGGGTTAAATTTATTCATTGCTGTTTCCGGGCCGTGTTTCAGTATGCTTTCTAAGGCATCCGTTGCAAGCGTTACACCATTAACAAAATCGTCTCGTTCAGATTCGTGAAAGCGGCTCAGTACATAATCCGCCAGTTCGTAACCCGGCGGTTTTTGGCCTATGCCTACTCTTACTCTCAGAAATTCGTCGGAATTTAGGTGATAGACAATGTTTTTCATGCCGTTGTGTGTACCGGCAGAGCCTCTTTCACGGATTCTGATACGACCCAGGGGTAAATCCACATCGTCGTAAACTACGATTATGTCCGAAACATTTATTTTAAAGTATTGTTTAAAATCTATAACGGCTTCTCCGCTTAGATTCATATATGTTTGAGGTTTTAATAATATTACGTTTTTGCCCGAAATTATTCCCTTGCCGAATTCGCCACGGAATTTGGATTTGTTTAAGGGTATGTTATGGTCATAAGCAAGCTTGTTGATTGCTTCAAAGCCTACGTTATGGCGTGTACCCTTATATTCGTTTTCGGGGTTTCCCAATCCAACTATTAAATACATATTTGCACTGCTCCTTTGTACCGTTGAAAATTTGCAATAACCTCTGAACCTGTTTAGTATCTCGCTTTAGGCGAAAAGACGCCTGAATGAAGATATTAAACAGGTTCTTAGATTGCAGTGCACGAGTTTATCAATCAAACAAACGGGATACCGATTCGCCTTCGTGAATATAGCGTATAGCTGTTGCAAAAAGCGGAGCGGTGGAGATTACTTTGATTTTGTCCAAGGTCTTCTTCAACGGAATGGTGTTGAGAACCAACAATTCCGAAATGGCTGATTGCTCAATGCGTTCCAAGGCGTTGCCGGACAATACCGGGTGAGTACAGCAAGCAAAAACTTGTGAAGCTCCTCTTTCCACAAGTAGGTTTGCGGCGTTGGTTATGCTACCTGCCGTATCTATCATGTCGTCCAAGAGTACTACTTTTTTGCCCTTAACGTCGCCGATAATATTCATAATTTCTGAAACATTCTTTCTTGGGCGGCGTTTGTCTACTATAGCCAAGGGAACGTTTAATTTTTCGGCAAATTGTCTGGCTCTGGCAACAGAGCCCAAGTCCGGAGAAACAACCACTATATCGGACAGGTCTGTAAACTTTTCTGCGTAATATTTAGCAAATAAGGGCATACCTCTCAAATGGTCAAGCGGAATATCAAAAAAGCCTTGAATTTGGTCACAGTGCAGGTCTATGGTAAGCACTCTGTCTGCTCCGGATGATGTGATAATATCTGCAACAAGTTTTGCTGTAATGGGGTCTCTTGCACGAGATTTGCGGTCTTGCCTTGCATAGCCGAAGTACGGTATAACAGCGGTAATACGTCCTGCGGAAGAGCGGCGTACCGCATCTATCATAATCAACAATTCCATAAGGTTATCGTTGACCGGTGTGCAGGTGGGTTGGACTATGAAAACGTCTACCCCACGTACCAATTCGTTAATTTTTAAGCAGATTTCTCCGTCGGCAAAACGGGAAACTTCTGCATCGCCTAATTTAAGGCCCAGTTCGCTTGCTATTCCTTGGGCAAGTTCAGGGTTTGCATTACACGCAAATATCTTCATATTATCCCCAACTGTATAATTCATGGCTTTTTTTCCTCCGGTATTTTATATTCTTGTGTATATAAATTTATTGTATTTTAAATTTATAGAATTTTTCATGTGTAATTAATTATTTTTTTTACTTTTTTGCGGTCTTTTCCATTTATCCTTGATAACCTGCTTTGAACGGGCAATGGCAAGGGTTTCGGAAGGAACGTCTTCGGTTATGGTAGACCCTGCGGCTATGAAAGAACCTTTGCCAACTTTTACCGGTGCGATTAAATTTGTATTGCAGCCTATAAAAACATTGTCCTCAACTATGGTTTTGCTTTTGTTCGAGCCGTCGTAGTTTACGGTTATGGTTCCGCAGCCTATGTTTATTCCGCTGCCGAATTCCGAGTCGCCTATATAGGTTAGGTGAGAGGCCTTTGTGTTGTCTCCAATGACGGAATTTTTAATCTCAACAAAGTCGCCTACCTTACAATTATTACCTATTACGGAATTGGGCCGTATATATGCAAAGGGCCCTACATGGGTGTTGCTTCCGATTTTACATTGGTTGGCTACGGTATTTAATATTTCCGTTTCGTCGCCCACCACCGTATCGGTTAAGGTGCAGCCGCTGCCGATAATGCAATTATTACCAATTACCGTATCTCCCATAAGCACAGAGCCGGGATAAATAACCGTACCGCTTCCTATTGTTACCGTAGGTGAAATGTAGGTATTTTCGGAATCCATAATATTGACTTTGTTTAGCATATGTAATTCATTGATTTTTCTTCGTAAGATTTTTGTTGCTTTTTCAATGTCTACATAGGTTTCTGTTTTTATGAACAGTTCAGGTTCATGGGAAACGTGGTTACCTGTCTTAAAACCGCTTTGCGAAAAGTATTCCCTGATTTTTTCGGGAGTGGAATCATCCCGGCAAGCATTTACCGCCGCAAGAAATTCTTTAGCTTCAACTATCATCACTTCGGAAAACTTACCGCATTGTGCATTTGCAACCACAGAGGAAGTAAGTTTGTTTTCTTGACTTTTGTGCAGGTCTAAAACCGAGTTTAAAAATTCCTTGTTCAAAGCCGGTCTGTCTCCCGGAAGGATAAGTAGGGTGTCGTTTTCCTCAAGATGATTTGCAAGTTCCGAAAGAGAATTGTTCCTAATTTTTATGGCTTTTATACCTTCCCGGTGAAAATCAAGGTCGGTCGCCAAAAAAACCTCCTCAGAGCAGATTTCCTCGGCCGTTTTTATAGCATAGTATAAAACCGGCAAACCCAAAATACCCTGTTTATCAGTAAGCAGTTCATTACCGCTTG
>CAYMOU010000146.1:0-3163 GCA_964392115.1 uncultured Defluviitaleaceae bacterium | reverse complement strand
CTTAAAAAGATTATCTATACTAATACCACTGTCACCACGTTCCACAAGACCTACAAATGAAGTGGAAACACCTATAATTTCCGAAAGTCTCTCTATGGTGATTTTATTTTTGTTCCGTAGCTTCTTTAGGCGTCTACTTATTTCTTTCCAGTTTAATTCATCCATAGTACTAACCTCCTACTTTATTGTAGGAGGGTGAAAAATCCCTTGCAATTCAGCAATACTATTTATATAATAAATAGTATTGCTATCAAAATATGACAAAAGTGCATAAATTCCTAGCTTTTTATGGATATGAAACTAAACCGCAATAAAAAGAAGAAGAATTTTATTTTTCCGCTACCGGCGGAAGACTTAGATGTAGGAATTACGCTACAATAGAAAATATTTTTAAAAATGGGGACTACATACGGGATATGAAAGGAGGTGGTAGGAATCATGCCACGGTCTAATCATAATAACTCGTGACAACGGCAAAGACGGTAGAATACTCAATAGTAGGGGGTGGTACATAAAATCCTAAATAATCACATAAGGGGGAGAACTGTGTTTTTATTTCGGCACATTGGAAATCTGTAATCTACAGATGCCTAGTTTTCTTTTGATACAAAAGACAGCTATGAATGTTAGTGGTTCTTAACATACTAATGATGCCGATGATCTACCGCAGATAAAATCCATGTAACTGGTAAAATAAAATAACATTTAGGAGGATATTCTTATGAAGAAGAATAACGTTCTGGCGGTAATCGCCATCTTAGTGGTACTATTAACGATGCCACAAACAGCATTTGCTGCTGTAAAACCTAAAGCACAAGCAACTACGCAAGCTACTACTGCAGCCGTACAAAAGACCGAAATCGAAAAATGGGCTGAGCAAAAGTTTGGTGCTCTTAAAAAGAGCTTTCAGTTTGATCCTGATACCGAAATGCTTGGCGGAATGACTTTGGATCAATTCCGTGCTGCTCTTGCAAAAGACGGAAGACCTGCTATTGAGTACTGGGCAGAACATGGTATGCCTAAAGAGTCCATGTTTGCGAATCATTTAGAGTGGCTGTTCTATGTTCAAAGCTACTACTATAATAAAGTAATAAACATTGGTTCGGCTTACCTTCCTTACTTTCAATCCGAATGTGAACCCATGATAGTCCTTTTCAGTGTTTTTGATGAAAAGAACGCCCTTAAGAAAACACAGCACGATTTTAATCCCCGTACTATATACATGATTACCAGAAATAAAAACGGCACTCTGTATGTTAGTTGGGATCTCGCTAATGCCTACTATGGCGAGAAAGGCTTTAGAGTTAACGGCTTTGATGATGAAATTTACCAAATGCAATCAACACCTGACGCAAATGGACGTTATCAAGTAGGCGAAATCGCATATCCCGGAGGAGACCCTTCGTATATTGGCGATAGTTCTTTGTTTTTAATGCGTTGGGATCTGATTGAAAAGGCCTATGGCAATCTCAAATGGAAACAATTGGTTAAAAATACCGAACCAACAGGAGCATAATAAACAGTAACAAATCACACTTTCGAAAGCAATAAGGGAACAGGATTAAATCCTGTTCCTTCTTTTTTGTACATAAATATCTATGATCCTTAAAAATCCAAGGAGGATATACCATGAATAATCTAAACGTAATTAACTGTAACGGTGCAATAGACAGCGGTGCTTTATCTATAGACCTGGCAACAAATCAACAAGACAAAGCTGACTGGGCTAAACTAAACAAGGAAGCTGCTTTAATCGAATTCGTAAGGAACCATCAGGACTGGATAGACTGGAAAAGAATATCAAGATACCAAGCCTTGTCGGAAGCCTTCATAAGAGAATTCCAAGGCAAGGTTGACTGGGAATCTATATCTCTTCTAAATCTGTCGGATGATTTTGTAAGGGAATTCAAACACAAAATTGATTTCTATATCAGATCAATAGAATACGATATACCGATAGACCTTTTAAGGGAATTCCAAGATAAAGATAGATGTACATAAGGAAAAAGCCAAGTAACAGCAACGCTAATTTTTTTGTAGCCACAATAAGAAACCGCCCATCCTACAGGCAAGAGAACAAGCCGGCAAGAAGCCAAAAACATAAGGCGTGGAGAAGCCGCCCCGAAGCCCAAGCGAAGGCGGCGGCTGCCTCCGCTCCACGCCGCACTGTTTTTGCCCAAACAAAATAAAACCCAACTCTACCCTATACTGCTTCTACGACCAAAAAAAGACGCCACTGTCGACCCCTATATACACAAAAAGCAAGGAACCAACCGACTTTCGGGGTGGGGCGTGGTATGGGGCGACGAAGGGGCAACATAGGGGCGTGGTACAAAGGCACGACCCACCTAAAAGCCAACACAGAACCAAGGGTTTTGGGAAAAACGTGGCGACCGTGGCGTTTGTCTACACTCTCCCAAAAAGGAGAAGCCCAAAACAGAATCTGCTCCCCATCGGGAAGGAAAAATATATCCAAATCTAGCCCAAACAACAACAATGGCAAAATCCAAGAATAATCCAACAAATTACAATTTTTGGAGATTCCGCACAATGGGGGGAGCAGAGAAGTATATTTCTCTAGTTAAGAAAAAAGGTGTAGTTTTCCATTATTGATGTTTTGGGGTATTTTATTTCTTGGATCGTTTTTGTTAAGGACTGCTTCAAATAAAAATTAATTACTTTTCCAAATACTAAATGTTCTTTCTGAGCCTGCCTTTTCTTTTATTTCACGCTCTGCCTTTTCTGCCTTTGCCTGTAATACTTTTTGTTTGGCTTCTAATTTCTTTGCTTCCCTTTCATTACACTCCCATTCTTTTACTTCCTTATGGGCAAAATCATATAGTACCTTAAAATCAATAATTGTTTCAATTTCCGACAGTACTATGAGTGTATTGCAAATGTAAACGGTTGCCTTGCAATCCAAAGAATCAATATAGACATACTTTTCTTTGCAATATATTTCTGACGTATATTCTTGAAATAAATCACGCAAAGCAAGCGTCACCAGTTCTATATGGGGGGTTTCACCCATATCAATAAGAATACATACATCTTTTGCGTCTCTACGCTTTGTTTTTTCTTCTTCGGTTAATGCATGATTATTCTTAGGGCTATATGTCCAATCATAATCATCTACCCAGAAAAGCTTATAGTCAAATGCAAA
>CAYMOU010000145.1:0-3323 GCA_964392115.1 uncultured Defluviitaleaceae bacterium | reverse complement strand
TTACCCTGACGGGCTTAAAGGCGACGAAATCTCCATCGGTGCAAAAATTATAGCCATAGCCGATACCTATGACGCCATAACCTCCACTCGTTCTTACAGAAAGGCTTTGAGCCACGAATATGCTCTGGAAGAAATAAAAAGAGTGGCCGGAACCCAATTGGATCCGGAGGTTGTTGAAATATTTTTGAAAATGAACTTTAGCAATGAAGTGGACACAGACTTATTAAAAGACAACAACAATTCTGTGGTTCAGCGGGAGCTGAATCAGCAAAGCGTTCCGTCACAATGCAAAATACAAGAGGACTTTATCCCAAATATAGACCGAGAGCGTATGTTGACGGAGATTTTCAACCACACGCCCTGCGGATATGTTTTAATGGACATTAATCAAAAAGTCCTGTTTGCCAGTAGATATTTTCTCCAATATATGGGTCTGGAAGAGGACGAAGTTATAGGCAGAAAATGCTACGAAGCCGGTGGCGTGGGTACAAAACCCTGCGATAACTGCGTGGTTGTGCCGGCTTTGGAAAGCGGTAAATTGGAACGTGTTCGTCAAGAGCAGGTTATTAAAGGTTCCCTAAAAATATTTGATTTATATGCCATGCCTTTGATGAATGACGGCAAAGTAGAATATATTATTGAAATTACTATGGACCGTACCCGGGAAGTTTTGCTTAGTCGTGAGCGTAATAACGACTTTAACAGGCTTATCGAAATGTTAAAGAATATTTACGACGAACAATCCAAAGAATTCGAAGGTCAGACACTTTCCAATGAAATTATCAAGCTCAGAAACAGGCTTCAAGAAATGATAGAAAAACAAGCTTTATCCTGATTCCGGTAAAATCTGTTGACGAGTCATTAACAATATTAATTATATTGCATTTTTATGTATATCCGGGTTTTGTCTTGTGCAATGCTATATAAATATAATATGTTCTTTACAGGCAAAATCTTTTTTATTTAGGATACCGCTTCCTTTAGATATGCGGAAACCACAGTACAAATCCAAACAGAAGGATTTGCTCAGAGGCATGGAGCTTTTATGTCATTGATACTAAAAAATCTCGTAAAAATTTTAGCTATTGCCGGTCTTGCAACCTATAATATCGAGGTCATTAATTATGCTCGAAAAATATTGCATGGATTTGTAAAATTTAAACAGGCTATTATTATAACAACGATTTTTAACTCGGTTATGTTTATTGCTTGTCATTATTTAAAAGTGCCGTTGCCTTTGAAATATATTTTAATGTATGTAACCATCTTTACAGAGTTTAAAATCTTTTCCACATCAAACAATATTCACCTTACTTTTGGCACCAACGTTTTTGTGCTTCATATTTTATTGATAGAATACTTTGTAGTCACTGTGTTTTCTTTAATTTTAAACGTTCCCATTTATCATGTGCTAAATGAAAACGAATTTTTGTATTTTACATCGGTGGCTGTAATGTTCTTGGTATGCTTTCTGTTTCTAAAATCATTCCAAAGGATAATAACCGTAGACGACATTATTATTATCTCCAACAACAGATTCGGTGCGGTATCCATAAATATAGTCAGTATTTTTATGATTTCGTATTTGTTGTTTGACAGCATTATGCTGGAATCTCCGCATACATTTAAAATGCAGATAGTATTTATAATAGCCACAACGGTTCTTTCTACCTTTGGGTTTTACCTTATGTTTACCCACTGTTTAAAGATTTGCAAGGCTTCACATTTCAGAGAGAAATTTCACAGGCTCGAACAAGAATTGGTACACAATATAAAAACCGAACAAATCCTTAAACAAATGGCCTTCAGCGATAATTTAACCGGCTGTTTTACCCGAACTTACGCCATGGATTTTCTAAAATCATTGGTCAATACCAAAGAGGTTAATTTCTGTGTGGCCTATATAGACATGGACGGACTAAAGAAAATTAACGACACCTACGGGCATAGCGAGGGTGACAAATATATCCGCAGCATTTCACACATAATATTTAATAACATACGCAAAAACGATGTGTTCGCCCGTATGGGCGGCGATGAATTTATCGTAATCCTACCCGGCTCCGGCTACAAGGATATTAAAACTGTAGTATTTAAGAGGATAAGCGACGATATAAACGAATTTAACAAAACCGGCAGCTTGCCCTATAAGCTTGAAATCAGCTATGGAATTATAGATGTGAATAAAAATACACAATATTCCGTTGAGGAGATTATTCGTTTGGCAGACAGTAAAATGTATGTTCAGAAACGTTCAAAAAAAGCTAAGTAAATGCCGCCGGCATTTGCCAAGGGTAAGCAAACCAAAGAGTAACGGGGTAAAAAGGAGCGAGAAATATTAATCCTATTCTTTTTTTTACTGCATCACCGATCTTTTTTGCTTACAATACTGTGATTTTTGCTTTTTCACAAAAATATTTTCTAAAATCAAATACCGGTTTTACCAAGCAAGTTCCGTATATTTTATTAAATTACGGGCTTGTTCTTTTATATTATTTTTTTAATTTTGGTGAAGTCTATTTGGGTTTAGGTTTTTTTATAATGCTTTATTTGGAGTTTACGGTATTATTTAAAAACTCGGTTATTAAAACCCTATTCGGTACTGCCGCATTTTCGCTTAATTTAATGGCTTTGCGGATTATAGTTTTTTCTACTTACAGCCTTTATTACCATATAGACATACATCAAGCCGTCACCGTACCCCAAGACAATATTATTTGCACCACTATAGCCTTGGGCATAGCCTGTGTTTATTTATTTATCTTTGACAAGTTTTTTACCACGGAAAGCGTGTTGCTCATAAATTCAAGCACGCAGAACCTGAAATTTGCCGGTGCGGTTTTTTTGCCCCTGTATGTTTATATCATTATCAATTTAGGCATTATTTCCGTGCCCTATGACTATGATTTTCTGCCTTGGTTGATGATTAAGGTGGGCGTATGCATAATAGGCACATTCATGATAATAATGTGGTATGCACTCACCATGAGCCGACTGCAAAACTATAAACTTCGTTCCGGAGAGATAGAAAACGAATTATCCCGCAAGAAAAACGCCAACGAGGCTCTGGAATCCATAGCATTTAAGGACACTCTGACGGGCTGTTACAATCGCTCTTATGCCATTCGTGAGCTGGAGGAGTCCATCAGCCAAAATATGGGACTTTGCGTAGTCTTTATTGACATAGACGGCTTAAAATTCGTAAACGATAACTACGGCCATGTTGAGGGCGACAAATATATTCGCAACTTGGTAGCCATACTTAATGAGGAATTCAAAAAAGGACTGCTCTGCCGCATAGGCGGTGACGAATTCCTTGTAAT
>CAYMOU010000144.1:0-3453 GCA_964392115.1 uncultured Defluviitaleaceae bacterium | reverse complement strand
GTCTAACACAAAAGCTACGGCATATCAAGTAAAATTTTAAAAATAGTATTAAACTTTTAAATACCGGCAATACTTACCGTATAAAGTCTGTAGTTTCATGCGGAAACGGAGTTGATAAAACATGAAAAATAAGTATACTTATGTATTTTTAATATTGGGGTGCGTGGCGGTAATTATGTTGGGCATACTAACCGGTTACGTATTATTTAAACCGGAGGAACGTGAAGTAAAGGCGGCAGAACCGGAAAAGGTTGCCCTTGCAAACCCTACGCCTGCACCTGAAAATCTATCTAAAACCCAACCGAAAATCAGCGCTAACACCAAAATGGTCTACGAATATCTTTATGAAGAAGATAAACGCACCGAGGTATCGGAAGAGGACAAGCCGCCCTATTACCTTCTGGATATGACGGAAGATATGCTTGCCGATTTGTTTACCGACTGGGAAGTAGTGGATTTTGAGGACGAAAAAGTAGTAATGCGTAAAAATATGCCCGGCAAAAGCACCCAGCACTACATCTTGGGTATACAAGACGGGTTTGTAGCGGTATTTTATAAAGAAAGCATAGACGGCACCAATCTAAAAGAAATAACAGATAAACCCGTAAGTTCCCTTACCATAGAGGAACAAGCAAACCTAATCAAAGGCATAGAAATTACAGGCGATGAGCAACTGCATAAAATCTTGGAAGATTATATGAGTTGACAAAAAAAGCTTTGGTGTGTAACAGCATACCAAAGCTTTTTTGTTATTTATAGAAACTTACCTTATTTACCGCATATTCTGCAAGTTCATTATTTATATCCAAAGAATGTGCTTTATTAAACATTTTTTCCGCTCGTTGATATTTTCCCGTGTTAAATTGCATAACACCCCTGTTATAAAGCATATTTGCACGAAACTCTGAACGGGTCATTTGAAAGACTATATGAGCAAGACCCAAGCCGCAGATTATCAGGGCGGTTATCATTAAGTCTAGGGATTGGGGTACTCTTGTCATGCTCCAAATAAGTATGCCTATACCCAACAAGCCCAATAATGGGTTGATTTTTATGCTTGCAAAGGGCAATTTATCCGATGCAACTGTTCCTAAGCTTTTACCGTCATAGCTGTATACCTTTGAACGGGTATATTTTTGGTCATAATCCTTGGGACGAGGTTTGGGCTTGGGAAGTTTTACAGTGGATTTTAGAATTTCGAATTCTTTAATTTCATTGTCAAGAAGCTTGAAAAGTATATGGATTTCGTGTTTTAAATATTGTCCCTTGGCGGAGCGTACCTTTTTGGATATATTCAGCACGTAGAACCGCTTTTGCTCATAGGTATCCAAGGGCGAAATAACTATCATATGCCTGTTTTCGTTATAGCTGATATAGGTACGCATAATATAGCCCATGGTGTCGGTAACGTTCATGGTCTTTTCCGATACGCTTTCCGGGTCCAAAGCAATGTTGAATTTTATATACCAATAGACCGTATCGGTGGGCTGATTAATTTCCACGTTAATTTTTGATTCAAGTTTTGGGTTAGAGGCTTTTATTCGAATATTATCGTGCTTCATATCCCACTCCTTATACTATTTCCCAAACTTCTCCATACACAATTCGGTAACCATACGTCCTCGGGGTGTGCGTTTTATTAAACCCAGTTGTATTAAATAAGGCTCGTAAACGTCTTCTATGGTTTCCGCTTCTTCACCGACAGATACGGCTAGGGTGGTTAAGCCCACCGGTCCGCCGTTAAACTTTTCGATAATGGTTTTAATAAGGATTCTGTCAGTCATATCCAAACCCATCTTGTCAACGTCCAACATATCCAAAGATAGTTTTGCTATTTCGTGAGTAATTACTCCTTCAAATTTTACCTGTGCATAATCTCGTATGCGTTTAAGCAGCCGGTTTGCTATACGTGGTGTTCCTCGGGAGCGTAGCGCCAGTTCTTCGGCGGCTTCGTCGTTGATTTCTGTTTGCAGTACCTTGGCGGAACGGGTGATAATTTGTTTCAGTTCGTGTACGGTGTAGGGTTCCAGCCGTTGAATAACGCCGAATCTGTCCCGTAAAGGTGCGGTTAACAGGCCTATTCTGGTGGTTGCACCTACCAAGGTAAATTTTGGCAAGTCCAAGCGTATGCTTTTTGTAGGGCCGCCCTTGCCTATAACTATATCCATGGCAAAGTCTTCCATAGCAGGATAAAGCATTTCCTCCACAACCCTGTTTAGGCGATGTATTTCATCCACAAACAGAATGTCACCCCAACCCAGAGTATTCAAAATAGAAGCCATATCCTTGGCATATTCTATAGCCGGGCCGGAGGTTATTTTTATTTCGCCTTCCATTTCCTTGGCAATGATGTTAGCGAGAGTGGTTTTACCCAAGCCCGGAGGGCCGTAAAGTAAAACATGATCCAAAGGTTCTTTACGCTGTTTGGCGGCTTCTATATATATTTTTAAATTATTTTTTACCTGTTCCTGGCCTATGTATTCATCAAAACTACTTGGGCGAAGCTTTGGTTCTATATCGTAGTCTTCATTTTTCAGGCTTGTAGTTATGAGACGTTGCTCCATTTATTCACCATCTTTGGAAACTTAGTAAAAAGGGAAATGACCTTGAGGGAAACTTTTCTGAAGAAAAAGTTTCCCTCAAACTCCCTTCAAAAAGACTTTAATATTTGTTATTCAAATTATTTGTGTTTTGGCACAAATGTTCGAAACAAATCTATTGGGATAATTTTTTAATTGCAGCTTTGATTATTTGTTCGCTGGTCATACCGTCTACTGTAACTTCCATAACGGCACGTACTGCCTCTAAGCGTGAAAATCCCAAAGATGTAAGAGCTTCTGTGGCTTCCTGTCTTTGTGCGGATTCGGCATCAAGGTTTGTAAAATCATCGTGTATGGGCAATTTATCCATAGATTTCGAGAATTTATCTTTTAATTCCAAAACCAATCTGCCGGCAGTTTTTTTACCTATGCCGGGCGCCTTGGAAAGGGTTATTACATCACCGGAAATTATTGCTTGTGTTAATTGTGCCGGGGTGGCTGAACCCAACAAAGCCAGAGCCGCTTTTGGCCCTATGCCGGATACTGTTAAAAGCAGGTCAAACATAAAGGTTTCGTCCGGGCTTAAAAAACCGTAAAGAGATATACCGTCCTCTTTCACAGCCATTCTTGTATATATACGCACTTCTTCGCCGTAATTGGGTAGCTTTGCTATGGAGGCCGGGGTTACGTTTATGGAGTAACCTATGCCGTTATTTTGCAATATGAGCGAATTGTCAAAAATATATTCCACCGTACCGGTAATAAATGAAATCAAATTAATCAGCCTTTGCCGGAGTTTTATTTACCGTTATTATATACCAATTATTTTTTTTATGCAATTTAAATCGGTCGCCATGTAGTTCTGCCGCAAAAGATAAATCCTTGAGGAAAACTTTTTCTGAAGAAAAAGTCT
>CAYMOU010000143.1:0-3574 GCA_964392115.1 uncultured Defluviitaleaceae bacterium | reverse complement strand
TTATGATTTCGAAGGTTCTTTCGGGAGGATTAAGCGGAATAGAGGGTTTTCTTGTGGACGTGGAAGTGGATATGCAACAGGGCTTGCCTTCCTTTGATATAGTAGGGCTGCCGGATTCTGCCGTTAGGGAGTCCAAGGAGCGTGTAACTTCCGCAATACGCAACACTACCAATACTCCCATACTAAAGCGAACAACGGTAAACTTGGCACCGGCAAATATGCGAAAAGAAGGCCCGGTTTTTGATTTACCCATAGCTGTGGGTATTTTAGCTTGCCTGCAAATCCTGCCTGAAAACGTACATAAGGATATATTTATCACAGGTGAATTATCTCTGGATGGCAGTATAAGGCCGGTTAACGGGATTTTGCCTATGGTCTATCATGCCTATGAAAAGGGTATAAAAAAATTTATAGTACCGTTTGAAAATTCCAACGAGGCGGCCTTGGTTTCACAGGCTGAAGTCGTGGGTGTCAAGAGTTTGGATGAATTAATAAAACATTTTACCCGTACCCCACTGACCCGGGTTAATGTGGACGTAGATGCTTTTTTTGCCGCAGGAGCCTTGCGACAAAGCGCCTTGGATTACGCAGACGTTAAGGGTCAAAACGCCGTCAAACGGGCATTGGAAATAGCCGCCGCAGGAAACCACAATATTTTAATGATAGGGCCACCGGGCTCCGGAAAAACCATGCTGGCTAAACGTCTGCCGGGCATATTGCCCGACCTTGGCTTTCACGAAAGCATGAGCGTTACCATGATTTATTCCGTAAGCGGATACTTGAAAAACAAGCATTGCTTGGTGGTTAGGCGGCCTTTTCGAGCACCACACCATACGGTATCTTACGCCGCTTTAACAGGCGGCGGAAGAATACCCAAGCCCGGCGAAATAAGTCTGGCTCACAAGGGCGTGCTTTTTTTGGACGAGCTGCCCGAGTTTAACAAGCATTCGCTGGAGGTTTTACGCCAACCTATGGAGGACAGGCAAATTACCGTATCTCGTGCCAACGCTACCTTGGTTTATCCGGCGGAATTTCTGCTTATGGCTTCCATGAATCCCTGTCCTTGCGGTTATTACGGCGAGGGTAACAAATGCACCTGTCAACAACATCAAATAGCCCGTTATCAAGCTAAAATCTCCGGGCCACTTTTGGACAGAATAGATATTCAGGTAGAAGTTCCGGCCGTAAAATATGCGGATTTAAGCGGAAAAGACAAAAACGCCCATACCTCCGAGCAAATTAAGGCAAGAGTGGTAAAATGCCGGCTTGTTCAGGCGGAACGCTATAAAGACCTTGATTTCTCCTGCAATTCTCAACTGGATGCGGCAAATACAGAGAAATTTTGCCCTCTGGGTGATGCAGAAAGAGAACTCCTGCAAAAAGCCTTCGATACGCTTAATTTAAGTGCCAGGGCTTATCACAAAATTCTGAAAATTGCAAGGACTATTGCCGACTTGGATAATTCCGAAAATATTACAGCAATGCATTTGGGTGAGGCTATACATTACAGAACTTTGGATAGGAAGTATTGGCATTAATTTTTAGCGTAAGAAAAGGTAATATTAATTTCCTTTTTCTTACGCTAAAACATTCTTTTAAACTATAAAAACCGGAGTGCGTCTTCAAAAACAAATCTTGTGTAAATAATACAATACATATCTACTGAGTGCATCTAAAAAACAATACTAGCCGGTTGAAACTTGTCTTATGATGGTATAGCCAATTGTACAAAAAATAAGTGCAAATGCTTGATTCCTTGTTTTGGAATCTTGCACTTACACTTTTATTGTACCAAAGAGCCGTTCCGCTATAGTAGCAAAACAGACTCTGTTTTCTTATTATTTATTATTTCTCACAGTCGCAGTTAGGGACGTTATACATTCCTAACGGGCAGTCAACATCGGTACAGATTACGTTGTTTTCACAGCAATCTTCACAGTCAAATCCTTCCAAGCCACAGAACTCGCTATTGCAATCTTCAGAATTTACGCAGTTTACCCCAAGTTCCATTTCCTTTGCTGTTTCGCCGTTACCACAAGCCTCGCATGTGCAGCAAGAGCAGCAAGTAAGCTTATAGCCGGATTCCTCTGTTTCGGAAGACAGGCATGAGCAATCCTTAACTGTTTGAGGTTCGCCCGGAATAATTGTGTGATAATTTACAGTCATTCCATAGAACATAAACGCCGGGTTACAAGCAACACAACCCGGGTGCTCATGAAATTCGTTGTCTTCAGGGTGATAATATTCGTTAAGTCCGTATACTGTAAGGGTGTTTCCGCCGGCACGAATTAATTCGCCGGGAATTGTAATGAACTCAATGTTCTTCCATTCATCATAGGAAACTTGGTCTTCACCAAGTCCATTTTCAAATACATTTGCAATTTCAGCCACATCTTCATTTTCAGGGAAGCTGGTTATATTGCCCCACTTAAAGGCTGTTTCTGCGCTTCCTATAAATGTTCCGTTAAGGTAAGCAGCCCAGGCGTTATCTGCCGCTGCGGCAAATACAACGCTTTGGTCTGTAACTTGAGCCCCCGGAATTGTAAAATCATGGCTAAACGAAACTAAATCGCCGTGTGTTGGGTTCTTAACAACCTCAGATTCCCAAATAAGCTGAGCGCCCATTTCTTGCAATCTTGCATAATCCGGGTCTTTACTTAACTCGTTAACCCAAATGTCAGGATCGTACTTAATGCCGTTATGATACTCTCCGTAATTATCGGCTTTTGCGGCAACAGATGTTCCTGAAACAGCTTCGTTGTAGTCGCCATTATCTCCGCCGCTTAGCAAGTACGTCAAATTTGTAACAGGAAGCCCCTCTTGGCTAACTACATTTAAGCTACCGGCTTCATAAGTGTCTTCCGTAGTTATGGTTACTTCCGGACAGCAGTTGCAAGCGCCGGGTGTATGCTCGTGATCGGTTCCGGTTTCCTTTTCAGTGTAGCCCCCGAAGAATACCATGTTAATTACAAAGTATTCGTCGCCTTTTTTGCCTTTTTCAATGATACGAGGCAAATAGAACACATAGCAACCGTCAGAAGTTAATTCTTGCCCTTCAACAGGCTTTATAGTTATGTCATAATAATCCTTAGTTGTCTTAGCAGTTAACACAAAACTCTCCCACTTATCGAACACACAAGACTCTACCTTCAAGTAGGTATCAACGTTTTGCTTATCAGCCCAACGGAAATACATAGAGCCTACATCTGTGCTGTGAGCGTTAGATGTTATTTTTTCCCCGGATGCGTTTGTGCGGTCAGAACCGAACCAGCCGGACTCAGGGAATTGTGCAACTTGTGTGTCGGTCTGGCCATACCAAACCACGTTGTTTTCAGGCGCATTTGCCGCTAAGGCAGCAGAACCCGAAGCAAAAATAAGAGCAAAGGCTAATAATAGCGCAATTGTTCTTCTTTTTGTCATGATAATTCCTCCCCTTATCATTTTTTGAGAAAAGCGACCATATGACAATAAGTTCATATCAACACTTTCCCTATTGTCTATTCTATACCTAAAAATTATTACTGTCAACTAAATTATGACAATTCAATAATTTTTTACCAATACCCTATGTTGT
>CAYMOU010000142.1:0-3618 GCA_964392115.1 uncultured Defluviitaleaceae bacterium | reverse complement strand
AATAGGCATGATAATCGGGGTTACAGTTCTTGTTTGCACGATTAATTATTTTATTTATCAGCACGATTCTATAGAGTATAAAGGCCATGTTGCCCTGTCAGCGGCAAGTTCCATGTCTGCCATTATAGACCCTGTGAAATTCAGCGAAATTGTGGGAACGGGAGAAAAAACCGATTATCAACTTGAGATGCAAAAGCATTTTGAAGATGTTAAAAAGAAGGCGAAACTGTCTTACCTTTACGCCATAGTAAAGGACTCCTCCGGAGCAAACTACCGATATATTTTTATTGACGGTATACCCGGCTTGGCCCCAAGTTTTGGTGACCTTGACTCTATCGCCGATTATGGCGAAGCTTCATTAAGATGTTATGATGGTGGTATTGATACCGTCAGCGACATTTATCAACCGGGCGGCTACGGTTATATGGTTTCCGGTTATTCTCCCATATTTGATACTCAAGGAAAGGTTATAGGTATAGTGGGAGCCGATATTGATGCCGAAGAGGTTATCAAACACTTGGATGATTTCAGAAACAAAATTATTCTGTCAGTTGCTATATCCTGTATAATACTGGGACTATTGGCACGATTGTACATAAACAAAGCTTTGAGAAAACCAATAAAAGAGTTAACACATATTTCCGATTTGGTTGCCGAAGGAAATTCCAACGTAAACATAAGAATCCGTTCAAATGATGAAATCGGTATACTGGCGCAGAACTTTTCAAAAATGAATTCCACCTTCCGTACCTTGATGGACGGAATCAGCCACATGACAGAAGAACATTCCGCAGGCAACAACGAAGCCCAAATAGACACAACGGCTTTTCAAGGATCTTACCGAGAAGTTGCCGAAAATGTCAATAAGATGGCTGTGGAATATGTAAGTGAAACCAACGAAATTCTTGCGGTTGTATCGGAATTCGGTTCCGGAAATTTCGAAGCTGAGTTAAGACTGTTTCCCGGAAAAAAAGCAGAAATCAACGGAGCCGTGGAAAAACTCCGCAGTACCTTTAAGGCCATACATTCCGAAATAAGAAACCTTACCAACGGAGATTTGTCCCGGGAAATTGATTATGAGGAATTTGAAGGCCACTGGGGCAAAATGATAAGGGGACTAAACAAGCTTCTTAAGGCCATGATAGAACCTATCAAAGAATCCGTTGCAGTACTTGGCAAAATGTCCCGTGGTGATTTTAATTCAAAAATTCAAGGGGATTATAAGGGCGATTTCGGCTTGATTAAGGACTCTTTAAACGCTACCCAAGATGTATTCTCCGGCTATATAAAGGAAATAAGCCACCTGCTGACGGATATGTCAAAACAAAACCTTGCTATCTCTATTGACAGAAATTACATAGGAGAATTCAGCGATATTAAGGACGCAATCAACCTTATTTTGCAAACTTTCAATAATATTTTGGCTGATTTCAGCCAATCGGCAGAGCAAGTATCTAATGATTCCGGAGAAATATACAATCTCTGCCTTGAATTGTCTCAAGGTGCTGACAGACAATTATCCGCCGTAGACGAACTTAACGGTATCATCGAAAAAGTAGAAAACCAAACCCGTAAAAACGGCGAAATTGCCGCCAACGTAAACGAGCTTACCAAAGACGCAAAGACCAATGCCGAAATGGGCACCAAGGTAATGAACGAAATGCTCAAGGCAATGGAAGCCATTAACGAATCGTCTACAAATATTTCCAAGATTATAAAGGTAATCGAAGACATTGCCTTCCAAACCAACCTATTGGCATTAAATGCGGCGGTTGAAGCAGCACGGGCCGGGGTTCACGGTAAAGGGTTTGCGGTAGTTGCCGAAGAAGTTAGAAACCTGGCAAACAGAAGCCAAAATGCCGCAAAAGATACCACGGTTCTCATTGAAAATTCCGTAAGCAAGGCCTGCGAAGGCACAGAAGTAGCCAACGAAACAGCCCAAAAGCTAGATACCATAGCAGGGCAAATCTCCGAAGTATCCAACCTTGTAAACAACATAGTGGCCGGCTCTAAAGAGCAGAGCAACAATCTTAAACAACTTAACGCCTGTATTTCCGAAGTTACCATGGTAACCGGCTCCAACACGGAAATAAGCCGGAAAAGTTCTGCTTTCTCCGAGCGTTTATCAAGGCAGGCTGATTCTATCAGAAAGATGATAGCCGGGTTTAAATTGAAGGGATAATTTTATCCTCTAAAAAAGGGCTGTGCCGTAACTTTTCGGTGTAGCCCTTTAGTTTGGCAAAAAACCAACAATACATCTATTAATCAAATAACAAGTGTATCGATATTATCTAAAATACACTTGCATTTTACCACATATTTATATAAAATATACTAAGATATTCAGACATCTTGCGTACAGCTTACCAATTGGTAGAAATTATTGCAGATGTCTTTATTTTATTTTCAGGGAGGAATTATGAAGAAGATTAAATTATTCTGCCTTAATATCTTGGTATTATTATTAAATATGTCTATGATTACCGGTGTTTTTGCTCAAGAGCCGGAGGATACCAAAAATACGGTAAGTATTAAGCTGTCTTTTGCCGGGGATTGTACTTTGGGTATGGACCATACTCGGGGATATGCCAATAGCTTTTTTAATGTTTTTGACAAGCAGAAGGGCAATTTTGCTTACTTTTTCGAAAATGTCAGGGATATTTTTGAAGCCGACGATTTAACAATCGTTAATTTGGAAGGCCCCTTAACAACCAAAACAACCTCCGCAAAAAATGAATTTACCTTTAAAGGTTTGCCGTCTTTTACAAACATATTAAAGGAAGGCAATGTTGAAGCGGTTAATTTCGCAAACAATCATAATATGGATTACAAGCAAGGCGGCTTTGACGATACTTTAAAATATCTGTCCGAAGCGGGAATTGGCGTTTTTGTATCTCCCAAAGAATACATAAGCGAGGTTAAAGGAATACAAGTAGGATTTTTGGGATATAAGGGCTGGTCATCCGGCATAAAAAATCAGGTAAAGACCGATATACAGGCTTTGAAGGATAAGGGCGCAGTATTGGTAATAGTCAGCTTTCACTGGGGCATAGAAAGAGCAAATATTCCCAACAAAACCCAAACAGATTTGGGCCGATGGGCTATTGATTCGGGAGCGGATTTGGTTGTTGGGCATCATCCCCATGTAATGCAGGGAATTGAAAAATATAACCAAAAATACATAGTATATAGCCTGGGCAATTTCTGTTTCGGAGGAAACCGCAACCCAAGCGATAAGGATACCTTTATATTCACCCAAGAGTTTACTTTCGAAAATAAAGAGGGCAAATATGGTCCCACAAATAACGAAATTAAAATTCACCCGGTTACAGTCTCATCGGTGAAAAATTTAAATGACTTTAAGCCCACACCGGCACAAGGGGCCGATTTTGACAGAATTGGAAAACGGCTGAACGATTACAGTGCCAAGGTAAATAAAGAAAAAATCACCCTACCCATTGAGTTGTTTACAAAAAATACCCCGGTACAACAATAAATATAACATTGTAATTAAATTAACATATTGCACTTTTTTCATTTTTCTGTATTATAATAATGTAACTAAGAAAATTGGTAAAAATAAATACTAGATGGATAAAATAGAATAAAAAATGAAAA
>CAYMOU010000141.1:0-3627 GCA_964392115.1 uncultured Defluviitaleaceae bacterium | reverse complement strand
AGATTCTCCGAATATGGAGAGTTTAATGCGTTCACCCCATACGTTAGCCATTTTTTACCTCCGTCTTGCAAAAATCCTCAAAGAAACCGGGATACGATTTGTTTACACTTTCCGCACCGGTTATGCTTACCTCTCCGGTACATTTTATAGCCGCAACGCTTAATGCCATGGCTATTCTGTGGTCATTATGAGCGTCTGTTTGACAGCCGGTTAGCCGCTCAACACCTTGAATAATCAAACCGTCCTCCAGTTCCGTAACCTTTGCACCCAGTTTGTTTAATTCTGTGGCTGTGGCGAAAAGTCTGTCGCTTTCTTTCATACGTAAACGACCGGCGTTTATAATTCTGCTTTCGCCTTGACAAAAGCTTAGTAAAACCGCCGTAACCGGCACCAAATCCGGGATTTGTCTTGCATCCACCACGGTTGGTTTTAAGGCATCTGCCTTAACCTTCACGCCGTTTTCCGTATAAACTATTTCACCGCCGCAGTTTCTTATTATATCCAAAATTTCTTTGTCGCCTTGCAAAGATTCTTTGTTCAAGCCGGCGCATTCCACATCACAACCCAAGGCACTTGCAACCAAGAAAAACGCCGCTTGAGAATAATCCGCCTCTA
Source organism: uncultured Defluviitaleaceae bacterium (assembly GCA_964392115.1). Lineage (GTDB taxonomy): Bacteria > Bacillota > Clostridia > Lachnospirales > WRBF01 > CAYXWM01. The sequence goes on along the minus strand of CAYMOU010000141.1, from coordinate 3,012 downwards.
CGTAATAATCGCAGGCTTTGTATTTTGAGTTACCCTTTATATAGTATTTTTGATAATTTTCGTGCTTGATTTCTATGCCGAAACTCTGCATAACCTGTAGGGTTAGAGCTATATAATTTCGGGATTCGGGTTCTTGTTCTAAAATTATTTCCGAATCTCCGTCAACCAAAGGCAGTGCAAAAAGCAACCCTGTAATAAACTGGGAACTGATATTTCCCGGTAATTCAAATTTCCCGGAGGAAAGTTTTCCGCTTACTTTAAGCCCTTCCTCGGTTAAATCCATTTTCACGCCCTGTTTACCCAAGGCAAGTACATACGGTTCCAAGGGTCTGGAAAGCAATCTGCCCTTGCCGGTAAACAAGAAATCTTCGCCCAAAACAGCTGCTATGGGTATAAAAAACCTAAGGGTAGAGCCGGATTCGTTGCAGTTTAAAACATTGCTTACGAATTTCAGCCCACCTTCAACGGTACAAACATCACCGTCTTTGTTGCATTTTGCACCTATTGCTTGTATGCATTCCCAAGTGGCCTCTATGTCCTGGGAAAAATCCAAATTTCTTACCACAGAACTTCCTTCCGCAAGCAAACTGCAAATCAAAGCCCTGTGTGCAACGCTTTTTGAAGGAGGAACAGTTACGATTCCCTTGGGAAAGGCATTTACGGTTCTGTTCAAAATGTCAACTCCTTAGCCGATGAATTTAGCTCATCAAAGTTTATTTTGTGTATAACGGCCCGGTTTTCTTTATTTATTAAAACAAAGTTAATACCGTCGGAGGTATTTTTCTTGTCGTTAAACACAGCTGCAATCAAATCCGTAACATTTACCGGGTCACTGACCGGCAGATTAAATCTGTGCAGATAATCCATTAATTCTGCCTTGGCTGCTTCCGGGGTTATTCCCAGCATTATACCCAAATTACAGGCAAGCACCATACCCAAGGCTACGGCCTCGCCGTGGTTGTATTTTGTATACGAATAGTAGTTTTCTATAGCATGACCGAAAGTATGACCGAAATTTAAAATCATTCTTAATCCGGTGTCAAAACGGTCAAGTTCTACCACTTGTCGTTTGATATTGCAGCATTCGTGTATGATTTCTTCTAATTTCTCCGAAGTTTCCGTATTTGTGGGGTTATAATCCTTTAATAATTCTCTCAACGGCCCTTTCCAAATCATACAATACTTAATAATTTCAGCCATACCACAAGCAAATTCACGCTCCGGCAGGGTATTTAGAACATTAACATCGGATATAACCGCCGACGGTTGATAGAAACTGCCTACAAGGTTTTTTCCGGTTCTGATGTTAACCCCGGTTTTACCGCCAACAGAGGAATCCACCTGTGCCAAAAGGGTTGTGGGAATTTGCACAAAAGGAATACCACGTAAATATGCCGATGCTACAAAACCCGTTAAATCACCGATAACACCGCCGCCAAGGGCTATAAGCAAACCGTCACGGAGCAAGCCCAATTCCGAAAGGTTTTCGAACACGGTTTCGGCAGTTGCCAAGCTTTTTGTTTGTTCTCCGGCAGGAAGAATGATGTAATCCGGCTTATTTTTAAATGACTGTAAAAAATCGTTGCCGTATATATCCCAAACATTTTTGTCGGTAATTATTACAGCCTTGCCTTTGGGAAATATTTGTTTAATGATTTCCTCGGATTTTGACAAAATATCGCCGGATATTTGAATATTGTAGCTTTTTTCCGGAAGATTTACGGTTAGTTCTTTCATTTATTCAACATCTCCTCCTTGTTTTTGTCGGAACGCTCAAGCAGTTTGTAAAGTTGATGGGCGTTTTGCGTTTCCAGTGCTTCAAGAACGGCGTTTAGGTTGTTTATATATTTTTTTAAGTGCATATTTATAAAATCTCGGTTGGAGAGAAGAAGCTCCGTCCAAAGTTGTGGATTAATACGGGCTATACGTGTGCAGTCCCTATAGGCACCGGCTGTAAAGGCAGGTGTCATTTTTTCGTGATAATCCATACAGAGGCAAGCCGCCGAAATATGCATTAAATCGCTGGTATAGGCTATAATGTCGTCATGTTCCGGAGCGGAAGTTACGGCTATTTTTGTTGCACCCAGATGGGTGGCCATGTTTTTCATTTCTTCTATGTTTTCGGGCTTGGAATTCTCCGTAGGTATAATCAAAAAGCCCGTATTTTTAAAAATTGCGGCATCTGCATTGTGGAAACCGTCCACTTCTTTGCCTGCCATGGGGTGTATGCCCACATAGTCAATATTTTCGGGTATAATGGTTGACAATTGCTTGTATAAGCCCACCTTTACCCCGCAAACATCGGTAACCACCGCACCCGGTTTCATGTAAGGGATATTTTCCTTCAAAAACCCGTATATGGATTCGGGATAAATACAAAGAATTACAATGTCGGCATCGGTAACAGCTTCTGCCGGGTTGTTGCAAACCCTGTCCACAGCACCGCTTTCAACAGCCTTTTTAAGCACAGCTTCCTTTGTATCAAAGCCCGTGATTTTGCCGTAACCTTTCAATCCGTATGCTATGGAGCCGCCTATAAGTCCCAGTCCTATTATGCTTATGTTCTTCATAAAATCTTCCTTAAATTTTATTGTGAAGTTTAGATTCTGAATATACGGTAAACCTATAGAAATCCCTTTTAATCCGGCCGGACAATTATGTCGAAAAAAAAAGGAAGATTCGCTTAGTTGCGAATCTTCCATAAATGAATGCAGTACCATTCCTTATGTTAAACTCCACCACAACCTAAGCACGTTTTATCACACGCAAAATAGCCGAAGCTAAAGCTGCGGCTAAAGTAGTAATAAAAGGATGCATTTGAGGTTGTTATAGTAGAGGTTAGGCTTGTCATTATTGTCACCAACACCGATGGATTTATATTTAATACAAATATTTACCGTTACCCTTAGGAATATCCGGCAGCAATTTCTTGTGCCAAATTCCTTTAGGAATGAGAAAAAATTATGTAAAAAGCTTTGTTTTGCTGTAAATTGCTTAATTAATATTACGTCT
>CAYMOU010000140.1:0-3709 GCA_964392115.1 uncultured Defluviitaleaceae bacterium | reverse complement strand
TTCTTCAAACATTTCCACTTATTGGCAATTATGGCGTTATTCCCTCTGATTTTGAGAGTTCCGCTATTGCCGCCAGTGCTTATATAGTAAAAGATCGGTGTCAAGAACCATCCAATTTTCGTTGTGAGGGTACTCTTGACACTTTTTTAAAGTCAAATAATATAGTAGGGCTTTACGGCATAGATACCAGAGCACTGACAAAAATAATTCGTGAATACGGGGTAATGAACGGAATAATCACGGATTCCAAGGAAAATATAGATTTTAATTTAATAAAATCCTATAGAGTAAAAAACGCCGTCGCAAGCGTATCAACTAAAGAAAAAGCATATTATCCGGCGGAAAACGCAAAATACACCGTAGCCCTAATGGATTACGGCGCAAAAGAAAACATAAAACGTCAATTAATGAAAAGAGGTTGCAACGTTTGGGTGCTTCCTCACGACACTAAAGCCGAAGAAATATCAAAACTCAATGCGGACGGAATAATGCTTTCAAACGGACCGGGAGACCCTGCCGAAAACGTTGAAATTATAGAGAATTTAAAGGAAATCATAAAACTTGGCATACCCGTATTCGGCATATGTTTGGGACATCAGCTTTTGGCACTTGCCCATGATTTTAAGACCAACAAACTTAAATACGGCCACAGAGGTTCAAATCAGCCGGTTAAGGACACCCAAACCGACAGAATATACGTTACCAGCCAAAATCACGGCTACGCTGTTGTTTCTCGTACCATAGACCCAAGTGTTGCGGAAGAACTTTTTATTAATATGAACGATAATACCTGTGAAGGATTGCTTTACAAAAACGCACCGATTTTCTCGGTACAGTTCCACCCGGAGGCTTCCGCCGGCCCTCTGGATACTTCCTTCCTTTTTGACAGATTTACAGACAGCATAGAATCTCATAAATTAGTCAGACAATAAAAAAGCTTGGGGATAACTCTTTCTACTGAAAAAGTTATCCCCTAAACATTTAAAAAACTTTATTCAGATAATTTACGGACATTTATTCCACCAATATTACAGAGGTTAATTGTCTGCCGGGTTGCCTTATGAATTTGCCGTTGTAATACATAGCGTTGGAGGCTCCGCCGTCTATGTTTAGGGCATCAACCGTACCTATGGCAAGCATTAATTCTTTAAGTTGGGCTATGGTACAGGTGGCGGAAACCAACAGAAGCTTGTTATCAGCGGTTTTGCCTATGGCTGTACGTGGCGATGATGATGTTGTAAAGCGTGCATCACCGGCAAATCCTGCTTCCAAGGGTGTATTGTCTATGGCTCCGTTTTTAACCAGGCGAGGCGCCCCGGATACCATTTCTTTCACTGTTTCCATATTAAAATTTTCATCGTCGGGCTTAAATAAGGTGTAGCGTATGGCTACTTTCCTGCCTATGGTGGGCACCTTAAAATAATTCGTGGATGTTACAACTTGGGAAAAGTACACTATATAACCGTTAGCAGGTATGCTTACGCTGTCACCGGGATTTACACCGGTGTAGGATGTGACGGTGTCGTTTTCAACTTTCATAACACTGCCGGTATTTGTAATATTAACGCTTGTTCCTCTGGCCGGAGTGTATAAAACAGCCTGCTCTCCGGCTTGGCTTAATACGTTTACTTCAAAGGCAGTGTATTCCTCGGGGTTGCCGTTGTCTGTGGTATATATCTTAGTGAAAACCGCCGGTTTGCCGAACATAATCTTGTTATCCGCCGTAATACCCATAGAAGTCAGGCCGGACGAACCGTAAATTATTTGCCCTTGGGACATTATAGTTCCCACAGGGTCTTTTATGCTGTCGTAAGCGTTGAAAAAGTTGCCGTTTATGGCGGCTATGGGTTTGCGGTCATTTACTATGTTTGCAAAAGACGTGGTATTGTTTAGCTTGTTTCCCACAACATATGTACGCACGGAAACATTGGTGTTATTCATGTTTACTTCGATAATATCGGCTGAAATCTTCTTGCCGGATACGTTAACGTCTTTTTTGTAATAAGTAGTCTTACCTTCCGAAGACGGTGCGGACGCCGGCTGTTGAACCGGAACCGGTTTAAGATTTTTAACGCAATTCAGAGACTTAAAATCCCCGGCATCCAACGGCTGAAAAGAAATAGCCACAGCTTTGGTACTGTCGTCATAAAATACATTAAGGCCCATGTTTTCCGAAACAAATCTGACGGGTATCATGGTAGACCCACCTATAATTTGCGGAGGAACAGACATATTAATATAATTGCCGTTAACATAGGCGGTGGGGTTGTTTATCTGCATTTCTACTGCACTGCTACCCATAATTACGGTTACCGTTTTGGTATCATTATTCCAATTTACGGTGGCGCCCAAAAGCTCCGATACCGTTCTTACGGGCACAAGGGTGCTACCGTTAACCGAAACAGGTGCGGTATCCCGTTGCAGAGTTTTTTCTGCTCCGTTTTCTATCAGATACATGGTTTTGGAGTTAATTTGCATAACCAAAACAGTACCGCTTACTGCCGCAAAGGTTGTTACCCATAAGGAAACAGCCAAAATAATGCTCAGAAACCAAAAAGCAAATTTCTTCATCCCAAACCTCCGTTTATTGTATATTTTTTATATATCAGTATATATTACGTTACTTATGTTGTCAATTTTTTAGCCGGTTCCAAAATTGCAAGGGTCGTTATAAAAATTATTTAATGTTTAGGTATACAGAATTGCAGTTATTTATTTTTTTAAGCTCTACATAATTCTGATACGTTGACATTAAAATTTATTATTGTTATAATAAATTTACTGTAGTGAAATGTAATTTTCTTATATTTTGACCTGTCTATTAAATAAAGCGTTAATTTTTTTTGGAATTATTGCGATATATTTAACGGATGGGTTAGTGTCATGGGATTTTATTTTAATTTAAGGATAGATTTAAATGAAAAATATTTTAAGTCCGGAATTAATAAGATTTTTTATTGACAACACGCCGGTAGCCTATATTATTTTAGACAATAATTTTAGGATACATTACATCAACAAGTTCTTTTTGAAATTACGAAACTTGGAAATGGAAACAACCCTGGGCGAATATTGCTACAATCTTTCCAACGGCGGAAAGATGTGTAGTCATTGTGCGGTAAACCAAGCCCTGCAAACCGGCGAAAAAACCATGATTTCTCGAAAGGATATATTGCCGGACGGTTCTGTCCGCTTTGTGGACGACTACGCCATACCTTTGTATACCGGTGACGACGGTACGCAATATATACTGGAAATTATGGCTAACAGAACACAAGAAATGCTTGCCTATGAACAAAGAGACCAAGACTACAACGAAATCCTTTCTATACTTACCTCATTGTTGGAGGCAAAGGACCAATATACAGCTACCCATTCCAACAGTGTTCATAAAATAGCCGTAAACCTTGCAAAGGCTATGAAACTCAACAACAATGAAATTTTTGATATTTCCGTAGCCGCAAACTTACATGATATAGGAAAAGTCCGTGTTCCTCATGCTATTATAAATAAGCCCGGCGGTTTAACCGATGAGGAATATGCCATTATAAAAAATCATCCCGTAACTTCTTTTGAAATGTTACAGGGATTATCCAGCTTTCAAAAAATAAAAGAAACAGTTAAACATCACCACGAGCGTTATGACGGCAGGGGTTACCCTGACGGGCTTAAAGGCGACGAAATCTCCATCGGTGCAAAAATTATAGCC
>CAYMOU010000139.1:0-3805 GCA_964392115.1 uncultured Defluviitaleaceae bacterium | reverse complement strand
ATCTTTGTCTAAATTGCAAATTTTTATCTACTGTTTTAAATGGAATTAGTATTAAATGATTATAAAAAGTTGCAAATTTCTCACACATTAAAAACATTAATAATATATAATCAATTTAACCCGGGGTTATAGCGGTAAATCCCGTAACCCCTAATCTTACATTTATCGGAATTTTTATACGTTAGGAGGATACATATGGCGGAAAAATTCACACAAAAAGCACGTGAAGCTATACAATCAGCCCAACAAATTGCGGCACGTTACGGCCATAATTATGTGGGTACAGAGCATTTGCTTATGGGTCTGTTGGCGGTTACGGAAGGCGTTGCTTCAAGAGCCTTAAACAATCAAGGTGTAACCGAATATAAAGTAGAAGAAAAATTGCTCCAAATTTCAGAATCTCAACCTTCGGGAACCAATACAGACCTGGATTTTACTCCCAGAACCAAAAGAATCCTTGAAATGAGTATGCAAGAAACCCTTCGTATGGGCACAGGCTATATAGGCACGGAACATCTCTTGCTGGCACTGTTAAGGGAACCGGATTGCATAGCTACCCGAATTTTACTTTCTTTAAACGTAAATATTCAAAATCTGTTCGAAGAAATATTAACTATGTTGGGCGAAGGCGAAAAATCACCCACCGTTGCACCTATGGGCAAACAATCCAAAGCGAAGGCACCCTCAAACACGCCTACTTTGGATAAATTCAGCCGAGATTTTACCCAAATGGCAGACGAACAAAAATTTGACCCCATTATCGGCAGAAATAACGAAATCGAGCGTGTTATTCAAATACTAAGCCGAAGAACCAAAAACAATCCCTGCCTAGTGGGTGACCCCGGCGTAGGCAAAACCGCAATTGCGGAAGGATTGGCCCAAAAAATAATCAGCGGAGACGTTCCCGAAACCTTGAAAGACAAAAGGGTTATGGCTTTGGATTTATCCGCGATGGTAGCCGGCAGCAAATACAGAGGCGAATTTGAAGAAAGAATTAAAAAGGTTCTGGGTGAAGTAAAAAGTTCTTCAAACATAATCCTTTTTATTGACGAGCTACACACCATTATCGGTGCCGGTGCAGCTGAGGGTGCCATAGATGCCTCCAACATTTTAAAACCTTCACTTGCCAGAGGCGAAATTCAAGTTATCGGTGCGACCACCATGAACGAATATCGCAAGCATATTGAGAAAGACGCCGCCTTGGAACGCCGCTTCCAACCGGTTAAGGTAGAAGAACCTTCCGAAGAAGAAGCCGTGGAAATGCTTAAAGGCGTAAGAGACAAATACGAGGCTCATCACAGCGTAAAAATCACCGATGATGCCATATTTGCCGCAGTTCGTTTATCTGCTAGGTATATAGCCGACCGCTTCCTTCCGGATAAAGCCATAGACTTATTGGACGAAGCCGCATCAAAGGTACGCCTGACCACCTTCACAGCTCCGCCTAACATAAAAGAGTTGGAAGAAAAGCTGACAGAGCTTGAAAAAGAAAAAGAATCCGCCATTAAAACCGAAGAATACGAAAAGGCGGGTAGAATAAAAAATAACCAAAACGAAATAAAAGCACAGCTGGAACAGGCAAAACAACAATGGAATGACACCAACACCAACACCACCCATATAGTAGACGAAGAACGCATAGCCGAAATCGTAGCCGGCTGGACGGGAATACCGGTAAAAAGCATACAAGAAGAAGAGAGCCAACGCCTTATGAACATGGAGCAAATCCTCCATAATCGTGTTATAGGGCAACACGAAGCCGTTAAGGCAGTTTCCAAAGCCATACGCAGAGGCCGTGTAGGGCTAAAAAATCCCAGACGTCCCATAGGCTCTTTCCTGTTCCTTGGGCCTACAGGTGTGGGTAAAACCGAATTATCCAAGGCTTTGTCCGAAGTGCTTTTCGGCAACGAAGATTCGATTATCCGCATAGATATGTCCGAATACATGGAAAAACATTCGGTTTCCAAGCTTATTGGCTCACCTCCGGGTTATGTGGGTTATGACGACGGCGGTCATGTAAGCGAAAAAGTACGCCGCAAACCTTATTCCGTTGTTTTATTCGACGAAATAGAAAAAGCCCATCCGGACGTATTCAATATCCTGCTTCAAATTCTGGAAGACGGTCACATTACCGACTCTCAAGGCCACAGAGTAGACTTTAAAAATACCGTCCTGATAATGACGTCAAACGCCGGAGCAAGAAACATCATCGCTCCCAAAAAATTAGGCTTCGTTTCAGACGAGGACAGCCAAAAAACCTACGAAGACATGAAGCGTGGGGTTATGGAAGAGGTAAAAAATATTTTCAGACCGGAATTCCTCAACCGGATAGACGACATTATCGTTTTCCACCCTCTGGATAAAGACGACGTTAAGGAAATCGTTAAATTAATGTCCAAAGAAGTGGTGGATAGAGTCATGTCAGCCATGAATATAGAAATAGAATTAACAGACAGCATTATAGAATATATCTCCAAAGAAGGCTTCGACAAGGCCTTCGGCGCAAGACCTTTACGCCGTGCCATACAAAATAAAATCGAGGATCAACTTGCCGAAAGCATACTTGAAGGCAAGGTTAAATCCGGCGATAAGGTTAAAGTTGATTACGACGGAGAAAAGGTCAGCATAAGTTAGACAGAAATGCAAAAAAGGGATGAAAGCCGATTTCATCCCTTTTATATGTAAAATTATATATCCTATGCCTTTTATTGGTTTTTCGAAAGAGGTCGATTTCTCCCTTATAGTCTTCCTCAAAACCTTGACAGGCAGTTTTATTTGAGTTAAAATAACTTTGTTTTAAATACGGGGGTAGATGGGTTCTGGTGTTCCCTCCGGTCTTCAAAACCGGTAAGAGCAGTGAAGAGCTGCTTAGGTGGGTTCGATTCCCACATACTCCCGCCAGAATTAAAATCCGGTAAAGCCTAGGCTTTACTTTTTTTTTGCTTAATATACCTTTTGTAATCCTCCGGCGTATTTATATTTAAAAGAGAGTTGCCGGGCTCGTCCGGTTCAAACAATGCATATTCAAACCTGTCCAAAAATCGAAAAACAGGAGCAGGTTTCTGTTCTATAAGTTCTAATATCTCTTTATAAACCCGGGTGGGGTAAATTCCTATCAACGGTTGAATCTTTGAATTTTGGCATAACAAAGTAATGGGCTTTTTATGAGTTTTATGAAAATTTATCATTGCGGCAACAGTGCCGTTTTCCAAATGTGGTGCATCAACGCTTACCACAAAACAAAGTTCGTTTTTTGCTGCTTTAAACCCCGAATACATACCGCCTAAAGGCCCTCTTTGCTCCAATTCGTCCGGTACAAATATAATATCCGCCTCACGGCAAGGGTATCCTGATACAATTATTTCACCGAAACCCAAATCCCTTGCTTTTCCTATCAAAGTCTCCAGAAAGGTCTTGCCTTCAAAATCCAAATCCGCCTTTTGGGTTTCCATTCTGCTGCTTTTTCCTCCGGCCAAAACCAAAAAAGACATCTTATTAATATCCATACCCTTACCTCTTTACATATGAAATAAAGAAGGAGTAAAACCACGACACCTTCAAGCCTTACCCCGCAAAATTACTTAATTATAAGACCCTCGGTACAAACAGTCAATATATAAACTGCTCGGGATTTATTAAAGAAAATTTTCCTATACTAAAACCAAAGTATTTATGCCTTTTCGAGACCTTGTTATATTTGTATCACTTAGGCGGAAGGTTAGTTAAATATTTATCAAAATTGAACAAAACACTTATGCATATAGATACCGTATTTCACGCAACAAGCCTGCGTACCGAGAGGATT
>CAYMOU010000138.1:0-3993 GCA_964392115.1 uncultured Defluviitaleaceae bacterium | reverse complement strand
TCCCAGACAGAAACCTGCACTTCGCCTATATGTGCTTTGCCCAGAAGGAGCATACACAGCCTGGATTGACCTATGCCGCCACCCATGGTAAGGGGTAATTCACCTGCAAGGAGCATTTTGTGGAACTCCATTTCACGGCGGTTATCACAGTCAGCTTTTTTAAGCTGTTCATCAAGAGATTTTTCGTCTACCCTTATGCCCATGGAAGAAATTTCGAAAGCTGATTGCAGGGTTTCGTTCCAGAACATAATGTCGCCGTTTAAGGCCCAATCGTCGTAGTCGGGCGCTCTGCCGTCGTGTTTTGTACCGGATTTTAAGATGTCGCCTATTTGCATAATAAAGGCTGTCTTATGCTCTTGCAGAAATTTATTTTCACGTTCCTTGGCAGTGAGTGCCGGATATAAGTCCTCAAGCTCTTGGGTTGTGATAAATTTAACTTCTTTTGACAGCGTGGTTGACAGGTGGGGATAAAGTTCCTTGATTTTGTCTTGGGTGTTGCATATGGCTGTTACTATTTTGTTCACTGTTTCTTTAAGGTAGTCAATATTTCTGCTTGGTCGGTCTATAACCTTTTCCCAGTCCCATTGGTCTACGTAGATGGAATGGATGTTATCCATTTCTTCGTCACGGCGTATGGCGTTCATATCGGTGTAAAGGCCTTCGCCTACCGGGAAGCCGTACTTATGTAAAGCCATACGTTTCCATTTAGCCAGGGAGTGAACAATCTGGGCATTAGTACCGGTTTCTTTTATGTCAAATTCAACGGCTCTTTCGATGCCGTTTAAGTCATCGTTCAGACCTGTTTGCGGTTCCACAAATAATGGTGCGGATACTCTTTTTAAATTGAGTGCGGCAGACAAATAATCTTCAAATATTCGTTTAACACTGCCAATTGCTGTTTGAGTTTCGTATACAGATAAACTTGTTTTATAACCTGCGGGAACAGTCAATTTACTCATGGCAAACATCCTCTCAAAAAAAAATAAGGCACTGCGGACCATCGTCCACAGCACCTTTGCTGTTATTTGCAAAGTATAGCATAGCAATTTTGTCCTTGTCAACAGTCGAATTCAATATTGGTAGTTTTACGGATTGTTTAATAAAAAACAATAATCATTTGTATGGGTTTACCAAAAAATATTACGTTATCAAAATTGTGAAAAAGCAATATTACCTGCTGATTATACTCTAAAAATCCGGCATATGCAATATTACATATTTTTTTTCGTAGCTGTTGACAAACAAATTTGATTGGTGTATAACCTTTACATAGTGAACAAAGGCGTTCGTTAGATCGTAACCAAACATTATGTTGCACAAGCCAAGGCTTGCCGCAACGGTGTTTAGCTGCGGTTTAATGAACGCCTTTCGTATTTCCGGACAAAATATCCGGCGATGCAAAAGTTAATTATATAAGCTTATTTCACCCCAAACAACAATGAAGTAATTGGGAAAAAAGCTTAGAGCGGTGAAGTCTTTTAGGTCTTTTTGAAAAATTCGTTTTTAAGGGAGTTTGAGGATAGCCTTGTTCTTCAGAAAAAGTTTCCCTCAAGGCCTTATCCTTTTAATCCACCCACCGCTCAAAAAATCAGCATTGGAGGTAGTTTTTGTGCTAAAAGAAGGTCAGGTAAGAATACCGTCCGGTTGTGCCATTTCGGGTATATTCTCAAAATCCGGCAAGCGTATCAACGGTGAAAATATAATAAAATCAATCGCAGTAATGCACGACCGCTCCAACGGCCTTGGCGGCGGCTTTGCGGCTTACGGCATTTATCCCGAATATAAAGATTATTACGCCTTTCATATATTTTACGACAGTTCCGCAAGCAAAAGAGAATGCGAAGCTTTTTTGGAAAGACATTTCGATATAATCAACCTTTCCAAAATCCCGGTAAAACAAATGAAACAAATTACCGACGAACCCAAAATTTGGCGTTATTTTGTAACTCCGCTTCCCACAAAATTGGCAAGCAGTCAGCTTGACGAACGGGAATTTGTGGCAAAATGCGTTTTCAGAATAAATACACAAATAGACGGTAGCTATATTTTCTCCAGCGGCAAAAACATGGGCGTATTTAAAGCCGTAGGTTACCCGGAGGACGTAGGCAGATTTTATCGTCTGGATGAATACGAAGGATACTGCTTCACAGCCCACGGCAGATACCCAACCAACACTCCCGGCTGGTGGGGTGGTGCTCATCCCTTTGCTTTGTTGGATTATTCTGTAGTTCATAACGGCGAAATTTCTTCCTACGATGCCAACAGACGTGCCATTGAAATGTACGGCTACAAATGCAACCTGCAAACAGACACGGAAGTTATTACATATATAGTGGATTATTTACACAGGAAAAAAGGCTTGACCTTTAAAGAAATAGCCTCTGTTATGGCGGCGCCTTTCTGGCAAACCATAGTGAGTATGCCCACGGAAGACAGGCAAACCCACGAATATTTAAGAAACGTCTTTTCCGCACAGCTTATTACCGGTCCCTTCTCTATAATCATAGGCTTTGAAGGCGGTCTTATGGCCCTGAACGACAGGTTAAAATTGCGTAACCTTATAGTGGGCGAAAAGGACGATATGGTTTACATGGCAAGCGAAGAAGCCGCAATCCGCATAATACAGGCAGACTTGGACAAAGTTTGGTCACCCATGGGCGGCGAGCCCGTGTTGGTAACCCTTGACGGAGGTATTGCTGATGGCAATTAATTATATATATCCCGAATACGAAGTAGTAAGGAATTATGACAAATGCATACAATGCCGAGTTTGCGAGCGACAATGTGCAAACGAAGTGCATGAATATATAGAGGACAAAAACAAGCTGGTCTGTGACGATGCTAAATGCGTAAACTGTCACCGCTGTGTTTCTCTTTGTCCCACAAGGGCTTTAAAAATAGTAAAAAGCGATAATACATACAAAGAAAATTTCAACTGGAACTCCAAAGCTATAAACGAACTTTACAAACAGGCAGGCAGCGGCGGCGTGTTGCTGTCAAGCATGGGTAATCCGGAAAATTACCCGGTTTATTTCGATAAAATTTTACTGAACGCTTCCCAAGTTACCAATCCTTCCATAGACCCTTTGCGTGAACCTATGGAGACAAAAGTATTTCTGGGAGCAAAACCCAAGAAAATTGAACGTGACGAAAAAGGCAGATTGATTAACAACTTGTCACCACAAATTTCCTTATCTATGCCCATAATGTTTTCTGCCATGAGTTACGGCTCAATCAGCTACAACGCCCACGAATCCTTGGCAAGAGCCGCAGAAGAACTGGGTATTTTATATAACACCGGCGAAGGCGGTCTTCACGAAGATTTCTATAAATACGGCAAAAATACCATTGTTCAGGTAGCTTCGGGACGTTTCGGCGTACATAAGGATTTCTTAAACAGTGGTGCCGCTATTGAAATTAAAATGGGTCAAGGTGCAAAACCAGGCATAGGCGGTCACTTACCCGGCACAAAAATCGTAGGCGATATTTCCAAAACCCGTATGATTCCCGAGGGTAGCGACGCTATTTCGCCGGCACCTCACCACGATATTTATTCCATAGAGGACTTACGCCAGCTTGTTTTCTCCTTAAAAGAAGCCACAAACTACACCAAGCCTGTAATCGTAAAAATCGCCGCCGTGCATAATGTTTCAGCCATAGCCAGCGGTATAGCCCGTAGCGGTGCGGATATTATCTCCATAGACGGTTTCCGTGGAGGTACAGGTGCAGCACCCACACGTATTCGTGACAACGTGGGTATTCCCATAGAATTGGCTCTGGCAAGCGTAGACAAACGCCTTAGAGACGAGGGTATACGTGACAACGTTTCCTTAATTGTTGGCGGCAGCGTAAGAAACAGCGCAGACATCGTAAAGGCTATAGCCCTTGGTGCTGACTGCGTTTACATAGGAACTTCGGCACTTTTGGCTTTGGGTTGCCACCTTTGCAGAAGCTGCCACGGCGGAAAATGCAACTGGGGTATAGCTACCCAAA
>CAYMOU010000137.1:0-4068 GCA_964392115.1 uncultured Defluviitaleaceae bacterium | reverse complement strand
AGCCGAAGCTGCAGCACTGTTTCTTCGAGTGATTAATTCTAATGTGATGCAGAAGGTAACGTTTGACTAAGGAGATTTTGCTGTAATGCACCGATATTGTTATCACATTTAGCTTTTTTCACACCCCTATTGTTTTATTCTGCAGTTTATTACGAAAAGTGGATTCAACTAACGATTATAGCCTTTATTGGGGGCAGCAGACTTATAAGCATTTGATATAATATCGTTTTCTCTTTTTTAAGGCTGCATAAAAGATAGGCAAATAACACAACCCGCGAATCATTTAATGGATTCGCGGGTTGTGTTATTTTTTTTATTCAAGTACAAAGTGGCGCTCCCCTACTTTCATAACTAATATTTTGCATGCGATAATATAAGTTATCCCAGTGGTTTACAAGAAAGCTTTTAGCTTCTATCATTGCCTAGCTGGTGTATCGAAGGAAGGTGTGGATAATTTGTTAAGTATTGGCATATTTCTGCTTTGCTATATCGTAGTTATGTGGCAAATGTACTGAAATTCTCCCAGCTCGTATCACTATGCCTCTAGGTTCCTTCTCAACAGCTTAGTTTTTTGCCTTTACAATATCTACCAAATCGGTGTGTGTTTCCTGTTTTGGGGTATTGATTTTTCTTTTGGGTCTAAACAAAAAAACCGAAGCAGAGAATTTAATTATATGTGATTTTATGTTAAAATGCTGAAAGTCGAATTTAGGTAGTTTATACTTATATTTGTTTGTAATATAATAAAAAAGCGGGCAAAAACCGCCCGCATTAAAACCGAAAAAAAAGATAGTGGCCAAATTAATATAGCCACTATCTTTTTTTGTACAAAGTAATGTAAAATAACAATATGAAACGTTATTTAGATATTTATAAAGAGCTAACGGCAAAATCTGGTAAAATAACAATAAAACAGATATTTACAGAAAGTTGGAGCAGCTTTGTTGACGAAATGGACAAGAAAGACAAACCTATAAGACCAGTAATAATAGAGGAGGTTGAAAAAATAATTGGTTGCCAAGACCCTAGTAACGGGTTTGCCTTATACATTTGTCCTAAATGCAATACAATCATGAATGTACCCTTTCACCTGTAAAAGTAGATTTTGCAACTGTTGTGGCGCTAAATACTCAAAAGACAGAGCTTTAAATATGGCAGCCAAACTGTTAAATACCTCACACAGGCATGTGGTTTTTACAATCCCACAAGAGCTTCGTAAATATTTTGCTCTTGACAGAAAACTATTAGGATTACTTTTTAAAGCAGCTGACAATACTATTTCTTATTATTACAACATAAGGAATAAATCTGAAAATTATATTCCCGGCATAATTTCTGTGCTTCATACTTTTGGCCGTGACCTAAAGTGGAATCCCCACATACATATGATTCTTTGTGAAGAAGCCATCGGAAATTCTAACGTGTGGAAAAAGCTTAACCATATTAATTATGAAGGCCTTAGAAAAAGCTGGCAGTACTCTCTTTTGAAGCTTCTTTCTGCAGAAATCAAGGATCCTTCTTTTAAGTCTCTGGTTGATAAGCTTTATCAAAATCATGATTCAGGTTTTTACGTAAATGCCCCTCCCATTAAGAATTTTTCATCGAGAGTAATTAACTACATAGTACGTTATGCAGGACGCCCTGTGCTGGCTCAGTCAAGGATAATAAAGTATGATGGCAAAACGGTAACGTTTACATATACTCCTCACGGCTCTACCGAACTTGTAACTGAGACTATTTCTGTCTTTGAATTTATTAAAAGGTTAATTATCCATATCTCTGACAGAAACTTTAAAATGATTCGTTATTACGGCTTTTATTGTAATAAGAGCTCAAAATATAAACAATACCTCCATCGTGCTAAGCTTATTTCAACCTTAAGACTTTCTGAAATCAAAGATGTATATAGGTCATGGCGCAAACGCATTATGCATTTCTTTAGACATGACCCAATTAAATGCTCTTGCGGCTCCTACTTTGAACTTGTAGAAATTTTTGCAAATCCTCGAAAAATAAAGTATTATTCAGACCGTTATGGGCTTAATACTTCATGACAATGTTTTAAGGAGTCGTATTTATGCCAAAACCTAACGATTCGCCTATTCTTTTTAGATGCACTACGTGTAATTTCGAGGAATTTATACCAAAAGAAGTAGTTGACTTTTTTGACATTATGGACGGTGGTGACCCTACTTTTCCGCCTCGTTTTGACTGCTCTTGCTGTTCTGCCGGTAAAATGCAGCCTGTGTACTATGTTAATCATGACGGAATTGCTTATAAATTATAGCACACTATTTGAATTTTAAAATTTTGCTTTTTAATCTTAGGGTGACTTTTGCCCCTTTTTTGTTTTCCACTATTTTCCATACATAAGCAGTTTCCTAGCAAACAAAAAAGCAACCGCTTTTTTATCAGCGATTGCCCTTAATTTTAAGGATGCCACAACCATTCAACTGATTTTGCTTCAACCTCGTCCATTGAAATTATCTTTAGGGGCTTCACGTTTTCTCTCCTTTTTTGACAAATTTGTTTAAAATCAAAGAGAACCGTAGTATACTAATTGTAGTTGAAATATTTACGATGGTTTTCCGTCACAGCGTTCAAAGTTCTTATCTTGCAGTATATGGACTTTTTTCTTTTGCCTTAGTTTCATATCCCATACGATCAATTATCGTAGTGAGGTAGCGGATGGTTTCAAGAAGCTCATCATTGTCACTGCTGAAAACTTCAAGCCGTCGCAGCTCTTCTGCTACACGCTCCAGAAGTATACGCAATGCCTTTTGTACTCTCGGACTGGGCTGGACAATAATATCCTGCTGCAACACACGTTTGATGAGATACTCTTGCTTTTGCAATCCTGAAGCGTATGCCATTATGGTCACTTGTTCCCATTCTTCCGGCGATACACGAAACCCTACTGTCTTACTACGCCAACGGTTTTTGTTGTCCTTTGCTTTTTGTGACATGGTTAGACCTCCATTTCTGAACGCTCAAAATCCAATCTATCAGCCATTTCGGTCTGTCTTGATGGGAATAGATGAGCATAGTTGTAAGTTATATCAATGCTTTCGTGACCTACACGGTCGGCAATAGCGATCGCAGAAAAGCCCATATCTATCAAGTGAGATATGTGTGAATGTCTGATATCATGGATTCTAATGCGCTTAACGCCTGATTCCTTTGCCCCTCTGTCCATTTCGTGATGTAAATAGTGCTTACCAACTGGAAACATTCGAGCATTTGGCTCGATTTTATATTGTATCTTTAAGTATTCCTGTATCTCTGCGCAGAGAAAGTTCGGAATCTTTATGACACGATTGCTTTTTGGCGTTTTGGGGTCGGTTATCACATCGCGACCTTTTATTCGCTGATAGGATTTATTGATGGACACGGTACCTTTCTCAAAATCAAAATCAGACGGCGTAAGTGCCAACAGCTCACCCTCACGAATACCGCACCAGTACAGCATTTCAAATGCGTAGAATGACAGTGGTTTATCCATCATAACGTTAGCAAATCTTTGATATTCTGCTTTCGTCCAAAAGGACATCTCCTTGTTTTTTGCTTTGCCCATATTACCAACCTTTGCCGCAGGATTGACGGTCAGACCGTAATACTTAACTGCATGATTGAAAACTGCACTAAGTTGATTATGAAGCGTTTTTAGATACACAGGTGAATACGGTTTATCTGTTTCATCTCGGTAAGCAATCATCTTATTCTGCCATGCGATAATGTCCTTGGGGCTTATATCACACATTCTCCGCTTTCCGAAATAGGGAAGTAGCTTAGTACGAATAATATGTTCTTTGGTTTCCCATGTATTTTCTTTCATACGGCTTTTAGCATCGGCAGTATATGTTTCTATGAAGCTCTCAAAGGTCATATCCAAATCGGCAGTAACCTTTTGCAATTGCTCACGCTCCCACGCCTGCGCTTCACGTTTAGTATTAAACCCACGTTTTTGGCTCTGCTTACGTTCTCCTGTCCAGTCGGTGTAGCGATATACTACTCGCCATGTACCTGTCTTTTCTTCCTTAAATACCGCCATAATTAACCATTCCTTTT
>CAYMOU010000136.1:0-4373 GCA_964392115.1 uncultured Defluviitaleaceae bacterium | reverse complement strand
TGCTTTTATAAACAAAAATTATATTGCAGAATTTCTGAAAAAAAATAAAGTATTTAAATTTTTAAATTTATCAGTCTATGATAACGCCAATGATTTTATTAAGTCTTTGGAAAACGGTAAGTATTATAATATGATCTTCTTAAATGTAAATGATTTGAGTTTCGGTATTGTAATCAGAGAATATCTGCAAGAGGCTTTAATTTTTATTGTTGCCAAGGACCTGGTCAACAAAAAGCAGATGTACGACTCCTTTTGTTTATCTGCATTTCAATTGTTTGTTACTCCGGTTGATGAAGATTTTTTTAACAGCGAAATAGTCAGAGCCCTTGAAGTTAATCACAAAAAATATCCAAAACAGCCTTTTAAGACAACCGGTGGCTTGGTGACCCTTTTTGTAAAGGAAATTGTATATATTGAAGCTTATAAGAGAAAGCTGTTAATTTATACAAAAAACAATAAGAATGAAACTCCCATTAATTCCGTTGGAAAAATCAGCGATTTAGAAGTTTACTTGAAGCCTCACGGATTTTCAAGAACACATCAAGGCTTTTTGGTTAACATGTACTATATTAAAGAAGTTGACTTAAAAAACGTAGTGGCATGCGGTTACAAAATACCCATAAGTACACGAAAAAGAAAACAATTTATGGACAGCTACATAGAATACCTTAGATACAAAAGTAATTCCCGTGTTTTATCAACAAACTCAGTACATGAAATATACTGACCGGGACAAAATTCAGAAGATTACTTACGGTAGCCAACCTTATAATATACAAGACAAAAAATCGGGTTCTTTGGAAATATCAGTGATAATAAAAAGTTCGATAAAAATTGTACCGGTTGCAATTTTTATCGAACTTTCATGTTTTTCTTTAATTAAACCACGTAGACTATATTGGGCGAATCAAATCTTTTTTCTATTTCCGAGCGAAGGAACTGTTCGCCGTCTTCTCTGTAGGATTGTTTGTAACAGTATTTTCCCATTCCTCGGCCTGTCATTAATTCTTGACTGTAAAGCTCCACGGCATCGGGAAAGGCTTGGTTGTTAATTGCTCTGTGAACGTAGCTGTAAGTCATAAAAATTATTTCTATGAACATTTCTTTTTGCATTTTAGCGCTGAGGGATTCCTTTAATTCATCCAGCATTTGGGAGTATAAGTCCTTCCAGCCTTCCACCATAACTACCGGGGCTATAAGCAGCCCGACCTTATAATTGTCTTCGCAAAGGTCATTGATAGCCTTTAAACGGCTTGATAAATTGGAAGTTCCTATTTCTATTTTGGTAATAATATCTTGAGGGTTAACACTCATTCGTGCTATGGTTCTGCCCTTATGCTCAAGCCCCAAGAGAGGTTCCACGTTGCGAAATTTCGTGGGAAAGGTTATATAGCCCCGTTCCTGTTTTGCAAAATTTTCTATGGTCCAAACCAAATTTCCGGTTATCATATTTTCCAATACTAAATCGCTGTTGCTGCCTATTTCAAAGGTTTTTTCCTTGTCGCCTTGCATAGCGACTTTTTTTAATTTGTCCAGCATTTGTTCTCTGTTCACAAATAGCCTTAAATAAGAGCATTTATTGTAATGACAGACTAAATAGCAGTACAAACACATGGCACTGCACCCGGATGAGGTGTATGGCACCAAAAAATCGGATATTTTTTGATTATCCACGTAATTATGGGTCTTACGAGTACCTATAATAAGGTATTTTTTCATATTTATAAACTCTGTGTTGGAGTTTGCTCTAAGTTCAGGTATGTTATTGTGGTTTTCTATTTCATACCAAGGCACGTCTTTAAATTTTACTTTTAAATCCCTACCTAATTCAAAATTTATAATTTGGCTTTCATAATATATTCTTTCGGGTTTCATGTAACCAACCTCCCAATAATATTATTGGCAGTGTCTTTTACAATAATTAAAGCATAATAATCCAATTTTATTGAATAAAAAAAGGAGAAACGCAAAAGTTTCTCCCGAGGTAATAAATTATACCGATTCCATATTTGATGAAGGATAAAAATTTGCAAAATATCCGTGAATCCTTGGCTAAATTGCAAATTTTTATATACTGTTTTAAATGGAATCAGTATTAGTTAACGCTGTATAAAAGATCGGCGTAGGTAGGTAATGTCCAATATTTTTTGGCAACTATGGTTTCAAGCTCGTCTACGATTAGGCGAAGTTCTGTCATGTTGCTGAATATGGTTTCTCTGTAGAATTTAGCCAGAGCCAAGCTGTCGGAGTATGCCTTTGTATCCAAAACGGAATCTTCCAATTCCATAAGCATTTTGTAAAGCGAGGAAGTAAGCCCGGACAATTTTGCCATAATGCTTTCTTCCGCAAAGGCTGGATAGTTACCCAGAGATTTTTTGCGTTCCAAAAGTTCTGCAATTTCATTTTGATAGCTGATGCTTGCGGGAATAATATCCTTTTTAATCATGTCTATCATGGTGAGGGCTTCGATATGCAGAGTTTTGCAATAACCCTCAAGGAGAATTTCATAACGGGAATGAATTTCAGTTTCGGTGAAAACACTGTGTTTTGCAAATACTTCACAGTTCTTTTGCAAGATAAAGGTGGGCAATGCATCCACTGTGGTGCTAAGGTTCAGCAGGCCTCTTGCTTTGGCTTCGGTAACCCATTCGTCGGAATAGTTGTTGCCGTTAAAAATAATTCTCTTATGCTCTTTAATGGTCTTTCTGATAACCTTGGAAAGATCGTGTTTGAAGTCTTGGGATTTTTCCAAAATATCGGCAAATTCGCAGAGTACTTCTGAAACAATGGTGTTGAGTACAATGTTAGGGCCTGCGATAGAGAAAGTAGAGCCTAACATACGGAATTCGAATTTGTTGCCGGTAAAGGCAAAGGGTGAAGTACGGTTACGGTCTGTGGTATCTTTGGGGAAATGCGGTAAAACAGTTGCACCTATTTCCATTTGGCAAACTTCTTTGTCTTGGTATTCGGTGCCGTTTTCAAGGGCTGTAAGTATATCTGTAAGTTCGTCACCAAGGAACATGGAAACTATAGCCGGCGGTGCTTCGTTTGCACCTAAGCGGTGGTCGTTTCCGGCACTGGCTACGGACAAACGCAATAAATCTTGGTATTCGTCCACGGCTTTGATTACCGCCACAAGGAACAAAAGGAATTGAGCGTTTTCATACGGGGTTTCGCCGGGTTCCAACAGGTTTATGCCTGTATCGGTGGAGATTGACCAGTTGTTGTGTTTACCGCTGCCGTTAACCCCTGCAAAGGGTTTTTCGTGCAACAGGCAAGCCAAGCCGTGTTTGTTGGCTATGCTTTTCATAAGCTCCATGGTCAACTGATTATGGTCTGTGGCTATATTTGTTGTGGTGTAAATAGGCGCCAATTCGTGTTGGGCCGGGGCTACTTCGTTATGTTTGGTTTTGGCTAGTATGCCAAGCTTCCAAAGTTCGTCCTCCAACTCTTTCATAAAGGCGGAAACTCTGGGTTTGATTGCACCGAAATAATGGTCTTCCAATTCTTGACCTTTTGGAGGTCTTGCACCGAAAAGGGTGCGACCGGAATATACCAAGTCGGGACGTTTTAAAAATACTTCGTTGTCTATTAAGAAATATTCCTGTTCGGCACCTACGGTTGTCAGTACTTTTTTAACGGTTTTGTTGCCGAAAAGACGTAAAATACGCAGGGCTTGTTTGTCCAAGGCTTCCATGGAGCGAAGCAGAGGTGTTTTTTTGTCCAAGGCTTCGCCGCTGTAGGAGCAGAAAGCTGTGGGTATACAAAGGGTGCCGTCTTTTATAAAGGCGTAAGAAGTAGTATCCCAGACGGTGTAGCCTCTGGCTTCGAAGGTAGCACGAAGCCCACCGGAGGGAAAGCTGGAGGCATCGGGTTCGCCTCTGACCAGTTCTTTACCGGAAAATTCCATAATTATAGAAGCATCTCCGTTGGGAGAAATAAAGCTGTCGTGTTTTTCGGCTGTAATGCCGGTCATAGGTTGGAACCAGTGGGTATAGTGGGTTGCACCTTTTTCCACAGCCCAGTCCTTCATAGCATTTGCCACAACGTTTGCTACAGAAAGTTCAAGATGTTTGCCCTCGGCTATGCTTCTTTTTAAGGCTTTATAAGTATCCTTGGGCAATTTTTCTTTCATTACCGCTTCATTAAACACCATAGTGCCGAACATATTGGGAATGTCCTTCATTGTTATCCTCCTAAAAAGCTGTATGTTAGAGAAAAAAGGGGTAAAACCTTGGTGAAAACTTTTTCTGATGAAAGTTTTCTCAAAACCCCTTTCAAAAAGGCTTTATAATTTGTAATTTGAGTTTTATTATTATTTTATTATATAAAATTTTTAAAGCAGATTAATACCGGCGGATTTACAACCTGCA
>CAYMOU010000135.1:0-4547 GCA_964392115.1 uncultured Defluviitaleaceae bacterium | reverse complement strand
AGACAGATCCTTCTTATAACAGTCCATTTGTAACTTCCTCTCATGTTGAAAAGCACTACAGTAAGCCGGTTTGGACTTCGGATCTTTTAAAGGTTATAAAAATGATAATATAACAGCATATATAAATAGAAGTAAGCTATATGATTATTTCGAAAGATACTAAGAATAGCGTCCATAAAATAATCCCGTCACAATTTTAGCAATTACAAGTCCCAACAGGTAAATACATACAAGCTAAAGAACTACTCTCGTTTTAAAATGTGAGTAGTTCTTTTATATCTATAAAAAATTCAACAGATGAGTCCTTTTCTAATAGCAGACTGAATGTCGATAAAACGACACATGGCGGTTTTTGATTTACGAAATCCAAGCGTTTGGTAAAAGCCTTCC
Organism: uncultured Defluviitaleaceae bacterium; assembly: GCA_964392115.1. Taxonomy (GTDB): domain Bacteria; phylum Bacillota; class Clostridia; order Lachnospirales; family WRBF01; genus CAYXWM01. Next base: position 4,157 of record CAYMOU010000135.1, on the reverse strand, counting down.
TTTCCCGGCGTTGCATATAGCAATATATTTTTGTCATCTTGATCTTTCAACAGCTCTGCGACAATTGTTTTCCCTAATCCATGTCCTTGATAATCACTATGAACGACAATATCGTAAAGCACACCCTGGTATGAGCCGTCTGTCAATAATCGTCCGCATCCAATGAGGTCATCACCATCGTAAACGAATATAACTTTTGAACTGTTTTCAAAAGCAATTTTGTGTTTTTCAACACTGTAGGTCGCCATATTTTCCTTAGAAAGTAAAGATTTAACAGCCGGCCAATCTACTCCTGTTGTAGTTGTTTCAATTTTTAGGTTCAATATTATTCCTCCTGTGGTTGTTGCGCATTTTATATGGCTAATTTGTTTTATTAGGCGACATCACTTTATACGTATCTAACCATAAGGACAAAGGGGCAATTTCAAAGCCGTGCTTCAAGGAGTGATACTGCGTCCTCTGTTTGTTACGCTCATTATTCCATATAATTTTCAGGATAACAAGTCTTTTATGCGGTGTCCTTGTTAAAAACACCGTAAATTCATTATACGAGGAATACAAGATGAAACCACACACAATGGAAAGTATCTTCCAAATAAAATCCGTTACAGATTATGAAAACAATCCTAAACACGTTGAAATGCACAACAAATTTTGCCGATTGCAGTTTGTTAGAAACACTGTATACCTTACGGTTTCACTTACAGCCAAAACCGCATCTGAATTTAACGAAAGCGTTTTAAAATTATGGGGAACTTCAAATCTTACAAATGAGGTCTGTATGAAAGGAAATCTCATGACCATAAAGACGCTAAATTCAGTTTATATGCTAGAGTTTATCACGGAACTGCCTGTGGAAAAAGTCACCCTTCCTCGTCCTTCTTTGGAAAATAGAGAAATGGCCATACTATTTTATTATGATTTAGAAAAAACAGCAAAGTCAACTGAAGCCTTTTACAAAAAGGATAATGAAATTTATAAAATTAATCCGTGTATTCATCTTGGGATGTTTGTGGACAGCATTTTGTATAAGTCACATGGTCTGTGTGATGTGCGATTACTTGTTGAACGTAAATATTGTTACAGCATATACCATTGGAGCGATAACGTTCATAAATTATGTTTCTATAATGTAAATCTGTCCAGGCTATTGATTGAAACAGGGCAAGAGAAATTGATAGTCCCACCTAAAGAGATGAAATTTTTAACTTATTCAGATAAAAACCACAAGGCTATGGAGGGCTTGCTATCCCCTGATGCTGTTAATGGCAAAAATATATTTAATGTTGTGACAGATGGCGAATAAATGGGGGTACATATGCATAATAAAAGAATAAACCGTAACGTGAAACTATTCCCACGTTACGGTTTATCTTTTATGAAGCAGAATTATCCTACAAAGATAGGCTTTTTGAATTTGGTACTTCTGATATAACCTACACTCAATAATAGAAAAGAGATCTCATCATTTCTATTGTTGGGTGTAGGTTCATTATTACTCCTGATAAACTAATTGATGTACGAGTCTTAGAAAATGTTAATAGGGGCTGCTGTAAATCGAAATAGCACAAGTGCATAAGGGCGGTTTAGGCTTAACTTCCTGTAAAGGAGGTGATGCCATGTCGACGTATGAGTCTATTTCTTTAATGCTTACGTTTGGGTTATTTGTAATAACTCTATTGACATACATAAAGAAACAAAAATAGACCGCCACCATCGCAAGGTAAACGGTCTATTTCCCTAAAATAAATCGAGAGCCTTAACCGCCTTTAAAGCGGTTGTGCTACTAAGAGAGGTGTTGCAAGCACCTCTCTTTTGTTGTGTTTTTATTATATCTCATGTGTTAATTAATTTCAAGGTAATAATTATATTTTAGGTGATTTATTTATCCCCAAACCTCACCATCTTCTAAAGTTGGGCCATTAGGGTCGCCGAAGGTCACCACCTGTTTTCCGGTCCGGTCGCATCCATCCTTATCTACCCCATATTGATTATAGCCGTCTGGACCATATTTTGGTCTACCCCAAACAAGACTTTTTACTGGTTCTTGGTTGTAGGACCCATCGGCATTGTAAAGAAAAGCTGGGTTAGGGGTTTTGCCGTATTTCTCTTGAGGAGTTTTGAACCCTGGTTCTTTAAGGTGAGCCGTGTTAGATGCGGCGTCCCATTCACAAGTATATCCAAGAGCTTCAACGATAGGTCTCATAGGCATGTAAGTTCTGTTGTTTCTTGGATATACGAAAGCTTTAATAATACGCCCAGGGTCATTGTCCATGACATTCTTAGTAACACCGTTGACAATCATTTTATCAGAACCGATAGCGATCTCTATCTTGATGCCATTATGATTAATGATAGCTATTTGATTGACATTATCCCAATATACAGCAGAATCCGGAATACCGATAGCAGCCGTGAGTGCTCTTAAAGGTAAGAAGGTGCGTGAGCTAGCATTTAAAGCAGGTTCAGATAAATTCTTAGTATAGTCATTTACCTTTAATCTGAGGTTTTGGAACAAGACAGCATCTTTTGGTGAGTAGGTTTTGTTAGCACCGGCTGCTAGTTTTAAAGCCTGATCAGATATAGTTATAGTCCCACCCGAGGTATTTACCGCTGTAACTTCCACGGAAATATCAGTAGTGGATGCATAGACCTTTGTGCTTAAGGCTACTACAGTTGCGATAACGAACAAGGCGGATAACACAATGCAGGTTAGCTGCTTGGCTAACTTCTTCTCAAAAATCTTTATTGGGGCTACAAAAATATTAAACAATGAAAACTTCCTTCCAATATGTATTTGTATTAAGCCATGTAGCATTATACAGAATTAAAGTCTAAAAGTCCACTTTAGAATGCCCGGTATCAAGAAGTTTTAGTATCCGGCAGTATATTTTGGTGGGATAGTTTATTTTTTGCAAATAAATAAGGCTCTATCCCACCAAATCCCTAAAATACAGGAAAATCCATAGAGCTTTAAAAAAATAAAACAGGGTATTCCCGTTTCAAGAACACCCTGTAAAGCCTTTAAATATCAGCTTATTAAAGCATATTTTTTTGTATTGTTTCTTAGTTAAAATATCTTTTCAAGAGACCTGCAAAAGCTTGACCATGTCTAGCTTCGTCTTTACACATTTCATGAACTGTATCATGGATAGCGTCAAGGTTAAGTTCTTTAGCTCTTGTAGCAAGGTCTTTTTTGCCTTGGCAAGCGCCGTGTTCAGCGTCTACACGTTTTTGAAGGTTAACTTTAGTGGAAGCGTCAACAACTTCGCCCAATAATTCAGCAAATTTTGCAGCGTGTTCAGCTTCTTCAAAAGCGATGCGTTTGTAAGCTTCAGCGATTTCCGGGAAACCTTCACGGTCTGCTTGGCGAGACATAGCAAGGTACATACCTACTTCTGTACATTCGCCAACAAAGTTTTGACGTAAGCCTTCAACTACTTCTGCATCTACGCCGTTAGCTGTTCCGATTCTGTGTTCGTCAGCATAGTTTTTAACGTCGGTTTGTTCTTTGAATTTGGAAGCGGGAGCGCCGCAAGTAGGACATTTTGCAGGAGCTTGGTCACCGGCTTGAACGTATCCACAAATTACACATACAAATTTTTTCATTTAAGAAACCTCCTTGGTTTTTTCAGTAATTAATAATCGTTGTTGAGCGGCTAAATTTCGCTCTTATGTATATTTTACCAATTGTCCGTTACGGGTTTATTATAATCGGATTGGATAAAATATACAAGGATTTTTTATGGTCGGGTTGTAAAATATCTATGTTATATATTTGTTTAAAGGCTAGTCTTAAAACACTTGTTATCAGTCGTCTTTTTCTTTAAATTTAGAAGAAGGAGCACCACAGGTTACACATTTTTTTGGCGGTTCTTCGCCGTTGTGAACATAGCCACAGATAATGCAAACGAATTTTTTCATGTTGTCATCCCCCGAAAGTTTATTTATAGTAACTCCGCCGGTTAAGGCGGAGCCTTGATCAATTATGTCTATCTATTCCGTCGGGTTGTCGTAAAAAATCTCATTCGTCTTCTTCAAACTTAGAAGCAGGCGCTCCGCAGGGAGGGCAGCTTTCCGGCGGTTGGTCGCCACTGTGTACGTAACCGCAAACTAAACAAATCCATTTTTTCATATTACGAACCCCCTAAAAAATA
>CAYMOU010000134.1:0-4644 GCA_964392115.1 uncultured Defluviitaleaceae bacterium | reverse complement strand
TTATCAAAGTTGTTCGTGAAATTACCGGCCTTGGCTTGAAAGAAGCTAAAGAAGTAGTTGACAACGCTCCCAAAATGCTTAAAGAAGCTGTTGCTAAAGAAGAAGCAGAATCTATCAAAGCTAAACTTGAAGAAGTTGGCGCTGTTATCACTATTAAGTAATTTCCCTTTAACGTTTATAAACGGTGTATTCGAATTTATTCGGGTATGCCGTTTTTTTGTTGTGTTTTGCCGGTATTTTAACACAAGTTAGCAAATAGGGCTTGTTACCCGGTAGGTTTACGCCTAACTTAATCATTTTGTATTAATGATAATATTATGATATACTTACAGGAGAGAATAATATAATGATTTATTGCTGTTTTTCGTAATCTATAGGTGAAAATTTAATCGGAATTTACCTTATAGTCAAATGCTTATTAAAGAGTAACAAAGGCGTATATTCGTAGTGGTGAGCGACCGGTGGTTTTCTTTGAAAAACACATGAGCGAACAGTTCACGAAGAATAGCTTTTGTTACTATTCCTTATTGGTTTGAGTATAATATTGATTTACGGAGGGTTTATAATGAGCAATACGGGCAACGAAGACGACAAAGCCAAAGTCCCCATAGAAACCGATAATTTCATTTGCCCTACCTGTGGCGGTGTATTAAAGTACGATATAAAAAAAGAAAAATTTTTGTGTACCTCATGCGGTTTCGAAGGAACCATCGAGACGGTTACGGAACACATAAAGGAATATGATTTTGAAGATTATGCCCAAAGAGAAGCTAACGAAACCGAAGTTTTTGAAGGCCTAGCCGGTGCAAGCTGTCACAACTGCGGTGCGGAAATAGTATTTGAGGAATTTCAGACTTCTACCATATGTCCCATGTGCGGTTCCGGCCAAATTGCTACCGTAAAACAAAAGTGCGGCATAACCCCGGAAGGGATAATTCCCTTTAAAATAGATAACCAAGATGCCGGCGTGATGTTTTTGAACTGGGTAAAAAGCCGTTGGTTTGCACCTAATGATTTTAAGTTCTCCTTCCAAACCGCAAAGTTAATAGGAAATTACATACCTTTCTGGACCTATGATGCCAACGTTTTTGCCACCTACACCGGACAGGGCGGTATAGACCGAGAAGAAACCGACAGCGACGGTAAAAAACGCACGGTAACCGATTGGTATTTTACAAGCGGAACGGTGGAGCAGGACTTTGACGATATACAAATCTGTGCATCCAAAAAAATGGGAGAACAGTTGATAAACCAAGTTTTGCCCTACGACACCATTAACGGTCTTAAACCCTACTCCTCGGCGTATTTATCGGGGTATACGGCAGAGCTTTACTCTGTTAAAGCCAATGAGGGCTTTGTTGATGCCAAAAGGATTATGGTCAATCGAATGGAGCAATTGGCAAGAAATCAGATTCTTAGACATTATCACAAGGCTAACTTGTTTAGCGTAAATTCAAAGTTTTTAAACGTAACCTACAAACACGTATTGCTACCGGTTTGGTCGGCTGTGTATTCGTATAACGGAAAAATGTATAAATACATTATTAACGGAGAAACCGGCAAAGTCAGCGGTCAAAGACCTTACAGCGCAATAAAATTTATAATTCTGGGTTTGGTTACAGCACTTGTGGTTTCTGTTGTTGCATTTGCGGTCATAAATAACAATAAAAAATCTACCGCTGAAAAGAATCGTGCAGAAGCTGTCCGGATTTACCAAGAATCTGATTTATTTGCGGAAGAGTATATTATTGATGAAGTTACGGTTCTTTAATGTTTTTTGTTCGGCTTTTTAGAAAAGAGGGAGTTTTCTCCCTCAAGGTCTGATTCTTTAGACTGTTTGACTTTAGCACCTAATAGAAGGAGTGTAGAAGATGGCTTGGTTTGGTCAGGGTAAGGATACTATAGAGTGGAATGAATTTCGTGACGATGTGTTGTTTTATAAATGGCCCGGTAATGAAATAAAGAAGGGCGCAAAACTTATTATCAGACAGGGACAAAAAGCCGTGTTTTTTGCGGACGGAAAGGTAGAAGGCGTTTTCGAACAACCCGGTAGTTATGACATAGTGTCTCAAATAGTACCGTTTTTATCTACCCTTAAAGGTTGGTTTTCTTTAAGAGGCGACACCGGTATGAGAGCCGAGGTTTACTTTGTTAACGCCAAGGAACTTTTATTGCCCTGGGGTACAAGACAGAGAATTATGATAGCCACTCCGGAAGTGCCCTCAGGTGTGCCGGTGGGATGCAACGGAAATTTAATAGTAGAATTTAGGGATTATTTTACTTTTATTACTAAGGTTGCCGGGGTTAAGGAGAGCTTCTCTCTATCCGATATTTCCGAAAGAATTATAGGCGAATTAAGCCCCATACTTTCTGAGTGTATTTTAGGCAGCGACAGGGCAATAGGGCTTAACGTGCTTGTGGGATTGCAGGCTAACAGCCGCTCTCTGGGCAAAAAATTAGCAGATGAATTGGATAAGGAACTTGCCGATTTCGGCATGGGCGTAAAGGATTTAAACATTATCTCCATAAACTATCCCAAAGAAGTCCAAGAAATGGCGGAAAAAGTAGCGGCTCAGTCCTTTGTTAATGACTTAGGAAAATATTCTACCGTGGCTATGGCGGACAGTTTCGGCAACGAAGGCGGCAGTAACCCCGGTGCGGTAGGTGCGCAAATGGCTATGGGTATGCAGATAGCCCAACAAATGATGGGTTCGGTAAATCTGCAACAACAGCAGCAACAACAAGCACCGGTCGGGGACAGATTTTGTCCAACTTGCAGAAAAATGGTGACCGGAAAATTCTGCTCTGATTGCGGTACGGCTACAGTTTAAGGAACAAAAAATGAAGGGAGAAAACCTGTTAAAAGGTTGTCTCCCTTTAGTTTTTTATTGGGTATCCCCGAAAATACAAACTATTGTAGTTCCCACTTCCGGTTGGCTTTCTATTTCTATTTTGCCGTTATGGCTGTCTACTATGTGCTTTACTATGGATAACCCCAAGCCGGTTCCGCCGGTTCTTTTGGAGCGTGAAGTGTCTACCCGATAAAATCTTTCAAAAATACGGTTTATATGCTCTGAAGATATGCCTATTCCGGTATCGGCTATGGTAATCTTGGTCTGCCGATTTTCGCCGGATATGTTCACCTTTACATTACCGCCGGTTTTGTTGTATTTTATAGCGTTTTCTATAAGGTTATACAGCAATTCGTCCATCATAATTTTATTGCCGGTAAATTGCATAGGCTCTCCGCTTAATTCCAAGGTAACGTTTTTCTCTGCGGCCTTGTGTTGTAGGCTTTCGGTTACACCCTTGCATAACTCTGACAAGTCAAAGGTTTCAAATTCACTGTCAAACCTACCCTCATCAAATTCAGATAATTTTATTATTTCATCTATAAGATAAAGCAACCGTTTGGATTGCAGCGAAATCTTAGAGGCGAAGTCTTTAATGTCATCCGGTTTGACCATGCCGTTGCTTATCATTTCGGACAGGGCTGAAATGGTTGTAAGCGGTGTTTTTAGTTCATGGGAAACATTTGCGGAAAATTCACGTCTTTGTTTTTCTGCCTTTGTTTTTTCGGTAGTATCAAGGAAAAGAATAATAGCACCGTTTATATTATCGTTATGCCTAACCGGGTTAATATAAACTGTGTAGGATTTGTCCCTCATTTCCATTAGCATTTCCGTACTTTCGCCTTCAAAACACTGCTTTATGCGATTAATCAGTTCCGGGTTACGGCACAAATGTAGGATATTTTTGCCCAAGGTTTCTTCCGTACCGAAAAGTTCTGTTATACTGCGGTTGGATAATAGAATTACGCCCTTTTCGTCAATAAAAATTAAGCCTTCTTTCATATTATCGGCTATGGTTTTAATGGTATCCGTCCTGTTTTCCAGTACGGTTAACTGCTCCATAATTTGATTTTTTTGGAAGGCTATTTTTTTGGTCAAAGGGGTCAGTTCGTCATAAATCCCGGCATCTGAATTTTCCAAGTCCATATTATTTATAGGCTCTATAATATTGGATGTCAGCCGCATGGAAAGGATAAAAGAAACAGTCAGTGCTATAAGGAGACAGAGCAAAATTATAGGGATAAAACCCAACAACCATTGATTTATGTTTTCTATATTTATAGCCACCCGAAGAACCTTGTTATCATAAAGTTTGATGGCATAGTAATAGGTTCCGGCGCCCATAGTGCCCGAATAACGCTCTATTTCTGCTGTGTTGTTTTCCAGTGCCGCCTTTACTTCCGGCCGGTCGCCGTGGTTTTCCAGGTCTGTTTTGTAATTATCGAAGATAACATCTCCGTTACTGTCTATCAAGGTAAATCTTAGGGTTTTCAAGCTGTTTTTCATATGGGTTTCAAAACGGCCCACAAACATAAACGCCCATATGCCCACAAACAATATTACGGTAATCAGGGCCAGAAGGCTCATATTTTTAAATATTCTTTTTTTCATCGATTTCACCCTTAAATTCGAATCTATAATCTGTATATACAAACTTTACCTGTACTTACAAAAATTTGAAGTTAAGATAGTTTTAAAAAAACCCACAAAGTGGGTTTGAATTTTTTACGATTATTATACTAGAGAGCGTCTTCAAACTGTCAAAATAACCAAATAAGCATACAAGCAAGCT
>CAYMOU010000133.1:0-4714 GCA_964392115.1 uncultured Defluviitaleaceae bacterium | reverse complement strand
GTGTAGGACACAGCGTTTCCAATAATATTTGAAAATGCTTTCTTCAACAATTGCTCATCACCTTGATAATGAAAGTCCGGTTGTATTTCCATACGAATATTCACTTGTTTATCCTCAGCAATTCCTTGCATATTTCGGCAGAACTTAAAAAGTATGTTGCTAATATTGACATCAGTGGGTGTTATCTGAAAATCACTTCCGTTCATTCTTGCTGCCCAAAGGATTTCTTTTACCAACTTTTCCATATCATCTAGTGTTTTTAAAGAATGTCGTAAATAAGTATCTCTATCGCTGTATTCTCCTACCTTATATATCATCCCTTCAAGTTCGCCTCTAATAATGGTAATTGGCGTTTTTAGTTCGTGGGAAACAGAAGTGAAAAAATCAACACGTTGTTTTTCTTGTTGACGTTCCTTTTCTATATCCTCCTGCAACTGCTCATTTGCAATTTTCAGGCTTTGTAGGGCATCATTTAGCCGTTCCGACATTTCGTTTAAGCCGGTGGCTAAAATACCAATTTCGTCGCTTCGGGAGGTATCACACTTCCAAGTCATATCAAGGTGCGTCAACCGTTTTGCCACAGAACATATATCAACCAATGGCTTTGAAAAATATCGTGAGCAAATATACGCACCAATCACGGAAATTAGAATAATTATAAAGGCTATCAGTGGTATTAGGTTTAATAACACCGAATAAGACTGTTCTACCGCTACAAAAGAAGCTGTTGCCAAAATTGTATATGTGGTATTGCCATATGAAAAATCAGCAGATGTATTCAACGCTTTACCGGACCTTGTTTTAATTTCTGTTTCGTTCAAAGCATTGATTTGCATAAGGTTTTTACCACTTACATCTTTAATGGAAACAGAGCCGTTATTTTTTATACAAAAACCCGATATAGCCTGTACATTATTTTCAAAACCATTTTTTGAAATCTCCTCAACCAGCTCATAAAACTCTGAGATAAATTGATTCTCAAGTTCCGTTTTATAGTTTTTGGGAAGGAAATACATTACCATTCCATAGATGATAATGCAACAAATAATCAATAGTCCCATCATACTGATAAAGGTTTTTTTAGTGATACTGCTTTTAATACTCTTTATCAATTTTGTATCCTACCCCTCTGACAGTTTCAATGCAATCAATTCCCAACTTTTGGCGAATATTCTTGATGTGGGTATTAACGATTTTTTCATCGCCAAAGTAGTCATAACCCCATACGCTGTTTAAAAGGTTATCTCTCGAAAATACACGCCCTTGGTTTTCCATAAGGACTTTTAGTATATCAAATTCACGTGCTGTTAACGAAACCGGTTCTCCATCTACACATACAGTATAGCTATCTATATTAAGACTAATGTTTTTATAGTAAATTACGCCGGAAGGTTCCTCAGTTGAGGTATCTACTCGCCGTAAAACTGCTTCTATACGCCTAAGCACCAACGGCATAGAAAAAGGCTTTGTGATGTAGTCATCCGCCAAGGAATCAAAGCCTTTTATCTGACTGTCTTCATCATCAAGCGCAGTCAGCACAATGATGGGCGTAGTTGATTCTTTCCTTAAAGCTTCGCACACTGCAAAACCGTCTATCTTTGGGAGCATTAAGTCGAGCAACACTAAGTCGGGTTTGTATCTATGAAATTTCGAGATGCCATCTACCCCATCGTCAGCCAATAAAGTAATGTACCCTGCATCCTCCAAAAAGGCTTTAATAATGTTTTGAATCGATTTTTCATCTTCTATAACTAAAATGGTCTTAGACAATTCAGCACCTCCCAGCGATAGCTTATCATAGATTTGTGGAGTTTAGGCGGAGTTATCAATTGATAGTCTTTTAATATATCTTTAGCCTATAAACTGAACCGCCACCGCCTGAAAGGCGGTGGGTTCGTCCTTTCGGCTGAAGCCGCCTAAAGCCAATAGTGCATCAAATACTCTATTATTTCTTCGTAGTGTGGTTAAAACCTACCACCTCATTATGCTTTACAATGCAGACTGATAAAAACCTAAAGCTGATACTTCCTGCAGTGTGGTCGATGATAATTCAGGAGGCTAACCTAAAGGGTTCGACTGAAAGGCGAGGGTTTTAACCCCAATATACAGACAATAAATATTTAATATTTTAGATAATGTATCTCATTAAGTACGTCAGTAATCTTTATCAGCCCTGAAAACATTAAACGATTTATAAATATTACATCATTCTTGCTGAATTTTCAACGCATCATATGGCTATGCAACAAAAAAGTCAAGCACAGGGCGGCTTATCGGCCACCCTGTGCATCTTTCGCTATATGCCAATATTTTTATTATCCCTTTGTCTGCGGCTTTTTTGTGTACGCTATCATTAGAATGACTCCCAAAAGCAGCGTGACTAATTGAGCATACCATACCCCGCCGGGCAAGGAGAACTCGGGATCAAGCACGCCAAGCCACAGGGGATATGTAGTAAACAAGCTGCCATTCCACACAGATAATGCTTGTGGTAAGGGAAATGCCGCCATCAGGAATGGGAAAAGCATCCAAACATAGAGCAGCCAAGGGCGCAGATGCCCAAGCAGCCACCCACTACCTAATGCAAAGAGCAGAGCCGGTATCAAGGTAATCCAGGCCGGTAATATTAGACTGCCCCAGCTATACCAACCAAAGTACCTGCCATAAAAAACCGCTGCAAGAGCAAGTACTGCCACAGCCAACAGGATTGTGCCGACCAAAGCGGCGGCATACCGTGCCAATGCATAGTCCAAAGGCTTAACCGGAGTGGCAGCGGTAAGGACAGCCGTTCGCCGCTCATCGACAGAGGTGAAAAAGGTCAATAAAAACAAAGCGCCTACCCACAGCAGCGGTATCATGCGACTTAGGTAATCTCCGAAGCTCCAAGGTGAAAATGGTGCGGTGTGAGCTACGCCTTGAATTGTTACTTCGGATAGAACCTGCCAACCGTAAAACAGCAAAACGGCCAAGATTCCAATGAAAAACTTATTGAGTATCAGTCGCTCTAATTCATAACGAAATATTTTGGTCAAGGTTCAAGTCCTCCTCTGTAAGACCACAGGCATCTAAGAAGTCCTGATAGGTCAAATATGGGAACATGGGGTCAAGTTCACGGTTAAACAGGTCGTGTAATATACGATCCATTGCCGCCTCACCGCCTACAAGCTGCTCCGCCTTGAGGATTTTCAGCGGCATTTCACTGTACATCCGTACCGAAGCCAAGCCGTTGGTGATGGTGAACTGTTCATCTTCCGGCAGTGCTTGCAGATAGTCCGGGTGACGGATATAAAAATTCAAATAATAATCACTTACTTCTCTTTTCCAATTCTCCACATATTCTAAGGCTTTGGCTTCGCCCCAAAGCTCCTTTACCATGCGGTATGTGGTATAAACCGTCAAGCCTTCAGAACTCCACAGATTGTCGACTCCCCGGTCAACCATTTTTCCTACTCCCCACCATTGATGGGCGGTTTCATGAAGGATAACCTCGCCCGGAACTGCACCTTTGTTGCTGTCACTCAAATTATTTGCGGCAAAATCTCGTTCATCCATATTGCTCGCTCCGGCCTGAGCGTGTCCGCCTATTGAAATACGACTTTGCACCAGTTTTAGCGTTCCTTCGGCAGCCATAGGCAGTACGCCATAGTGCTCGGTGCAATACTCCAGCACCATACGCATAGAATCTGCCGCCTCGAGCTGTTCCATAATCGGCTGATGCTTGCGACCATAGTAAAACCGGGCATTGATTCCGCCGGCAGACAGATCCTCACACACATAGTCACCGGCGTAGATTGTGGCACGATTCACGGTGTCCTCTATACGCCATATCTTTGACCCATCGTTATTTTCCGTAAGTAGCTTTGCCTCTGCGATGCCAAAGGGAATGACAGTCATGTGTCCCGGCAAGGTGAGGTCAATTATAGAGGATGGCGGAGCGCCATTTTCGGTTGCTGCTGCACGGATAACAGGAGCAACCGATTCATTTCTTAGATAGAGATACCGACCACTGATTTCTTCACTTCCTTGTGCCATTGCTGTGGAATTTTGCTCTTGTAAAAAGCCGCTGTACTCTAACTTTAGTTTTAGTTCCTTTTCTGCCGGGACGGTAACATTCAAAAGTGCTTTGCCATACTCTTGGTAATCGCCTACTTCAAATGGAACGGATTTTTCGTCTACAGTGGCAGCGGTAATCCGGCAACCCGGACGAATCGTAAACGGAACGACCACCTCCGCACCGGTTGTGTTCCGGAGCAGATAGCTTGCGGTGCCGGAAATTTCTCCACGTTCCGTATTAGGATGCAGGTCAATATACTTCTCAGACCAAGTGACACCTGACACATCCTCCATAGCTAATAGTTTTGTAGCCGTTGCGTCGGGATTGCTGTGGTCAATAAAGGGCTGACTTAAAAAAGTCCATACACAGCAGGTCAGCAACAAGGTGGCCAAAATTAGACGGTAGATGCGACCAGCGTTACGCAGAGCCGAGCCGACAAAACCCTTTCCGTAGCGTCTGATACAGAGATAAGAGAGCGACCACACACCTGCCATACCCAGTATCCATGTTAAGCGCATATAGGCTACGCTCCGAAATAGCCTGAAGCTTGAAAAATCGTCTGAAAGCCCCCATACACAGGGGTTCAGCCAGCAAAGCTGCCATTGCTCTCGCCATACTGTTAGGCTGAGTCCTGCCATTGCAGCGAAAAGCACCACCGAC
>CAYMOU010000132.1:0-4764 GCA_964392115.1 uncultured Defluviitaleaceae bacterium | reverse complement strand
CAGCTTGCTTGTATGCTTATTTGGTTATTTTGACAGTTTGAAGACGCTCTCTAATACTAATTCCATTTAAAACAGAAGAAAAAAATTTGCAATTTAGACAAAGACTCAAGGATAATTTGCAAATTTTTATCCTTCATTAAATATGGAATTAGTATAAATCCGTCATATAAAAACTTAGGGAAAACTCTAAGATAAAGTTTTCCCTAAAACCCTTTTTATTTTAACAAGGGTATACCTATTTGTTTGTTAAATTTTGATTACACCTTTTACTATTTCGGCTTTTTCTGCAATGCTTCTGTCCAAGGCGTTTGATATATCGTCAAAGTCAAAGGTATGGGTAACTATGCCTTTAAGGTTAACTTTACCGGAAGCAACGGCATCTATAGCTGTGGGATAAACATGGCGATAACGGAAAACAGTGTTGAAATTAAGCTCTTTATCAAGGGCAAGACCCATAGGCAGGGTCATTTCGCCGCTCTTGCTGTAGCCTACAAATACTATGCAGGAGCCTTTTTTCGCCATTTGTATAGCCTGTCTTGCGGCGATTTCAGCACCGGAGGTTTCTATAATCAGGTCAACACCTTCGCCGTTTGTAAGTTTCATGATTGCTTCAACAGGGTCTTCGTTTGCGGAATTTATTACTCCGTCAGCGCCTAATTCCATAGCCTTTTCCAGCCTTTTTGGCATAACGTCCACAACGTAAACTTTGGATACGCCCTCTGCCTTTAAGGCCATCATGCTTACCAGACCTATACAGCCGGAGCCTGTAACCACTGCTGTTTGACCGATACGGGCGCCGCCTTGGTTTGCCGCATGGAAGCCAACTGCAAGAGGTTCGATTAATGCGCCTTCCATGGTGCTTACGTTATCCGGCAGTTTAAAACACAGAGCCGCTTCATGGGCTACATATTCTTGGAAAACACCGTCAACCGGAGGTGTGGCAAAGAAGATAACGTCCGAGCAAAGGTTGTATTGGCCTTGTCTGCAAAAAGAGCATTGACCGCAGGTTTTTCCGGGTTCTAAGGCTACTCTGTCGCCTACTTTTAAATGGGATACGTCTTTACCCACTTCAACAACGGTTCCGCCGCTTTCGTGTCCCAAAACAAAGGGTGGTTTAACTATGTAACCGCCAATGGCTCCGTTTTCGTAGTAGTGCAGGTCGCTGCCGCAGATTCCCACGTATTCTACCTTTACAAGAACTTCGTTGTCGGCGGGCTTCGGAATATCTTGTTCAACAAAGCTCACTTTTTTAATGTCGTTCATAACGGATACCTTCATTTTTCCGTCCATTTAAAACACCATCCCATCTTCTTAAATTATGTATTATAGTAAAAATATATTTGCCAAATACTTTATTAATTTATTAAATAAAGTATCTATATAATATTCCTCGCTGTTACAATTGTCAATAATGTATTTTCGCTTTTCGGGCGATTGATTAACTTTTGTCACTATGCATAAGTTTTATACCTGTGTTCTGTGCTGTTTTACAGTATGAAACACGCAAAAAATCCCCTTGTTATCAGCAAGGAGATGCATTGTTACAATTGTGTTATAAAATCTTCTACCACAGACAATGCCGCACCAACGGCGGCGGCTTCCAGCTTAAATTGGCAGGGCTTCAGATACTCGGCATCGTTTTCAAAGGTGTTGAGTTTTTTTAGTTTATTCTTTAAATCCGGTATGTAGGCTTCTATAAAACTGCCCACATAGCCGCCTATTATTACATCGCAATCAAAATTCATTCTTAAACTGTTTACGGCAAAGGATAGATACTCGGAATATTTTTCCCAGACAGAGCGGAATTCCGAGTCACCCTGTTCAAGCCTTTCGAAAAAAGCAGCCAGCTTTCCGTCTGTATGGTTCGAAAGGATTTTTGCTGTGCAATATGCATCCAGACAGCCTTTTTTTCCGCAATAGCATTTTTTTCCGTTGGGAATTAGGGTAGAGTGACCGAATTCACCACTACGCATATTTTCTCCCAAATAAAGCTTTCCGCCCAAAAACACCGAACCGCCCACGGAGTTGCTGAGAGACAAATAAACCGAATTTTTCACTTCTCCGGTTCTGAACTCCGCAAATCCGGCGGCGTTGGCATCGTTCAAAAAGCGGCAGGAATATGGTAAAAACTCGGTTATTCGTTGACAGGGCAAATCAGATATACCAAGAATATGCGAATACAAAATAACCTTTTCGTCAGCGTCCACTATGCCCGGTACCGCAATACCAAGCCCCAAAATTTTTTCTTGGGGTACTTCACAGGAAGAAACAAAATCATTGAGCATTTGACCAAGGCCTTGGAAATAATCCTTTTCCGCCGAAAAGGGGTAGTGTATACGTGTGTGTTTTATTACGCTTCCGGTCAAATCCACCAATACTGTTCCTATATGATTAGGGGTAATGTCCAATCCCAATGAAAACCTCGAATCGGCTATAGGAGATATAGCCCTTGCCTTGCGTCCTCCGGTAGAGCTGAATGCTCCGCTGTCCCTAACAAGCCCCAGAGCCAAAAACTCCTTAATATTCTGCAAAACCGTGGGTACGCTTACATTAAGTTTGGTAGCAACCTCTTGATGAGAGGTTTTTTCCTTGGAAAATATGTATCTGAATATTCTGGTTTTGTTTATTTTCTTTACATCTATATTACTTGCACGTCTTTCCTCTATCATAATTATCGTCCTTGTTTATTAAAGTCATTAATTAACTGTTTAAGAATAATACCTTCCGGAAGAAAATGCAAGTAAAAGTTGGTATCCCTAGTATCAGGCAATAAAAATACCCCTATCGAAAAATAAAGCTACGACAGAGGTATTTTGAGTACTCTTTATAAAATCGTTGCACCCAGTGTATTTTTAAAATGAGCCAAGGCAAATTTATGCCCTTCGGGATTAAAAGTCGCAACGGCGTTTTCGTAAACAAATATATTATAGCCCAGATTATAAGCATCCACAGCAGTATGCAACACGCAAATATCCGTGCATACCCCAACCAAATATATATCCGTAACCTTTCGTTCACGCAGTTTTAAGTCCAGATTTGTGGCGGCAAAGGCAGAATAGCGTATTTTATCAACCTCAATAATCAATTCGGGCGTTACATTCTTTGCTGCTTCGGAAGCCTTGCCGTATAATGCATTGCCCGGAGTGCCGGCTATACAATGAGCGGGAAATAATTTATGTTCCGGGTTAAAGCTATCGTTTTCTTTGTGACTGTCGGAGGCTATAACGACAAAGTTTTTGTTGGCGTTAAATTCCTCAATTAAATTGCAAATACTGTCCTCAATTTTTTGAGCCGGTTCTCCGCAGGTTAGGTTGCCGTTGTCGGCTACAAAATCATTAACATAATCTATAACTATTAATGCCTTTTTCATTACATAAGCCCCTTTTACCATTTATTTGTAAGCATAAATATTGACGGAATAAATGCCGCAAAAATACCTTCCGCAATACATAAATAGGGAAAAATCTTTGTCAGTTTAAAATTCAATACCAATTCCAAGAAGCCCTCTAACCATAAAACAGCCCAGGCAGACCACAACAAGCCAAGTCTTACGTCAACGCCGTAGGAAGAAACAGCCATTATAATTGCATAAATGCTGACAAATAAGGAAAACCAACCGAAGGGTCGCCAGTCCAGCTTAAATAAATGGTTTGAGGCTATGAAAAGATATGTAAACCCGAACAAAAACCCGGAGGCTACGTTTTGAAAAGAAATTATGTCTTCAGCCTTATTCAGCATTATTATGTTGCCCATTACGATGATAAACCCCGTAACAAGATTCATAAATGCCGTAGATTTAGTATCAACCTTACTGAGTATGTTTACACCGTTCATAACCAGAACTATGCCTACAAAAAGCAATGATATACCTAATAATCCCATACGTTCATCTCCTAAAATATATGTATATACAGGTGTCATGACACATATACTTTAGCACAACCGGCTTGCCCTGTCAATAAAGCAAATTCAGAATAATCCGGGATTCCGCAAAATTTGCGGCTTTTCGTATATTTAATCCGCATTTACCAAAATATTTAATTCCTCAAGGGCATGAATTATTCTTTCGGCAATAATTTTATCACTGCATGAAATTGTGTGTAGGTGTACCCCACCGGTAAGTTGGCAAAGCAGGTTGATTTTTTTATTCTCCAATTTATCCAAAAAGTCATTTGCATCGAAGCGAGATGATATATTTAACTTACCTATTAACTGCCCGTAAAGCGGATGTTCTACCATAACATCCAAAAGTTTGCCTCCATTATCCACAATAGCGTAAATTTCCTGCTTAACGCAATCGGAACTGTGGGTACTTGCAACCTTAAAAACATATTCATTTTCCGTATGCATCTGATTAAAAATATAACCTCTGGGTGTAGATAAAATATCAAAATCCTTGGCTCTCAGCAGAGCTATATCCGAAACAATAATTTGCCTGCTTACGTTTAATTGTTCTGCTAAGGCAGAAGCACTTACGGCTTTAGGGCTTACTTGCAGTATATCTATAATTTTTTCACGTCTTTGTTGAGAAGCCATTTTCTCCATTCCTTCGTAAATATATTTATTTTCACATTATTATTGATTGTAACATAATTGTAACAAGCCTACAATCCCGGTGAATGTTCGGTAATTTCAGCCGTTTCTCCCGGCTTTTTCGGGTAGGTGTAACCGGAGGAGAAATTTTCACTTCATAATCTTGCATTGTTACGGCATCTTATTTACTTTTATATAAAAATAATTAATTATTCCCCTGGTAAATATTTG
>CAYMOU010000131.1:0-4861 GCA_964392115.1 uncultured Defluviitaleaceae bacterium | reverse complement strand
AAGCTATAATTAAAATGAAAGCTATATTATACAGGAAATCTAAGCCTGCCGGGACAAGTATAAAATAGTAAACCATGTATGTAACGGCAGAAGCCAAGGTCATAACAAAGGTAACGGCAATACCCATTCCGGCGGCTGTTTCGATTTTTTTGGAAACGCCCAAGAAGGGACAAATACCCAAGAAACGAGAAAGAACAAAGTTATTGACCAGTACGGCAGAAACAAAAATTAAGAATAAATCCATGTTATTTCCTCTCTTTCAATAACTTTAACAAAGCCATTAAAAATCCCAGGGTCAAGAATGCACCCGGCGGCAGAATCATAATTAAAGTTTGAGGTATGGCTTCGGGAAGAATAGGTGTTCCGAAAACAGCACCGGAGCCGATGATTTCACGGATAGAACCGATAATGCCCAGGGCTATGGTAAAGCCCAGACCCATGGCAATACCGTCGGCTATGGACGAAATTGGGCCGTTTTTGGAGGCGAAGGATTCCGCACGGGCCAGAATTATACAGTTAACAACGATAAGAGGAATAAATATACCCAGAGACGCATTCAGTTCCGGAAGGAAACCTTCCAAAAGCCATTGTACGATGGTAACGAAACTGGCAATAACTACAATGAAACAGGGTATACGAACCTTATCGGGAACAAGCTTCCTGATAAGAGAAATAACAAAGTTTGAGCAGAGCAACACGGCTGTGGTAGCAAGACCCATGCCGACGCCGTCAGTACCGGTGGTTGTAACGGCCAGTGTCGGACACATACCGATTGCTTGAATAAAAACAGGATTTTCGTCAATCAAACCGTTTTTAAATATCTTTGCAATGTTCATAGTCTTAACTCCTTATTGATACGGCGACTGAGAACCAAACCGCCGCTTGACTTTTATACCAATCCTTGAAGAAGGCAGAGATATATCAACTACGTATACATCTTTCTTTTTAAAGGACGGTATCAATCCGACAATTATAAGACAGAGTAATTATTTAAGAGATTCTGCAAAAGCAATGGCAGTGTTAACGCCGTCGGTAACCGCTTTTGTGGTAATGGTTGCGGAGGTGATAGCGTCGATTTCGTTTTCTCCGGGAGTGCCTTTGACTACGTTGACTACGCCGCTTTTACCTTTATATTTATCGGTGAAGCTAGCTTTTTTGGCGTTGGCACCCAAGCCGGGTGTTTCGGAAAAGCTGATTATTTTAACGCCCGAAACTACAGCGTCCGTATCCAGTGCAACAAGCATTTCAATGTCTCCGCCGTAACCTTTGGGGGTTACGCCTACAACATAGCTGACTATTTCGCCGTTATCTACACCCAAGTCCAAGGTTACGATTTGGGAATCTTCTTTGAAAAATTCAGTTGCTTTTGGGATAAAGTCAAGTAAAGCGGGCACTTTTTCAAGAGCTTCCTTAGCTTTGGCTTCATCTGTTTTGCTTATTTCCACAAATTCTTTTGCAGGAGATATTTCGGACATAGCTGTAGCTTTAGTTAAGGCTTTTTGTTTTTGTATGGGTTCTTCGGTTATGCCGTAAACAATGCCTAAACAGGCGGCGGCAACCATGGTAACCAGTAACAGAGCGATAGCAGGTTTAAAAATCTCACCCATTGGTTTTAACCTCCTTTTTTACACCGAAAATACGGGGTTTGACAAATTTGTCTATCAACGGCACTGCAAGGTTCATCAGAAGAATAGCATAAGAAACGCCTTCAGGATAACCGCCGTAAACACGTATGAGCGAAGTCAAAATACCGCAACCCAGACCCATAATAACCTTACCTTTGGTGGTTATGGGTGAAGTGCTGTAGTCGGTAGCCATAAAGAAAGCACCAAGCATTAAGCCGCCCACAAACATTTCATATAAGGGGTAGCCGCCGAAGAAC
Organism: uncultured Defluviitaleaceae bacterium; assembly: GCA_964392115.1. Taxonomy (GTDB): domain Bacteria; phylum Bacillota; class Clostridia; order Lachnospirales; family WRBF01; genus CAYXWM01. The sequence continues at coordinate 2,979 of CAYMOU010000131.1, read as the reverse complement.
TGACCACGACCGAAAACGAAGGTTAAAACAAAAACTGTTGCTATATATGTAACGGGTAAATGCCAAGTGATAATTTTTCTTACTATAAGATACAAACCGCCGATTATTAACGCCAAGGCACAGGTTTCACCTATACAGCCGGAGATGTTGCCCAAGAAGGCATTCATGTAATCTCCTGCGGCAGGAACAAATTCGTTGGTTTTGAGCAGTCCCAGAGGAGTTGCGGTGGTAACCGCATCAAGGCTTGATGCCAAGGGATTGCCGGCTGGGTTAGACCAAGTGGTCATTAATGTGGGGTAAGAAGCAAGGAGAAATGCTCTTGCGCCCAAGGCGGGGTTAAGGAAGTTTTGACCCAAACCGCCGAAAAATTGCTTAACTATAAGGATTGCGAAGAAACTGCCAACAACGGGCAACCACAAGGGCACAGTAGGCGGCAGATTCATAGCCAACAGCAAACCGGTAAGGGCTGCAGAGCAATCGGAAACGGTAACGGGCTTTTTGGCTAACTTTTGGTAAAGTGCCTCTGCTGCGATAGAAGATATAACGCTAAGCCCCATAATTATCAAAGCATTCAGTCCGAAAAAGAAGATGGCGGCAAGAGCAGCCGGAACCAATGCGATGATTACATGCATCATAATATTATCCACAGTTTCGTGTGAACGAATATGCGGAGTTCCCGATACAAGGAATTTATGTTCAGACATGTTACACCTCTTTGGAAATAAATTCGTAAAGATAACAACCGGTTACGGAAAGCCGGTTTCGTAAATCACCGACAGTTCCGCCAATCGTTTAATAATTAAACTAAAGTGAAGCTTTAAATCAAACAGTTAATTAAGTACAAATAATATGTACAATACCAAGATAGCAAAAATAATAAAAATGAAGATGTACATATTCTGTATGATTAATTATTTATTTACGGGGAGTAAATAAACAATACTTTCTGTCATAATGATTTGCTTGTGAGAATAAGTCAATTATTTCTTTCTTCTTGCCAAAAGTTCACGGCGATAAGCACGTATTGACTGAGCCAGATGTCGTTTGGACGGACAAACGTAAGAACAGCAACCGCATTCTATACAGTCTGCACCGTTGTATTTGGCAAACAAATCAAAATCGGAAGCTATAGCCGCTTGGTTCAATTCCAAGGGCAACAGACCGATGGGGCAATAATGAACACATTTACCGCAGCGGATACAATTGCGTTCCGGAGGAATACGAGCCTCTTTTTCGCTAAAGAACAAAAATGCGGCAGAAGTTTTGATTATGGGTATGTCGGTGGAAAAAGCCGCAACGCCCATCATGGGACCGCCGGCTATGATTTTTGCCGGTTGAGAAGTGTATCCGCCTGTTTCTTCAAGAATATCCGTTAAAGATTGACCCAAACGAATCTTGTAATTGCCCGGTTGTTTCAGGCAGGAACCTACCAGCGTAACAACCTTACGTATTAACGGGCGTCCTCTGTAAACCGCGCGTTCTATTGCTATACAGGTATCCACGTTGTTTACTATGCAACCGATGTCAGCCGGAAGACCGCCTGAGGGAACTTCTCTGCCTGTGCAGGCATAGATTAATTGTTTTTCCGCTCCTTGCGGATATTTGGGTTTAAGACCTACTATTTCGATGTTGGAAATAGATTTTGTTGCTTCTTCAAGCTTTGCTATGGCATCCGGTTTGTTGGTTTCGATACCGATTATGCCCTTAGCCTTAGGATGAATGGTAAGCATAATTTCCAGGCCTCTTACAAGTTCCTCGGTTTCTTCCAACATAACTCTGTGGTCGGTGGTTAGAAAAGGCTCACATTCTGCGGCGTTAATAATAATGTAATCAATTTTTTTGTCCGCAGGAGGATTAAGTTTAATATGGGTCGGGAAACCCGCACCGCCAAGACCTACTATCCCTGCGGATTTAATGATCTTAAGCAGTTCGTCTTTTGGGATAGCTTTGTAATCTTTGTAGCTGTGAAGATTTTCGGCACAAGTATCCAAACCGTCGTTTTCAATAACAACAGTTTTGGATGTTATACCGGTGGGTGTGATAATATCCTTGATGTCGGTAACAACACCGGAAACCGACGAATGTACGGGAGCCGCAACAAAGGCTTCGGTATCGCCGATTTTCTGACCCAGCAACACTTTGTCGCCCTTGGCAACCAATGGCTCGCAGGGCGCTCCCAAGTGTTGGGACATGGGGTACATCATCAGCTGTCCTGCCTTGGGAGAAATCCTCTTAATTTCACAAGAAGAAGTATGCTCCTTACCGTCGTGGATATGGATGCCCCGTTTAAATGTTGATAGTTTCATTAACATTGCCTCCATTATATTTATACTAATTACATATTAAATTAATTGAACAGAGAATTGGCGGTTGCCGAAAAACAAGCAACCATATTGCTTTCGAAGATTGCACGGTTACGCAGAGATTTTTGCAACAAAACACGCAAAAATGTCCCACGCAACAAAACACCGTAAAAAAACAAACCCAATTATATGCAAATAGCAGAAAAAGGTCTTTTTACAGTAATTAAATCAGTTTGAATCTTCGGGACATATCCCCGGGGGTTGCCTTGCAATCGGTTACGGAATAACCAAAATAAAAGCAAAAATCCCTCAGGAAATTATGCATTTAATCATCCGGTCAAACAATCCTAAATGCAGGGATATGAAAATGCCGTGTTTCTGTAAACATGAAAACTGTATGCCCTCACACATAAGAAACTTGCAGCACTATAGATATATTATATGAAATTAGTATTGAACCTATCCTAAGATAGGATTGAAATGTATAATTCAAAAAATTATACGCCGTGAGCGTATAAAAATTTTGCATAAAAAGTATTAAATAAAGTGAATGAAAGAGAAAATTACACTTTACAGCAAAAGAACCTAAAAAGGCGGATATTGTTGAAAATTTAACTAAGTAAAAATTTATGGTATTTCGCTGTTGTAAACTACAAACAAAAAAGTATATAAATTA
>CAYMOU010000130.1:0-4894 GCA_964392115.1 uncultured Defluviitaleaceae bacterium | reverse complement strand
TTATACATTTTGTGTATTATTTACACAAGATTTGTCTTTGAAGACGCACTCTAATTCCATATTTAATGAAGGATAAAAATTTGCAAATTATACTTGAATCTTTGTCTAAATTGCAAATTTTTATCTACTGTTTTAAATGGAATTAGTATTAACACAACCGGAAAGGAATCTTAGAATGCTCAACGGAAAATTGGATACGGGCAAGGTGGCCGGCAAAATACTTGAGGAAATAGTGTTTAACAAAACCACCCCTTTAAATAAAGAAATTTTGGAAGCCTCGGGCATAGGCGAGGATTGTGCCGTAATATCCATGGAAAACGAATATTGCCTGCTGTCCACGGACCCCATTACAGGCGCAACCAAGGATATAGGCAAACTGGCTGTCCATGTTAACGCCAACGATATTGCCGCTTGCGGCGGCGAACCGCTGGGTATACTGGTTACGGTGCTGATGCCGGAAGGCACTGAAGCTCGAGAACTGCAAGAAATTATGGACGGCGTATACAACGCCTGTGACCAACTGGGCATGAGCGTTATAGGCGGCCACAGCGAGGTTACGGATGCAGTAAACCGTGTGGTAGTTTGTGCTACGGTAATAGGAAAAACCAAAGACAAAAAGTTCCTGCGAACCAAAGACGCAAAACCCGGCCAAGACCTAATAATGACCAAATACGCCGGCTTGGAAGGCACGCATATACTGGCTAACGAATTCGAACAAAAATTAACGGAAAAATTCGGCGTTGAGTTTGTTCGTTCTGCTGCCGCTTTGTCATCAACGCTTTCGGTTTTGGAAGAATCCCGTATAGCCGTAAATCACGGTGCTACCGCAATGCATGATATAACCGAGGGTGGCGTTATGGGAGCAGCTTACGAAACCGCCGTGGCTTCGGGAATAGGCGTGGAACTTAATCTTGACCAAGTACCCTTGTTACCCGAAACAAAACAAATCTGCGATTATTTTAATATTGATGCCTATAAATTGATTTCCTCCGGTTCTATGATTATAGCAACGCATAATGGCGGTGAATTGGTTGAAAAACTGAAAGAACAAGGAATAAACGCCGCCGTTATAGGCAAATTTACAGATAACACCCTTACTTATACAGCAAACGGCGAAACCTATCCCTTAACACCGCCGGAAACGGATGAACTGTATAAGGCTCTGAATTTAGCGTGAAACCATATAAATATACCTGTTTTAAAATGAAAATCAGTAATGCAGTTTATTGCTGATAAAAAGATTGATATTCGGCTTACCTCAGGCAAAGGAGAAATTTATGGAACAATATAACTCGGGCTTTGTATCGCTTATAGGCAAACCAAACGTGGGTAAATCTACCCTGCTTAACAGGCTCATAGGCGAGAAAATAGCCATCGTTACAAGCAAACCCCAAACTACCCGCAACAACATCCAAGGCATAATAACAACAGACCGCTACCAAATAATTTTTGTAGATACCCCGGGCATACACGTACCAAAAACCGCTCTGGGTGAGCAAATGGTACGCTCTGCCATGTCTGCCATGGGCGAAGTTGACGTTATACTTTATCTTGTGGAGCCTAAGCCATATATCTCTGCCGAGGATAAGCGTATTATAGAAAAATTAAAGTCCGTAAGAGAACCGGTTATTCTGGTCATAAACAAAATGGATAAAACCGAACATTTAAAACTGCTGCCCATAATAGACGTGTATTCCAAGGAATTCGCCTTTAAAGAAATAGTGCCGGTGTCGGCGTTAAAATCCAAAAATCTTGAGGATTTAAAAGATACCGTGGCAAAATACCTACCCGAAGGGCCAAAATTCTTTCCGGAGGACATGATTACTGACCAGCCGGAAAGACAAATCGTGGCGGAAATGATACGTGAAAAAGCTCTAAAACTGTTGCAGGACGAACTGCCCCACGGTATAGCCATAGAGATAGTATCCCTAAAACAACGCCCGGACAGCAACACCCTAGACATCACAGCAGACATCTACTGTGAAAAACGCAGCCACAAAGGCATGATTATAGGCAAAAACGGTGAAATGCTACAAGAAATAGGAAGACTGGCTAGGGCGGATATAGAACGCTTCTTGGACGCAAAGGTATACTTGCAACTTTGGATTAAAGTTAAAGAGGATTGGCGCAGAAAATCATCCGATATTAGGCGGTTTGGTTTGGATACGCTTTCAGAATAATAATTTTTGCACAGGATTTTTGTGTAAATAATTATTGAATAAAAATTTATACAATTAATCAAATAATATTTATATCCCGTTTTTATGCTCGGCTTTTTTAGAAAGAGGGAGTTATGATTAATTCCATTTTTAATGGAATTAATATGAGGGAAAAAAACCTTTTTTTCCGCAGATAAAAAGGTTTTATCCCTCAAGGGCTTAATCTTTTACGCTTTTTCAAGCTTGTCAAGCCATACACCACGCCAAACCCCTACCAATTTTTTATATGTATAAAAATTTTCTTCCCGACAAAAATATTATTAAAATAACGAAAAAAGGGGGGATATTATGTCGTATGAAAAATTCTTCTGGGGCATGTTTGAAAAATCGGGCTCTGTTGATGCTTATCTGGGATATAATGAATTAAAAAAGCAAAAGGGTGACGAACCGGTTTGAGTCAAATACAAACGAGGGGCATAGTAATCAACGAACAGGCATTTAAGGAGCATGACAAACGCCTTACCCTGCTGTTAAAGGATATAGGCAAGGTAACGGTCTATGCCAAAGGTGCAAAAAAAACCTCCGGCAAGCTACTGGCGGGTACACAACTGTTCAGCTGGTCGGAATTTGATATTTACGACGGCGGTAGGTTTTTGTCCTTAAATTCCGTTGAACTGATAGAGAGTTTTTACAGCCTCCACAGGGATTATGATACCCTGTTTTACGCAAGCTATCTCTTGGAACTTTGCAACAAAATAATCTTACCCGGCAGCCCTTGTGACGACATTATAAAATTATTGCTGAAATCGCTAAAAACCCTTGCAAGCACCGAGGTTCCTCGGGTTAACGTTGCAAGGGTCTTTGAGTTTTTGTTTTTAAAGCTAAATGGCTTTACTCCGGAGCTGGATGCTTGCAGTTTATGCGGTACGGTAGAAAATTTGCAGTTTTTCGGTAAGGAGGGTTTATTATGCGGAAAATGCCGTAGTCATACCAAATCAGTCAAAATCAGCGGCTCTACCCTTCAAGCCTTAAACCATATCTTTACAGCCACCGGCAAATTATTTTCCTTCCGCCTGTCAGAAACCTGCGCAAAGGAATTGGAAGGCTGTGCAAAGCTTTTTCTTCACTCTAATATTGACGTTGAAATAAACAGTTTCTTTACATAAAAAGCTTTAATCCGCCATATGCTCAAGCACTATCATTATGCCTATCAAAAACAATACTATGCCGCCTATGCGTTCCGGGTAACTTTTAAAAGAGTTACCTAATTTTTTGCCCGCCATTGTGCCGAAAGTGCAAATAACAAAGGTGGTTAAGCCTATGATTACAGTGCTTATATAAACATTAACGTCCGTAACCGCAAAGGTTACACCAACCGCCAGTGCATCTATACTGGTAGCCACCGAAAGCAGGATTATATTTCTGAAATTCAGGTTGCTAAAAGTTTTTTTCTCGTCCGGCTTAAAGGATTCCAAAAACATCTTTCCGCCTATTAAGGTAAGCAAACCAAAGGCTACCCAATGGTCAAAGTCTATAAAATAACTGCTGAAAGACCTGGCGCCGAAATACCCAACCAGAGGCATGAAAAACTGAAAAAATCCAAAAAAGAAACCTATTTTTAACGCATGTAACAGCGATACCCTTTTCAAAATCATTCCGTTTGCAACGGAAACAGCCAATGCATCCATGGAGAGCCCTATAGCTATAAGAAAAACCGAAGCAAGTCTCATAAATTCTCCTTAATAAAACATTTATTTTTTTACAAATACCAACAGTCAACAAATAAAATATTGAAAAAAGTGTAAATATCATCTACAATGTAAACGGTGATATTTATGGATGAAAAGTCATCATTAATTATAGAGGAAATAAACACCGGTATTAGTATATTATATGATAGTCTGGTGCAAAAACAACAACTTCTTGAGCAAATCCTGAATATAACGGAAAATCAAGAACAGGTTCTGAAAAATATTGATGAATCTTCCGAATTTAAGGAACTCTTTCACGAGATGAATCGTCAAAAGCAATTGTTGATAGATGAAGTTCTTAATTTGGACAACGTTTTTCAAAATACCTACGAAAAATATTCGGAAATTATGCTTAACCGGCCCGAACATTTTACCAAAGGAATAAAATTACTGCAAGAACTTATACAATCGGTTATGGACATGGACATAAAAATCCGCTGTAGGGAACAGAATAACAAACAACTGATACCCAAACCGGCCAAGCCCATACCTATTGTCAATAAAAATTATTTGCTGAAACAATACCAAAAGCATAATAAAAAACACCCGGCAGACTCACATCATGACACCGTAGACATTTAAAAGGCGGTGAAACAGTGTTTACCAAAGAAAAAATTATCTTTTTATTGATAGGCTTGATTTTGACTATAGGTGTAATTTATTTTGCGGTTAAATCCGGCGAATCAAAACAAGCCGCCCTAACCCTGCTAAGCGATTCGGAAGTTGACCACCCTCCGGCAACTTCACAAACTGCGGTGGATGACAAAACTGCTGCCGATGCTAAAGAATCGGCAAGCCCACCATTACCGCCTAAGGATTTCTACGTATACATTACCGGCGCAGTAGTCAATCCGGATGTTTACAAGGTTCCCCAAGGCAGCCGCATAGAAGACGTTCTGAAACTGGCAGGCGGCGAAACGGTAGAAGCCGACCTAACCCTGATAAACTTGGCGAAAACGGTATCAGACGAAGAAAAAATCGTAG
>CAYMOU010000129.1:0-5007 GCA_964392115.1 uncultured Defluviitaleaceae bacterium | reverse complement strand
AACCCCGGACCCACTGATTAAGAGTCAGTTGCTCTACCAACTGAGCTAAAGATGCGTAAAAAGTATTAAATTGTTGTCTTAGTAAAACAGACGATTACATTATAATTTATATTACCGGACTTGTCAATAACCTTGGGAAATTCCACAAAATAAAAAGTCATAATCACCGCTGCCGATGATTATGACTTTTTATTTTAATACTTGCCAAAATCCTTACTGTTAATAATATCTTGATATTTTCCGGTTTCCGCCTTATCTTTTTTACCGTGTGAGCCTACTATAGGCGGCTTGCCTTCACGGAGAGAGGACGTGGTTTTGTTAACCGCCGTTTTGTTCATAACATTGGGCTTTTCTCCGGATATACCGGTTACCTTGCCGGTATTAGCCGGGCTTACCGGTTTTTGTTCAAACATATCCTCGGAGATTGTGTCACTGCCCATATTAGCTATTTGGGTCATATAGGGGCTTGGAACATAATCAGTTAAATCCGGTTCAGGGATGGTGGTATTGGGCTTGCTGTAAGAGTCGGCCCCGGATTCTGCCTTTGGCATGGGTTTTGCCTTAGGAGCCGGAGGTTTAACCGGTGCAACCGTTGCTTTGGTTGTTACCGTTGATTTGGGTGTTACCGTTGCTTTGGGTGTTACCGTTACTTTGTGCGTTGCCGACGGTATGGGTGTTGCAGGAGGCTTTTCAACGGTTTTCATATCTCTTGGCAGTCCTACAGGCTGTCCGCTACCGCTTTTAAGTTTAAATCGAGCAATTGTATCACGGAAAATTTCTGCCTGTCTGGATAACTCCTCGGAGGAAGCCGCTTCTTCTTCGGAGGTTGCTGTATTGGCTTGGGTAACGTTGGCTATTTGCATAATACCTTCGTTAACCTTTGCTATGGATTCCTCTTGGCGAGCAGAGGCTTCTGCCACGCCGCCTACAAGGTCCGAGATATTGTTAATTTGTTGTACGATAGTTTGTAGGGTTGCAGCTGTTTTGTTTGCCAAGACGGTGCCTTGAGCTACCTTTTGGACAGTGCCTTCTATAAGGTCTGTGGTTTCTCTTGCGGCTTGTTGGCTACGGGCCGCCAAACTGCGTACTTCTTCCGCTACTACCGCAAAGCCTTTGCCGTATTGACCGGCTCTTGCGGCCTCTACAGCAGCGTTTAAGGCAAGCAGGTTTGTTTGGAAGGCTATTTCGTCTATTACTTTAATAATGTTGGAAATGCTGGAGGAGGCCTTGTCTATTTCGTTCATGGCGGTAGTCATATCGTTCATTTCTCTGTTGCCCAGTGTTGCGTTTTCTTTGGTTTCCAATGCCAGTTGGTTGGCTGTATTGGCGTTATCGGCGTTTTGTCTGGTTTGAACGCTGATGTCGGTAATAGCCGTAACCAAACGTTCCACTTCCTCCGCCTGTTCGGTTGCACCTTGAGCCAAAAGCCCCGAAGATTGGGAAATTTGTCTGGAGCCGGCGGCGATAACATCGGTGGAATCGCTAATTTGAGCAAAAATGCCGTTAATTGAGGAAATTACTCTTTCCAAGGCATTTTTAATAGTAATAAAGTCGCCTATATATTCGTTTTTGATTTCTATGTCAAAATTGTCATGGGACATTTTGGTAATTACGTCGGTAATCTCCACTAAGTAGGCTTTGAAGAGTTCCTTGGACTTGTTCACGGAAACTTTCATTCTTGCAAATTCGCCTTGATAATTGCCCTTTATCTCTACATCAAGCTTGCCTTTGGACATTACATCGAAAACACTGATTGCCTCTGTAATGGGGTCAATAACGCTTTTAAGGAGGGCATTAAGGGTTTCGGCAAGCTTAGACCATTGGTTTTCGTAAGCCCCGGGATCCATGCGTTTGGTTAAATCGCCTTTTTGAGCGGCTTCCGCCATTTCTTGAACGTCTTTGATAAAGTTTTGCAGGTTGTTTCGCAATTTGTCCATGGCGTGGTTCATGATAACCTTTTTGCCTATGTGTTGTTTAATGTTTTTGCTTAAATCTCCGCCGGCATAGGCGTTCATACACATAATGGCCTCTTTGGAGTCGCTTACCAAGTTATCTACGGTCAAGTTAATACCGGTTGCCATATCGTAATAAGCACCTTGGAATTTGCTTGCATCTATTCTTACTTCAACGTCGCCTTCTTCGTTCATTAATCTGTCCATAGTATTTACTTCGTTAATTAATTCTTGGATATTATCCACCACTATAGCCAGATTGTTTGATAATACGGAAAATTCATCACGGTTATTGCTGCGTAAGTCAAGGTTCAAGTCACCTTTGGCAAAGGCAACGGTTTTTTCTGTAAGTTCCTTCATGGAACGATTCAGGCCGGTTGAAACCACCATTGCCAAAATAACGGAAAGCGCCAAGGCTAGCACAGAAATTATGTCTATAGTCAGCACTATAAGTCCGGTTAGGTCACTCAAGCTGGTTGAGGCATGGCTAAGATCCTCGTTTATGTGGGTAATGGTACTGCTCAAAAATTCTGACAGTTTACTTGCCAGAGGTTTGGTATGGGTTTGCCATTGGGTTTCAGCGGCTCTGGTATTGCGATTGTTTACGTAGTCTATCATGGTGTTCATAGACTGCTTAAAATCGGTAACGTTTTTGCTGTATTCATCCAGCCTTTGTTTTTCTTCGGCAACCAAGTCCACATCGTTTTCTTGCAAAAGCTTGTATGATTCTTCAGCCAATGCGTAAAACTCGTTGATAGTTTTGATACCGGCTTGTAGCTTTTCAGAATTATTTACGAAATACACCATATCTTCGCCGATTTGATTAATTTGTTTTGCATAACTGACTATATCGGCCATTGCAGCCAAGCTTTGTGAAGACCGTTTTAATTCTGCCGAATAATTACTGTCTACGGTCATCATGCTGAAATGGGCAATAATGTTTACCGCAGCGGTAAGCACCATTACTACGGCAAAAGCAGTCAATAGCCTTGTTCTGATTTTTAGCCGTCGGAAAAAGTTCACTGCAATTCCTCCTTAACTCCGCTTTACTATGAAAACCGGCTCTAAACAGCCGGTAATGTCGGAGCAAAATTTACTTTTGCGTTACATAGGCTAAACGGAGCCCTAAGGTAAAACATGCGTAACAAAAGCCCCGTTGGTTAAGTATACATATAGATACAAATACTTCAAATAATCTATATTATAAAATAAAAATTTCATTAGCACAATAAGTTTATTGTAAATATTATTAAATTGACACTCGATTTTAACAAAACCATTACATAATACAATTTCTCCTTTTTTAGAATTTATATGTCTCCGAGATTAGACATAATTTTGTGGTAAATTCTTATACTTATAATATATTTCAACTGAAACACAATAAATCGGTAAAGTTTTTATATCCAAACCCATGGGCAAATTTTTTTATTTTAGGATTAACTTTAGGTTTAAATTATACCAAACCGGCAAACTTTGGTTTGGTATCCGGAGGTGTTTTATGAAAAGCATTGGTGTTATTGGGGGAAAAAATACCGGGCAAACCATGGACATCCTCAACGGGATATTTGCCGTATGGAACATTAACAACATTACCCTTACCCGCTCGGAAAACGATAAAAATTTTATTACTGTGTCCGGCAGCACAGGGTCGAAAGGAAAAAGCAATTTTTACCTGTACAACTCCGACAGTAACAAATTGTCTGACTTTTCGCCCGTAAAACCCTGCACCGTAATAACATTCGGGCTTAATCCCAAGGCCTGTGTAACCCTTTCTTCCGTAAACGAAAACACGCTGGTCTGCTGTATACAAAGGCCTCTGCCCACTCTTGACGGCTCTGTGGTAATACAGCAGGAGTTTTCGGTTTGCGTAAATAAGTCTTCCTACTCACCCTGTGATGTTTTGGGTGCGGTAAGCACGGCTTTGGTGTGTAATTTCCCGGCAGAGATGTTTTCGGGCATGATTATTTAGATCAAACGGAGTACATCATGCAGAAAAAAGACGGTTCAAACCGGGTTAATAAGCCTAATTTTAGGTTATCAAAAAATTGCTTAGTATAAATTTAATCTCAGTTTCATAGTTATAGTTATCGTAGATAGTTTTTTACCGGTTCACGATCGCCCGAGGAACAGGGTAGTTTTGTAAATAATGCGAGAACGGGTTGAAATACGGTTGAAGGACGGATGAATTTTTAAGTACCTTACGAAAAACGGCATTTGAAATATTTGCTCATAATTATATTATCGGCAGTATGAGCAAATATTTCATATAAACAAATTAGTCTACAAAGGATTAATTTACTCTTCAATATCGTTGGGTATAAGCGTTATTAAAATTAACGAAGTTTTGCGGCGGTTACGATACCTTCCGCCGAAGTACATAATTCAACCGGGGTTTACGATAAGAGCCTATCCCTAATTAAATACGAAGCAAATTTCTGAGATTTTTTTCGATAGACGAGGCAAGTGCGACTACGCATAATACAGAAAATTATGCTGGGAGTACTTAACGAAGTATATCGGTAAAAATCCGGAAAGTTGCAAGATCTTTATTTATGGATAGGCTCTAAGTCTGACAAATGAGGTGAGAGGTTTAATGCAACAAGGGCTTTTGTTATCCAACAATACGGCTTCCGTTTCGGGTAGAATAGTAACCGATTTTACCTTCAGTCATGAGGTATACGGCGAAGGATTTTACAATTTCGAGCTGGAGGTTCCCAGATTAAGCGAAACATACGATGTATTGCCGGTGGTTATATCGGAAAGGCTTATAGACCGTTCTTTGATTACCCCGGACACTTTTGTCATGGTTAACGGGCAGATACGCTCCTATAATAATGTTAATGCTACGGACAGAAAAAACAAGCTGATTCTGACCGTATTTACCCGGGACATAAAAATTTTGGACAGTCCCGGTTATGTGAACGACATATACCTGAACGGTTATATTTGCAAAGCACCCATATACCGCACCACACCATTTGGCCGAGAAATAGCCGATGTTTTGTTGGCTGTTAACCGTTCCTACAACAAGTCCGACTACATACCCTGTAGA
>CAYMOU010000128.1:0-5040 GCA_964392115.1 uncultured Defluviitaleaceae bacterium | reverse complement strand
GGCTAAAGTCCATACTATCACCCGATTGTTTGTATTATAAGACCTTGAGGGAAACATTTTCTGAAGAAAAAGTTTCCCTCAAACTCCCTTCAAAAAGACTTTAATATAGTGAATTTTTATACGGAAAGTTATTGTTATATTTTAGTATGCCCAAAGCCACCGTCGTTGCGTTGGGTTTCGTCCAGTCGATTAACTTCGGAAAGTTCAAGTTGATATACCTTAGATATAACCAACTGAGCAATTCTCATACCTCGTTCCACGGTAAAGGTTTCTTTTCCCAGATTAAGGAGTATAACCTTAATCTCACCTCGGTAATCCGCATCTATGGTGCCGGGAGAATTAAGCATGGTAAGCCCGTGTTTTAAGGCAAGTCCGCTTCTGGGTCGAATTTGGCCTTCGAAATTGTCCGGCAGGGCAATTTTTATTCCTGTGGGTATAAGTTTATAATCACCGGGTTGTATGGCTGTAGGCTCATGAACGTTGGCATACAAATCCATACCGGCGGCTTGCTTGGTCATGTATTGAGGAAGCGGCAAGTCACCGGCGTCCTCGCAACGGACTATACGTAATGTGTCACACATTTTTAACCATATCCTTAAAATTGATTCCGTCCAAATTACCTACAGCCGTAAGGCTTAAATTGTCGAAATTAAATATTTTTTCTGCCAGGTCGTAAATTTTTTCTTTGGACACGTAATCTATTTTTTCTATAAGTTCTTCGGGAGAAATTATTCTGTTTAACATGAGCATATTTTTTCCGATGGAATTCATTCTTGAAGCGGAGCTTTCAAGACTTAGCAGATAATTGCTTTTTATTTGTTCTTTGGTATTGAATAGTTGGGTATCGGTGATTTTATCTGTAAACAGGCGTTTTATTTCTTGTGTGATTAGGCCGAAAACCCTGTCGGTTTGGTTTGGGTTCAGCCCTGCGTAGACAGAAAACAGACCTGTATCGGAATAGCTTGAGTTATAAGAATATATGGAATAAACCAGTCCGTGTTCTTCTCTTATGGTTTGGAACAAACGAGAGCTCATACCGCCGCCTAAAACAGTGTTCAAAATGACCATGGCATAGGTTTCTTCCGAACCCAGGGCTATGCTTGGAAAACCCATAACCATATGGATTTGCTCTATGTCTTTATCTTTAGTGGCTAGGGATGCATGGTATTTTGGAGGAGTAATAATTTGTTTTTGGCTGTTGTCGCCGGTATAACTTCCGAAATATTTCTCTATAATTTCAATAATTTCCGATTCATCGAAATTGCCGGCTACGGAAATTACGGTGTTTTCGGGAGAATACGCTTCTTTGTGATATTTTTTAAAGGTTTTGTTATCCAGTGATTTTATGCTGTTTTCTGTTCCCAAAATAGAAAATCCCAAAGTATCGTCGGACCAGATATTGTAATGCATCAAATCATGAACCAGTTCTTCGGGAGTATCTTCATACATATTGATTTCTTCAAGGATTACGTTTAGTTCCTTTTCGATTTCCGTACTCTCAAACAAAGAATTGAAGAACATATCCGCCAATACGTCGATTGCTATGGGCAAATGAGTGTCTAAGGTTCTTGTGTAGTAGCAGGTATATTCTTTTGAGGTGTAAGCATTGATTTGACCGCCTATGGCGTCCATTTCGTCCGCTATATCTTTTGCGCTGCGTTTTTTTGTGCCTTTAAACAACATATGCTCTATAAAATGGGAAATCCCGTTATTATGCTTATTTTCGTTTCTCGATCCGCTTTTGACCCATAAGCCGAAGGCTATGGAACGCAAGTAGGGTATTTTTTCCATAACGACTCTTACGCCGTTAGACAGTTGTACTATTTTATACATAGCTTCCTTCTTTCTGATACAAATTCTTTAAATATAGAGATTTATAGTCAAATGAACAAGGAATAGTAACAAAAGCTATTCTTCGTAAACGGTTCGCTCATGTGTTTTTCAAGGAAAACCACCGGTCGCTCACCACTGCGAATAGACGCTTTTGTTACTCTTTAACTAGCATTTGACTATAGACTTATGTAAGCTTAATCAATTCTATATCATTTGTCCGGTTAATAAAAGCTATAATATTTGTAAACTATAAAAAAACATAAGGGACTTTTTGTCCCTCGTATATACAAAAAAATATCCCCTTGATTTAAGAAACCCACAATTGTGGGTTTCAGAGAATAAATTTTTGGGGTTATTTTATGTTTGGTTTAGTTTTTTTGATTAAGCAAGGCTTTGCGAGAAAGATTAACTCTGCCTTGAGAGTCCACTTCAAGAACCTTTACGGTTATTACATCGCCCACTTTAACAACATCTTCCACCTGTTTGATGCGCTCGTTTGCCAATTGAGAAATGCGAACAAGCCCTTCTTTTTCGGGAGCGATTTCCACAAAGCAACCGAATGTCATTATTCTGGTAACTCTGCCTGAATAAATTGCACCGGGTAGAGGCTCGTGTACTATGGCATTAATCATATCAACTGCTTTTTGAACTTTTTTCTCATCTACACCCGATACAAAAATCTTACCGTCGTCTTCGGTGTCAATTTTATCAACGCCGGATTCTTCCATAATGCGTTTGATAACCTTGCCTCTGGCACCGATAACCTCGGACATTTTTTCAGGGTTAATGATAACAAGAGAGATTTTCGGCGCATATGAAGAAATTTGCTCTTTGGGAGCGGCTATGGATTTTGCCATAATATCCCTTAAAATATGCAATCTGGCTGTGTAGGTTTGTTCAAGTGATTGTTTAATAATTTCGGGTGTTAAACCGTCAATTTTAATATCCATTTGAATAGCGGTAATGCCCTCTTCGGTTCCGGCTACTTTAAAGTCCATGTCTCCAAAGAAGTCTTCAAGGCCTTGAATGTCGGTTAACAAAACAAAGTCTTGATCGGTTTCGCCTGTAACAAGACCTACGGAAATACCTGCAACATGGCGTTTAATGGGTACGCCGGCAGCCATTAAGGAAAGAGAGCTGGCACATACGCTGGCTTGAGAAGTAGAGCCGTTGGAGCTTAATACTTCGGAAACCAAGCGGATTGCATAGGGAAACTCTTCTTCGGAAGGAATAACAGGCAACAATGCACGTTCTGCCAAGGCACCGTGACCGATTTCACGACGACCCGGGCCTCTGGAGGGTCTGGTTTCGCCTACAGAATAGCTGGGGAAGTTGTAGTGGTGCATATAGCGTTTGGTTTCTTCCAAAATATCCAAGCCGTCCAATTTTTGCACTTCGCCCATAGAGCCTAAGGTAGTAATGGTCAATACTTGGGTTTGGCCACGTTTAAACAAAGCAGAGCCGTGAGTTCTGGGTAAAATATCTATTTCGGATTGAAGCTGACGAATTTCGTCCATACCTCTGCCGTCCGGTCTCTTGTTGTCACGCAAAATCATTTTGCGGACGGTTTCCTTTTCGAACTTGTAAATTGCATCGTTTATTAATTGTTCGTAATCAGCTTCTTCGCTTTGAGCCAATTTAGGAAGAAGATTAGTCATTACATCTTCGGTCAGCTCACGCATTTTTAAGTCACGTTCTTGTTTTTTGTCGGTGAATACGGCTTCTTCCATACGAGGTTGAGTTATATATTCGGTTACTTGGTTATATAAATCGTAAGGTACGGCGGCTTCTTCGTAGCCGGATTTTGCCAATCCTACTTCTGCAACAATTTTATTGATAAATTCAATAATTTTTTTGTTTTGTTCATGTGCAAACATAATTGCGTTAAACATTTGTTCATTGGTCAATTCGTCTGCGCCTGCTTCTATCATCATTACCTTTTCGGATGTTGAAGCCACAGTCAAGCTTAATTTTGATTTTTCACGTTCTTCCGCTGTAGGGTTGATGACGAATTTGTCGTCTACCATACCTACGTTTACAGCCGCAGTAGGCCCTTTAAAAGGAATGTCGGAAATAGCAAGTACCAATGATGAGCCTATCATTGCGGCTACTTCCGGGCTGCAATCTTGGTCCACAGAAAGAACGGTAGCAACCACGGCTACATCGTTGCGATAATCTTTTGGGAATAAGGGTCTGATGGGTCTGTCTATTAATCTTGAAGTAAGTACGGCCTTTTCAGTGGGTTTCCCTTCTCTGCGGATAAATCCCCCGGGGATTTTGCCCACCGCATATAATTTTTCTTCATAATCTACGCTCAGAGGAAAATAATCTATTCCGGTGCGAGGTTTTGAAGAAGCCGTTGCCGTTACCAACACCACAGTGTCACAGTAGCGAACAATAGCCGCACCATTTGCCAGTTCAGCAACACGACCGATTTCTACGGTGAAGTCACGACCTGCCAAATCCATTGTATAGGTTTTAAACATATACTGCTCCTTTGCCTGTATATTCTTTTGTAGTACAGTCAAAATACCAAGACGTTCAATCTTTATACTTTGAGTTTTATTGCCCTGTATTAAAACATGATAACACTATTATTTACCATTTTTACTATATTTAAAAATCATACATAAATCTAACGCACCACAGCTAGGCAATGGTGCGTTTTGACTCGGTTTATGGATTATTTTCTGATTCCCAAATCGGCTATCAGTTCACGGTATTTTACTACGTCTTTAGCTTTGATGTAGTTGATTAAACCTTTACGTTGACCTACCATCATTAAAAGTCCTCTTCTGGAGTGGTGGTCTTTTTTGTGGATTTTAAGATGCTCGGTAAGGTGATTGATGCGTGCGGTTAACAGTGCAACTTGTACTTCGGGTGAACCTGTGTCGTGTTCGTCACGGCCATATTTAGCAATGATAGCTTTTTTGTCCATTTTAATGATACTCCTTTTAAATGTTTTTCTCCTAATACTAAGAAACGGTCGGAGAATCCGGTTTCCGGGTATTGGAATTTAGATTTGATAATTTCATAATTAGTTTAAGAAAGTTAATTCACCGAATAAAGAGGCAAAAGTTTAATACTTCTTAAAAGAACCGTTGTGACTAAATGAAGGAGATTATATAGGATTATATATAGTAAGAAAAAAACTCCTTCAACAATAGATATTGCTGATTTAATCGCACGATATGCATGAAATTATTT
>CAYMOU010000127.1:0-5174 GCA_964392115.1 uncultured Defluviitaleaceae bacterium | reverse complement strand
ACAGCAACACCCGTTACACCCCAGCCGAACCAACGGACAAACAGATAATCAAGCAGAATATTGAGCAGTACATTTACTATGTTCACCTGCATAAAAAACTCCGGCTTTCCCTCTCCTCTGATAAACATTCCGAATGATGCATTTATCACTAAAATTGGAAGCACCAAAAGCATGACGCCGTAATACGCCTTGAAAAATTCTGCTACTTGCAAATCTGCATGTAAGATATTGAGGATGGGGTCGAAGCAGAACCACATGATGCTACTAAGCAGGATTGTCGAAACCACGGCTGTACACATAGTCTGGTTAAAAACACTGTTGCATTTTTTGACATCTCCACCGCCAAGCGCCATTCCGGCGATTGCCACACCGCCTACCGACACCATAAGCCCTACAGCAAGGAATAAATAGACAATCGGAAGCCCTAAATTAACTGCGGCAAGACCCTCTGATCCCACATAGTTACCGATAAAAAAACCATCGGCAATAGTAATGAATGAGGTCAGCACCATCGCAATTATTGACGGAATAGAAAATTGCAGAATTGTCTTTACTTTGTTGTTTTGAATACGCTCTAAGTTCATTTCATTTCCTCCTATAGCTAATAGGATAATGGAATGAAACAAAAAATACTTCTGTTTTTGTGCTTTATTTAATTGGGATACAGAAATCAATTTCCATATGCATGGAATCACAATCTATCTTTCTATAAATATCAAAACCGTAGCGGTCGTCAATTTCGCAGTTGCTATTTGGCAGCCACACATTGAACAGGCTTTGGTAGGCAGTGTATAGCTGCTTTACAAAACCTTTAAAGTGATAAACAGCAAACTTTCCACCTTTTAGCACATAGGTATTTTCAAGTTTGCAGCCTTCCGGAGCAGTCATGCAGATGTCGTAAAGACATTCGTCTATATGGGTAATGGTTGGGTCATCATAGGTACGCTCAAAAAGTAGGGTTTTCTCCGTAATATATTCTCTGTATTTTTCTTGAAACGTTCTCCAATGAACGGATAAGTCACCATAACTTCCTTTATACCGCTCGAAAATAACAGGATAATGTTCATGAAATTCTATGGAGACTTTTTTGTTGCACGCCTCAAATGTCTCTAAACCTTCGGTAGCATCGTTAAATACGGGGTTGATTAAGGATTTTTGCATAATACTACGGCGAAATTCTATGGGAGAGAGTTTGTGATGTTTATTAAAAGCAGAACTGTAGTTGGATGAACTGTAACCATAATCACAGCCGATTTCCGTTATACTTCTGTTTTTCACAACCTTCAAGCGAAATGCGCTTTGCTCCATTTTCACTCGCTTGATAAACTCATAAATACTTTCCCCGGTTTCCATTTTGAACATTCTAGAAAAGTAGTATCTTGAAAAATTGCAATGAGAAGCAATTTCATCAACGTATATATCTTCGTTGATATGATTTAAAATATAGTCTATTGCACGATTGATATATTTGTTGGTTATCATTGCTCCTCCTTACAGACTTCTAATCTTAAACTATTGCATATTTATTATTTATCAAACCGCTTTACCAAAAGAGCAGTTCCATCTGTTCCATAATCCCCATCTCCATAGAGAGATACATATTCATCCAATAAAAAATCGCTCATTGCTTTTTCGGATTTCTTGAACCCGGCTTTTTCATATGATTTAATTGCCCTTGAATTTTTGCTTGACGGTGCCATGATCAGTTCCCGAATATTCATTGTATTATGTAGAAAATCTCCAAGCGATATAATGGCATCTACACCGAACCCTTTTCCGCAATTGGCCTCGCAGTTCATCCAAATATCCAATTCCGCAATAGCCGGTTTTAGATGGAAAGACGAGTAACTGATAAATCCCACAGGCTCTCCGCCTGCTACGATAAAGAATCCTCTGCCGTCCTCCGGTTTAGCCCCGGTAAAATAATACTCTTCATAACCCTTATCGCAAAATTCATCATAAGTTAAAATTGGGTTTTCGGGATAATCAGGCGGCCCTGAATGGGATTTCGTGGTTTCGGAATGAAAACACCACTCATACGCTTTTTGTCTGTCATCTAACGTAGCAGCAGGAATCAACTCTATTTTATCACCTTTTATCATAAGGTGGCTCCTTTCGACTTCGAGATTCGTTTTAATCACTTTAATTGGTAAAAGTAAGGGCTATACATTTGATAGAAACAGTAATTTTTTTGCAGTATTGGCATTTCGGATTGTTACCTTGCTGTTCACTGAAGAACCGGCAATTTTATACCATCTTGTTTTTGATAAAGTTGATCTTGCCGCAGACCAAAAAATAACATTTTTATAGCGGCCAACCTGCTCATATTCCGGTTTTGCTTCTCCGACTGCCTCAAATATTTCCTCAACAGTAACCGGTTCAATTAGAAAAATAGCCTGATTGATCGCTTCCTTATCTACATCCCACCATTCGGGTGCATTAGCTAAGGCTTCTGATAAATCTTTTGCTGATATGATTGCCACAGGAATATTCAACATAAATCTTTCTTCAATAATCGTCCTACATAGATTGATTAGTTCGTTTTTATTGCTTTTATTACTTGTGAAAATAACATTTCCGCTGTTGATATAGGTACTGACATCTAAAAATCCAACATCTTCAAACGCTGCTTTTAATAAGGGCATTGATACTTTGTTTCTACCGCTTATATTTATACCACGAAGAAGGGCAATAAATTTTTCCAATCCACAACACCTCCGTTAATTATAAAAACCCTCCGCAACAACAACTACCGCATGATTAGATTTATTTGCCTGTTACAAAGCCTAACTCTCCATTCTACGAGCTTTTTATATAAGCATACCATTTTTACCGTAAAAATCAATGAAAGAATTATTACTGTTTTGACCGGAGTTATTTTATTGCAAAGCCTAAGCACATCAAAACCCACAGTAATGTTACGAACATCAAAGTCCTCAATGAATCTGCAAGCCTTTCCGGACAAATGAAAAATGCCTTTGTCACACAAAGACAAAGGCGAAGCATGGTTTGCTCGTAATCGACGTTTACCATCATCTGCTTTTTCTTGACATATTAAGAAGGGAAAGGCCATAAAACAAGATCGCTGTACCGATTAAAATAATAATGCTGACAACCGGCGTTACCTCAGACCCACCAAAGTTGAATGTAACGCCCATATATTCCTTGAAATCATTTAAATAATTAACCGGTATTCCGTCAAATGATGCCTGCATAGGCGCTTCCATCAGTACTTGGCGAAAGAGCGAAGCCGCATGAGATACGGGGAACACTTTGATAACTGTTTGCACCGCTTCCGGTAACGCTCCAATCGGGAGATAAATGCCGGTTAAAAATCCGATTAACGTGCCAATAATGGTAGTCGCTGTGCTGAATGCGCTATGGCTCTTGAAAAATGACACGATAAAGCAAACCAGAGAAGTATTTGTCATTGTTGTAAAAAGCACCAACAGGAAAACCTTTATTCCGGCGCCAATGCTGAGTAGGTCGCCACCGCTGCATACAATGTAAATTTCAGCGATTATAACGGTTATCAGCGACATAATAACACCAATTAAAAACGCACTTCCTATATATCCGCCTGTTATGGCGCTTCTCTTGATGGGCGAAGCATTGAAATCCTTGTAAATCTTTTTTACCTTATCATCGATCATAACGCCAAACGCACCCATTGTTGTCGTTACCGAAGCCACGGCGAGAAGCCCTGAAACAAGCCAACTATTCATTAAAACATCGGGGTTTTGAATCCCTTTCATATCCTCGGTGAGCCATACATCTCCTAAAAACACGGTATAAAGCGCAATAATGATGAAAATGGCCAGCAGTGAAAAGAATACTGCGCTTTTGTCACGAAAGAATAATTTCAAGTTACGTGTCATAAAAACGTTCATTGTCTGAACTCCTTCCCGGTAATTCCAATAAAGGCGTCGTCCATTGTACCTTGTAAAACCTGAAAGCTACTGATATAGCGCCTACATCTTTCCAATATGGGTATGGCGGACAAGGTGTCTGTGAGCCGGACAACAAATTCTCCTGCCACCGCTATATAGTCCAGCGACAACTCCTGCATGACCTGTCCCAGAGCGGTTTCATCCGAAACAGTAAGTCTTAGCATATCAGCGGCATACCTATTTTTGAGTTCGGTCGGCGTACCTTTTGCAGCTATCTTTCCATGGTCTATGACAATCACATAATCAGATTCGGCAGCTTCCTCCATGTAGTGAGTGGTCAGGAAAATGGTCATGCCTGTTTTCAATTGAAGCTGTCTGATTGTGTTCCATATGCTTTTTCGGGTTTGAGGGTCAAGACCTGTGGTGGGCTCGTCAAGGAAAAGTATTTTAGGCGTGTTAATCAGCGCCCTTGCAATATCCGCCCTGCGACGCTGGCCTCCTGAGAGTTTACCATATGGCCGGTCGATAAATTCTCCCAGTTCCGCTGCCCCTGCTGCTTCATATACTGCGTTTTTTATCTTTGTTTTATCTGATGTGTAAAGTCCTGCCCGAATGGTCAGGTTTTCTCTGACGGTAAGTAATTCGTCCAATACACTGTCTTGAAACACCACGCCAATCATTTGCCGTATTGCCTCACTGTTATGGCGTAGGTCAAGTCCGCCTATGGTTACATCGCCACCGCTTGGATCCATGAGTGTGCAAAGGATGTCGATGGTGGTAGATTTCCCCGCTCCGTTGGGGCCCAGAAAAGAAAACAACTTTCCCTGCTCAACATAGAAACTGATGCCTTTCACGGCGGCTAAGCTTCCATAATTTTTTTCAAGGTTTGAGACTTGTATAATTTTATTCATAGCCTAATTCCCCTTTCTAAAAGCAGTATATTGTCTGATGCCGCTGAAAGCAATAGGGGTAACAGTATGCTGTAATATGGAGCAACTAAGTTGCAAAAAAAGGACGGTAAGCTGCAAACAGCGAACCGTCCTTGGGGCCTATATATCATTTAAGAATGGTAACTACTCGATGTAGCCATCATAAAACTTAACAATGTTTTGCATTAGCTCTTTATCAAGCTCAAACATTAACTTCTTATCCAGATTTTTATTGTAGTATTCCTGTTTTATTTCAGGACTAACTTCTTTGTCTGAGGAATTTACATATTCATCGTATTGACTGTTAAATGTATCGGTATACTGTCGGGCATAATCGCTGTAATAGACATAATTA
>CAYMOU010000126.1:0-5287 GCA_964392115.1 uncultured Defluviitaleaceae bacterium | reverse complement strand
AATCCTCCTAAAAAATAAAACTAATATTAAACATGGTTGATAATAACATAAAAAATATTGTCTGTCAACATTTTTAAATAATATTTATAAATATTCAGTAATATTTTAGCAAAATATGTGTCAACCTTGATGCACCCTACAGGAATCGAACCTGCGGCCTTTCGGTCCGGAGCCGAACGCTCTATCCACTGAGCTAAGGATGCAGAAAAACATAAATAAGGCCGGTCCCAAAAGAACCGCCTGATGGGTTTTATATAATGTAAGCTTTCCGGCAAAGTTTCGGAAAACCGGCTTAAATACTTGCTTGCAATGGCTGTCACTGCGTAACTTACAAAAATAAACTGCTATTTATATTAGCATTCATTGATTTTTTTGTCAACAACATTCGCTTGGGGTAACCGGAATAAAAAAAGGAAAACCGAGTTTGAGTAAAAAAAAGGGAGAAAACCTTTTCAATCTTTGAAAAATGTTTTCTCCCTTACATTTAAGCTAAATCTTATTTAATCATCTTTGCCAATTCGCCGCCCAACATGGGTATCAAGGCGAAAAGTACGGCTATGCCCAGCTGCATCAAGTCCAGTGGAAGTGTATGGAAAATGGGATTAAGGAAAGGAGTATACACCACCAAAAATAAAAATACCAGTGACAGGAAAACCGAGCTGTTTAGGAAACGATTTTCGAAGGGTTTCATTTTAAACAGGGATACATATTCGGAGCGTGCGGAATATGCACGTAACAATTCACCCAAAACAAGGGTGATAAAACAGGCTGTGGTTGCCAAGTCGGCCTGTTTATAGTTGTAGTAAGCGTAAATAAAGGAGCCCAGGGTTCCTGCTGCCAGAGCAAGAGACTGTATGGTTACGGAGAGTTGCATACGCCTGTTTACCACGGCCTCTTTGGGGTCACGGGGCGGTAAATCCATAACGTTGGGTTCTTTGGCCTCCATGCCCAAGGCAAAGGCCGGGAAGGCGTCGGTTATAAGGTTGACGGAAAGCAACTGTATGGGTACAAGTGGCATGGGCAGCCCTGCCAACATGGAAACAAAAATTACAAGGATTTCGCCGATGTTACAGGACAGCAGGTAACCCACAACTTTGCGTATATTGTTGTAGATGGTACGCCCCTGTTCCACCGCCTTGACTATGCTGGCAAAGTTATCGTCGGTAAGTATCATGTCCGCCGCTTCTTTGGACACTTCCGTGCCGGTGATACCCATGGCAACGCCTATGTCGGAAATTTTTAAGGATGGGGCATCATTTACGCCGTCGCCTGTCATAGCGGCTACTTCTCCGCTTGATTTTAAAGCCCTGACCAACCTAACCTTATGCTCCGGGGATACCCTTGCATAGACATTGGTTGTGCGCATTTTTTCCGTAAGCTGCTCGTCGTTTAAGCTGTCTATTTGGTTGCCGTCCATACCTACTTCCGAGTCGGTTAAAATGCCTAATTCTCGGCCTATGGCTGTGGCTGTAACAAGATGGTCGCCTGTTATCATTTTAACGGCTATGCCGGCCTTTTTGCAGATCGCAATTGCCTTTTTCGCTTCTTCTCTCGGAGGGTCTATCATAGCCATAAGCCCGATAAATACCAATTCGTCTTCGGTATCGTTTGTATTCGAAGCTTCCTTAAAGGCAAGCGCCAAAACACGCAGGGCTTTTTTTGCAAATTCCTCGTTGGTTTGAATTATGCCGGCTCTGTCAGCCTGGGTCATAGGGGTAATAAAGCCGTTTTTGTAGATAAAAGTACAGCGGTTTAAAACTTGGTCCGGTGCACCCTTTGTGTACATGGTAATACCGTCGTTCTTCCTGTGAAAGGTAGACATTAACTTTCTGTCGGAATCAAATGGAATCTCGCCTATGCGTGGGTATTTTGCGTTTAATATATCCTTTAAAAAACCCACCTTGTAACCCAGTACTACCAGCGCCGCCTCGGTGGGGTCGCCTATTACCTGTTCATCTTGAGGGTTGTAGCTTGCATCTGAACACAGCACTGCACCCTCCAGAAGGCGCTCTACGTTTTTATTGAACTTTGCCCTGTCACATTCTTCGTTATCCTTGAAAATTGCACCTGTGGGGCTGTAGCCCGTGCCTGATACACGGTAAACCTCGTCTGTGTCGTATAAATTAACCACGGTCATCTTATTTTGGGTCAAGGTGCCGGTTTTGTCGGAGCAAATGACCGTAGTGGAACCCAGAGTTTCTACGGCGCTGAGTTTTTTCACTATGGCGTTGTTTCGAACCATGGCGTGCATACCCAAGGCAAGGATTACGGTTACAACTACGGTCAAGCCCTCGGGTATAGCCGCTACCGCAAGGGATACGGAGGTCATAAATACATCTAAAAAGGGCATATTTCGCCACATACCCAAACCGAAAATTACCACGCAAATTACTATACAGATTATACCCAGGCTTTTGCCCAATTGATTAAGCTTCTTTTGCAAATGGGTGGTTTCTTCTTGGGTTTCGTTTAACATGGTGGCTATGCTGCCCATTTGGGTGTTCATGCCGGTTCCGGTTACTATGGCCTTTCCTCGACCGTAGGTAACCACAGTGCCCATGTAGCCACAGTTTATTCTGTCAGCCAAGGGAGTGTTTGCCGAAAGAAGCAACTCTGCATCCTTTTCTACGGGAACGGATTCCCCGGTAAGTGCGGATTCGTCTATTTTTAAATTGGCACTCTCTACCAGCCTAACATCCGCCGGTACGTAGTCCCCGGCCTCCAAAATAACTACGTCGCCGGGTACAAGTAGGTTGGAACTTATCTTAACTAAATTTCCGTCCCGCAAAACCTTTGCCATAGGACTAGACATTTCTTTCAGAGCCTTTAAGGCGTTTCCGGCCTTATTCTCCTGAACCACGCCTATTACGGCATTAAGGATTACTACCGCCAAAATTATAAGCCCATCCAACACATGAGAAAGTGCAATGGACACCAAAGCCGCTAATACCAAAATTAACAGCAAAAAATCCTTAAACTGCTCAAAAAAAAGCTGTAGTATGGTCTTGCCTTTCTTTTCGCTTAATCTATTTTCACCGTACTTGAGTATCAACGATGATACTTCGGATTCACTTATTCCCGTATTGATATTTACTTTCAGTTCGGAAGCTGTGGCTTCTTTGGTTTTGTCGAAAAAGTTTACCATTAATAACATCTCTCCTTTCTGCGCTTTACTGTTTTAATAGTCGACACTTTCAAATATATGGATATTACCGTTTCTACGCTTATTATATCAGTATCACCTGTGGAGTGCAATTATACTTTTGTTAATTTTTGTATAAAAAAAGCCTGCGCTTCATGGACGCAGAGCTTAGGGTTTTAGTAGAGAGTATTGTTCAATTAAAAATAACAAATTGGAAAACAGCAGTATATTAAATTTATTATCTTCGTCTTTATATTCGCTTAAAGCAATACAAAGCCAAACCAAATAACTTGGCTTGTCTTTGGAAATATCAACGTCCGGGAACTTGTACAATTCGCTTTTAAGGTCAATGTCTTGCTTGGCCTCATAAGCGTTAAAAAACCGCATAATGACTAAAGCACTCATAACAGCCAAAAATTCATTAGCCATGAATACTATTCGCTTATGACGACAATCATCGTCCCTGAATTCTATAGGTCGGCATTTCAACACTGCCCCGGCTACACAGGAGGCTATTTTGTGATGGTCCAACAAAGCATCATAATATTTAAAATAATTGGACTTGCAATTTGCCTTGATGGCCTCGTAACTTTGAAACAGACTGTGGCATACATCGCCTTTTAATGACAATGCGGTGCTGTCCTCGGCTATTATCATCCGGGACACTTTTTCTACCACAGACCATACTTTTTCCATAAATACTTCTTTAGTCACAAAACTCAATCCTATCAACTTCGTAAAAAAGGTCGGGGCTAAAGCGGTTTACAACTTCCAAGTTTAGGCCTTCGGTGGAAAAAGGCACCTCTGTTATAGGCGGAGAAGAATTTGTAGCCTTAAATGCAGACAGCTTTGTATTGTAGTCGTTAAATAGGTCTTGGGAGTTTGATAAGTCAATAAATTCCGAACCGGTTTTATTCCTACTGCCTTTTATAACTACATTGGCATAACAAATTGACCCTATAACCGTTCCTATAGCTACCGTAATGAATGGATAGAATAAATAACTCATAATATCACCTTTTGGGGCCTTGGTTCCTGTTTATTGAATTATCTGTAAACCGAAACCATTCCCGTTTATTATATGTATATGAATTGGCCCTGTAATACTTGATAATGTAAACAAAGAAACTACCTATGTAAAAAAGCAGATTATATTGAATTATGATAATAAGCGCATAAAATAACCATCCATAGCTATTCATATTAATCGTCTTTGTCCAACCGATAATCGAAAAAGTAATTACACTCAGATTTACCAGTATACCCACAACAATCACGAAAAAGACTTTCCAACCGGCCTTTGCAGATGCCTTGAAAGAGGTGCAGAAGTCCAGGAGCATTCCCATTGAATATAAGAACATACCGCCCCAAAAGAGATTATCTGTTGAGGTGACAAACATAAAGTACCCTACAAATGAGTAGAATATCCTGAGAATAAATAACTCATAATATCACCTTTTGGGGCCTTGGTTCCTGTTTATTGAATTATCTGTAAACCGAAACCATTCCCGTTTATTATATGTATATGAATTGGCCCTGTAATACTTGATAATGTAAACAAAGAAACTACCTATGTAAAAAAGCAGATTATATTGAATTATGATAATAAGCGCATAAAATAACCATCCATAGCTATTCATATTAATCGTCTTTGTCCAACCGATAATCGAAAAAGTAATTACACTCAGATTTACCAGTATACCCACAACAATCACGAAAAAGACTTTCCAACCGGCCTTTGCAGATGCCTTGAAAGAGGTGCAGAAGTCCAGGAGCATTCCCATTGAATATAAGAACATACCGCCCCAAAAGAGATTATCTGTTGAGGTGACAAACATAAAGTACCCTACAAATGAGTAGAATATCCTGAGAATAATTTCATAAAGTTTACCCATACATCACCCTAAGCGACATTATGTGCAGAATGTGCAAAAAAGCCTTGCAATTTGAAATTCAAGTTGCAAGACTTAGGTCATGTGAGTCACCCGGGGCTCGAACCCGGGACACCTGGATTAAAAGTCCAGTGCTCTACCAACTGAGCTAGTGACCCATATTAAATTGTATTTGTGTATGTAACAACATTTTAGTTAGCGGGTGGATAATGGGACTCGAACCCACGGCCTCCAGAGCCACAATCTGGCGCTC
>CAYMOU010000125.1:0-5426 GCA_964392115.1 uncultured Defluviitaleaceae bacterium | reverse complement strand
CACCTTTGCAGAAGCTGCCACGGCGGAAAATGCAACTGGGGTATAGCTACCCAAATTCCGGAGCTTACAAAACGCCTTAATCCCAATATAGGCTACAAACGCCTTGTAAACCTGCTTACCGCTTGGGAACACGAAATTAAAGAAATGATGGGCGGTATGGGTATTAACTCTATCGAAAGCCTTAAAGGCAACCGCCTTATGTTACGTGGCGTAGGTCTCAACGAAAAAGAACTTGAAATCCTCGGCATTAAACACGCCGGCGAATAATCAAAATATTTTAAAACCTTAAAGCCCTCAGGTATCACAAATATTTAGGGTTCGGGAAACTTTAATAAGTTTCCCAAGGTTTTATCAAACAGGTGATTATATGAAACGAGTATATGTTAACGAACAGTGGTGCTTGGGCTGTCGGCTGTGTGAATATTACTGTGCATTCGCCGGTACAAACCAATCGGATATGTCCCGAGCCTTAAAAGATATAAAAATTAATCCCAAAATTCGTATAGAAGAGAAGGCCGGTATCAGCTTTGCCGTATCCTGCCGCCACTGCGATGATGCCCTTTGCGTAAAAGCCTGTATAACCGGTGCTTTAAGCATAAATGACGGCGTAATTACCATAGACAAAAACAAATGTATAGGCTGTTATACCTGTATTTTAAGCTGTCCCTACGGAGCGGTTTCGCCCTCAGATGACGGTGCCGTGCAAAAATGCGAACTTTGTTTAAAATCTACCACCGGTCAGCCTGCCTGTGTTAAAGGCTGCCCTAACGCCGCCATAGTATTCGAGGAGAGAGGGTGAAATTCATGAAATATGTGATTATCGGCAACTCTGCCGCCGGAATAGGTGCTGTTGAGGGTATACGCCGTTTGGATAAAGAAAGCGAAATAACCATTATTACCGACGAAGCTTATCATACATACTCAAGGCCGCTGATTTCTTATTATCTTTTGGGCAAATCCACGGAAGAGTCCATGAAATATCGGAATAATGATTTTTACTCCGACAACAATTGCAAGCTTATAACATCCAAAAAAGTTGTTAAAATGAACGCCGAGCAACAAAGCGTGACTTTGAACGACGGCACGGAATTATCCTATGACAAACTGCTTGTTGGCACCGGTTCTTCTCCTTTCGTACCGCCAATGACCGGGCTAGACACTGTTAAAAACAAATTCACCTTTATGAGCATGGACGATATGTATGCCCTGGAAAAAGTCTTAAACCCCAAGGCAAGGGTGCTTATTGTAGGTGCCGGTCTTATCGGTTTAAAATGTGCCGAAGGAATTTCCAAAAGGGTAGCAAGCATTACCGTGGTGGACTTGGCAGACAAAATCCTCTCCAGTATTTTGGATAAGGACGGAGCGGAAGTTGTCCAAAACCATTTGGAAAGTAATGGTTTGGAATTCAAACTTTCTCAAAGCATAAGCAACCTTAACGTAAACAAAGCCACCTTAAATAACGGCGATGAAATAGAATTCGACATTTTGGTTTTGGCAGTTGGCGTAAGACCAAATACTCAACTACTCCAAGGCATAGCTGAAGTTCGCCGTGGTATAGTTGTAAATTCCAAAGGCGAAACAACAGCCAAAAATATTTACGCCGCAGGAGATTGCACGGAAAGCCTTGATATTTCCTCGGGAGAATACAAAATCATGGCTCTGCTTCCCAATGCATATATGCAAGGAGAATGCGCCGGGTCCAACATGGCAGGTGGCGAAGAAAGCTTTGACAAGGCTATTCCCATGAATGCCATAGGATTTTTCGGTCTGCACATTATCACCGCCGGAAACTATAGCGGCGGCACATATACCGAGCAAAACAAGGGCTATAAAAAACTCTTTTACGGTAACAATAAGCTAAACGGTTACATTTTAATAGGAAATATTGAAAAGGCCGGAATTTACACAAGCCTAATCCGAGAAAAAACCCCATTGGACAGCATAGATTTTGATTTGGTTTGTGAAAAACCCGGATTGATGGCTTTTGCCAAAGATGATAGAATTGCTAAGTTAGGAGGCGGTGTCAGGTGAATATTTCTGCATTAAGCCTTGATTTTAAGGAATTAAACCAAATGCTGCGTACCACCGACGGCGAGATTTGTATTAATGACTGCTACGGTCAGCGTTTTATCGCCAGCGGTATGGATAATAAGACAATTACCATAAACGGAACCCCGGGCAATGCTTTGGGGACCTATCTGGACGGCGCAACCATTGTCGTTAACGGCAACGCTCAAGACGCCGTAGGCGATACCATGAACGCCGGAAAAATAATAATTAACGGCAACGCCGGGGACGCTCTGGGTTATGCCATGCGTGGCGGTGAAATTTACGTAAAAGGCGATGCCGGCTATCGAACAGGCATACACATGAAGCAATACAAGGATAAAAAGCCGGTTATCGTTGTAGGCGGTAAGGTAGGCAGTTTCTTGGGTGAATACCTTGCCGGCGGTTTGATTATAGTGCTGGGTTTGGATAGTGAGAAAGTGCCTGTGGGCAACTTCACCGGAACCGGTATGCACGGCGGTACAATTTTTATCAGAAGCCAAAAAGAGCCCAAAAACCTGCCTTCTCAAGTAACGGCCGAAAAGGCAACAAAAGAAGATTTGGAAAATATACAAGTTTATCTTGACGAATTTTCACAACACTTTAATATAGATAAAAAGCGAATTTTGGACGGTGATTTTTATATCCTGAAACCCAATGCCAAAAATCCTTATAAAAGGCTGTATACGGAGAATTGATGAGACCGTGCAACACAGTTCGTCTCTAATATGCCGCAATTCCGTTGATAAATTGACGTATGGTTTGGTCCTTCCATCCGATAAATGAAATAAACGTAGGGTCGGGGCTCTGCTCCGACCGCTGTTTACGTTGTTTAACCATAAAAAACGTAAAACCTTTTAACAAATGAAAAAATTCTCTCCCAAAAGGTCTTAAAATAAAGGAGGTATCCCATGACTGCTGCACAAAAAGAGGTCTTGGAGTTTGTCCGTCAAAACGATGTAAAATTTATAAGACTTGCCTTTTGTGACACCTTCGGAGTACAAAAGAATATTTCCGTAATGCCCGATGAACTGCCCCTGGCTTTTGAACAGGGAGTATCCTTCGATGCATCTGCAATTAAAGGATTTTCCGACGTAACCAAGTCCGACCTTTTTCTGTATCCGGACCCTTCAACCCTGTGTGTTTTACCCTGGCGACCCGGTCCCGGGCGAGTGGTGCGGTTTTTTTGCGACATAAAAAACCCCGATAAAACGGACTTTTTGGGCGATACTCGGCTTCTACTTAAAAAAATAATCAAACGCTGTGAGGATATGGGTTTTGTCTGCAAAATAGGTGCGGAATGTGAGTTTTATTTGTTTAAAACCGACGATAACGGAGAGCCTACCGAGGATACTCTGGATTACGGCGGTTATTTTGATATTGCTCCGCTTGATAAAGGCGAAAATATCCGCAGAGAGATATGCCTTTGCCTGGATGAAATGGGGCTAAAGCCCGAATCTTCCCATCACGAACAAGGCCCGGGACAAAACGAGGTGGACTTTAAATTTAGCGATGCCTTATCCTGTGCGGATAATCTGTTGACTTTTAAATCGGTGGTCAAGGCAATAGCCTCCAGAAACGGGCTTTTTGCGTCCTTTATGCCCAAGCCCATACTTAACAAAAGCGGTAGCGGTTTACACGTTAATTTATCCCTTACAAAAAACGGCTTTAACATCTTTAAGGACACCCAAGGAAAAAACTCCGAGGTAACAGAAAACTTCATAGCCGGCATACTTTCAAAAACCGCCGAAATGACCCTGTTTTTAAACCCGGTTGCCAATTCATACGAAAGATTCGGCAGATGTGAAGCCCCGAAATACGTATCTTGGTCACACCAAAACCGCTCTCAACTTGTGCGCATACCTGCCGCATCCGGTGAAAAAACACGTATGGAATTGCGTTCTCCCGACCCTGCCTTAAACCCCTATCTTGCCTTTGCGCTTATAATCAACGCCGGTTTGGAGGGCATAAAAAATCAACTTTCTCTGCCCAAGGCATTGGATTTGGATTTGTACAATGCCCCGGAAGAAGTTACAAACAATCTTATTGCTTTACCCAACAGCCTAAACGAGGCTATAGACCTGGCTGAAAACAGCAGCTTTATAAAAGATACCCTAAATGATGAAATTCGACTGAAATATATAGCCATAAAAAAAGAAGAATTGAACGATTTAACTACTTATGCAAATAAAAATCAATTTTATAAGGAACGTTACTTTAAATATTTATAAATTGCTACTACTACCGATTATAAAACCGGTAATCCTGACCAAATTTTTTTTGATTTACCGGTTGCGGAAAAAGTCCGCAACCACACCGGCACAGCTTTTTGGTTTGTGATAGAATATTTTAGTCAAACCCTTACGTTCGGTTTTTCGACTTTAATAATAAAGTCTTTTTGAAAGGGGTTTGGGGAAAACTTTTTCTGAAGAAAAAGTTTTCCCCAAGGTTTTAATCTTTTTTAATTAACTTTTCCCATACAGAACATCCGTGGTGCTTTATTAGTCGGAAGGTGGCGATTTTATGGAGAGTGCTTTAATAGTGTCTCGGTCGGAAAATAGTATATCTTTTTTTTCCGAAATGACAAAGTCTGTTTCCTGTGATAAAATTGCCACCGTGCAAACTTGCAGTATGGCAAGAAGATTGCTTATGGAACGGGATTTTGACTTATGTATCGTAAACGCTCCCTTGCAGGACGAATCCGGTGAAAACCTTTCACGGGATATAGCCCTAAAAGGCAGATGTCAAGTTATCTTGGTTGTAAAGCACGAATATTACGAAGAAGTTTCGGCTGTGGTCTGCGAAAGCGGCGTGATAACCGTTGCCAAACCCATAAATAAGAATTTTTTTTGGAGCGCATTAATGCTGGCTAAGTCCGCACATAACAAAATCCGTGCGTTAAAAGCCGAAAACTCCAAGCTTATGCAAAAAATCGAAGATATACGCATAGTGGACAGGGCAAAGTGTATACTGATTTCCTATCTTAACATGAACGAACCGGAAGCCCACAGATATTTGGAAAAACAAGCAATGAACCTTCGCATCTCCAAAAGAGAGGTAGCTGAAGGCATTTTGAAGACTTATGAAAATTAACCGGAGATTGCTTCTTGACTTGTCCGGCGTATTCACATATAATCAAACGATTTGTTTTTTAATAAATACTGTATGTATTAATATATTTAAGGAAAATAGAGGGAAACTTTTCTTCAAAAAGCTTCCCTCAAGGCTTTATCCATAACAATTTTTAAAAAAATACAGGAGGATAAAATGGCAAAAACATTGTATTTGGTGCTGGAAAACGGCAAAGTGTTTAAAGGCAAACATTTCGGGGCCGAAGGAACGGTTATAGGCGAATTGGTATTTACCACAGGCATGACCGG
>CAYMOU010000124.1:0-5517 GCA_964392115.1 uncultured Defluviitaleaceae bacterium | reverse complement strand
GTAAAAACGGTATTTCGGTTAATTATCAAGATATGTATATGAGAAGACGTGACCCCGATTGCATGGTCATCGGCGATAATCTTCCTACAGACAAACCCAAATACGAAGATCTTTACGGAGAGAGCTTTGAAAACTTAAAAGAGCTTACTTATGCATGGCTTAAAAATCAAGAATTAATGCTGGTGCCCTTTATGGCAGGCGGCCATGAATACGGCTATGAAGCCCTTCTTGTATCACCGAACAACGCCGGTTTCTTTGCGGCGGCCGTTGGTGATTTGCAAGGCTTTATCGGCAGAGACGAAATAAGAGAAGGTTTTACGCCCAAAGCTATTGTCTATTTGGCACCGCCTTTCAGACATACGCATTTTAACGGCAGACAAGTAGTAGTTCATAACAGAACAGAAGATGTACACGAAATTTTTTCATATAATCTCTATCCGGGACCCAGTGCCAAAAAAGGCATTTACAGCGTTCTTTTGGATATAGGCGAAAAAGAAAATTGGCTGACTCTTCACGCATCCACTGTAAAAGTAATTACACCCTACGATAATGAATTGGTCATTATGCATGAGGGTGCCAGCGGTGGCGGTAAAAGTGAAATGGCAGAGTATATACATAAAGATGCTTCAGGGCATATTTTACTTGCCAGAAATACCGTTACAGAAGACGAAACTTATATAGACTTAACCGCAAACAGTGAACTTAGACCGGTAACGGACGACATGGCTATGTGTCCTCCGTCTATAGGCACAGACAGCAAAAAACTGGTTGTAACCGACGGTGAGCAAGGTTGGTTCTTGCGTATGAACCACATTACCGAATACGGCACAGACCCTCACTATGAAAAAATGTGTATTCATCCCAAAGAACCGTTGATTTTCTTGAATATGGACGCAACACCGGACGGCACCTGCCTTATCTGGGAGCATACCCTGGACGAAGAAACCGGCAAACCCTGCCCTAATCCTCGTGTTATTATGCCCAGAACCTTTGTGCCCAACGTGGTTAGCGAGCCGGTTGAGGTTGATATTCGCAGCTTTGGCGTAAGAACACCTCTTTGCACAAAAGAAAATCCTACTTATGGTATTTTAGGCTTGTTCCATATTTTACCGCCGGCATTGGCATGGTTATGGAGACTTGTCGCTCCCAGAGGCCATGCAAACCCCAGTATTTTAGACAGCGGCGCCGGAATGGTAAGCGAAGGCGTAGGCTCATACTGGCCTTTTGCCACAGGTAAAAAGGTACACCACGCCAACATGCTTCTCGACCAAATTTTAAACACACCAAATACACGCTATATCATAATACCCAACCAAAACATCGGTGCTTATGAAGTAGGCTTTATGTCTCAATGGATAGCCAGAGAATACTTGGCCAGAAGAGGCAGTGTCCGTTTCAAACCCGACCAATTGGAAGAATCCAGATGTTCTCTGCTGGGTTATTCCTTAACAAGGCTTAAAATCGACGGTATGTATATACCCAAGGTTCTGTTAAAAACTTATCGTCAGCCGGAAATGGGTAAAGAAGGCTACGACCAAGGAGCAGAAATATTAAAAGACTTCTTTAAAAAGGAACTTCAAGATTATTTACAACCGGAGTTGCATCCGCTGGGTAAATCTATTATTGAATGTTGCTTAAACGACGGCACTTTGGAAGACTATTTAAGCTTTATCCCCATAAAATTATAATTTCTACACTTAATAAAAAGCAATGTATCCGAATAGGTGCATTGCTTTTTTATTGTGTAACATTTAAAAATAAACACATAAAAATTCCGGTTTTTAGTTAACTTTACATAAACGTTGACCGATACATAATTATATCATGCTCACATTATTTCGAGGATGTGATGAAGATTATGAGACTTAACGATAATATGTTTGCACCGGCTTTAAGGCATATGAAGCTAAATTATGCAAATATGCAAAGGGCCATGCTTAGACTGTCTACAGGAAAACGTATTAATTCGGCAGCCGACGACCCGTCGGGTATGGCTATTTCCTCTAAATTCAGAGCCATGATTCGTGGTCTGGATGCTTCTGAGCAGAATATAGAATACGGAATTTCGCTTTTACAGGTCAAGGACGCTGCTTTGAACGAAGTTCACAGTATGTTGCAAAGAATGTACGAACTTTCTGTTGCCTCTGCCAACGGAAGTTTTACTGATCAAGATCGGGCAAAAATGGACATGGAATTTCAGCAGCTTTCACAGGCCATAGGTTCGGTTTTCGATAACACGGAATTTAACAGAAAAAAGCTCTTTCAAGGCTGTGCATATAAATCATCCGATGAAATATCGTCTAAAAGAGATACGCCGTTCAAAGTGGGTACAACAAACGAGGACTATTTATACATACAAACCGGTGCAAACGCCGGGCAGGGATTCCTTATATCAAACAATACTGTATCAGCAGAGAGAGTAGGTATACATAATTTAGATATAAAAACGGCTGAAAATGCCGGTAAGGCAATCACAAGTATACAAAGGTCCATTGACAGCATTTCCGTTCAAAGGGCTTCAATCGGCAGCGAGCAAAACAGGCTTGAACGTTCCCTAAATGCCCTGCAAAATTATCGTGAAAATTTAGAGGCTGCCGAAAGCCGCATTTCAGACGCAGACATGGCTAAAGAAATGATGGAGTACGCCAAATCCCTAATCAGACAGCAGGCTATTATGTTTGTGATGAGTCAGGCTAAGAGGCGTATGTATGATGTTTTGATTTTGTTAAGATAGTGGGAAATACTTAGGTGTGGCAGAAAGCTCTGCGGAGTGAGTTTAGGTCATGCCTTATTTTAGTTAAAAAAACTTTTTACCGGTAATTGCCTAAGTCATTGGTAACCACGTTTTTGGGCATAAACAAGGCGGTTGATATACCTTTGGGAACTACGCCCAAACCCTATAGGCCCTACAATACTTAGCAGGTGCGGCGAATAAATATCCAAGAATAGCACCCATTCGAGTACCGATAAATTAACAGATGCAAAAAATGTGTAAAATAAGTTAATTATGTCATGCTAATGTATTGTTATTAAGCTATAACTAAATTAATCAAAAGAATTATGGTAGACTATCATAAAAAATCAAAGTATAATATAGGTTAATTTCAGAATAAATCATTGTTGCATCAGGCGACTTACATAGTGTTACGG
The DNA here is from genome assembly GCA_964392115.1 of uncultured Defluviitaleaceae bacterium. Lineage (GTDB taxonomy): Bacteria > Bacillota > Clostridia > Lachnospirales > WRBF01 > CAYXWM01. The sequence continues at coordinate 2,367 of CAYMOU010000124.1, read as the reverse complement.
CATCTAGGTATGCCATTTAAGGGGTTTAAGCGAAAAACCGCTTGATTGGGAAACGGCGATTGTATTGCTTAACCACCGGGCGCAATACCTTTACCAAAAAAAAGGAGGTTTGCACATGAGAAAATGTTTGGCACTAATACTCTCACCGGTAATGGCGTTTTCGATGTTGACCCTGAGAGTGGGCGCATCTTCTCAAGAATTTACTGATATGCCGACGGACTGGTCTGCGGCGGCGCTTAAGGCCGCTGTTGAAAAAGGGCTGCTTCAAGGCTCGGACGGCCGGCTTAATCCCGGCCAAAATATGACCCGTGCCGAAATGGCGGTCATTATATCACCTGCCTTTGGAGCAGTAACTGCTTCGGATTTGTCGGGCTTTAGTGATGTACCCAAAAATGAGTGGTTTGCGCCGTGGATAGCCAAGGTTGTGGCCATGAAGGCCATGACCGGTGACGGCATAATGCGGCCCAATGCCCCATTACCAGACAGGAATGTTTCACAACTCTCTACAAGGTACTAAAGCTTGAAAAGGGCAATTTATCGGTTCTTGACCGGTTTAGCGACAAGGCCGCTATTGGAACTTGGGCGAAACCCGCTTTGGCGGCAATGGTTTCTGGCGGCTATGTGTCCGGCTCGGGCGATAAGCTGAACCCTACCGCTTACATAACCGGGGCAGAATTTGCCCAAGTAATGCACAATGCAATTAAGACCTATGTTAAGGCTGAGGGCGTGACCGCTTTGCCTGACGGCAATGTAATGGTCAATGTACCTAATCTGACCCTTAAAGACGTAAATATTAAGGGTGATTTGATAGTGGGTGACGGCGTTGAAAACGGCAATTTAACCCTTGATAATGTGAAGGTTTCGGGCCGTTTGCTTGTGCGTGGCGACGGTGAAAACTCTATCGTTATCAAGAACAAATCCTCTGTTGGCAGCATAGTCGCTGCAAAAACAGGCGACGGTGGCCTTCGCATACGTACAGAGGAAGGCTGTTTTGTGGAAGTTATTTATGTTGAGTACGGTAACGACAACATAATCTTGGAAGGCAAATATAACCGGGTTGTGGTTGACACTGACACACCCGTTGTTATTAACGGTGCCACAATCACAGGACAAACTGTTAATGCTGCCGGCGCTTCCGTTTCTCTTGAGGGAACAACTGTTTCCACCGTTTTAATAGAGAAATCCGCCGTCGGTGCAGCTTTTGAAGTTGACAAAGACTCCAAGGTAGCCACAGTCAATTCAAAAGCAGATAGCGTGTCCATTGAGGGTAAGGGAACTATCACCGCCGCTACTGTCAATGGAAACGACACCTCTGTTACTACAACCGGAACCAAAGTTACCGTAGAAGGCGGTGCCACAGGTGTAACCCAAGACGGTAAGGATATTACACCGGGAACCACCACAGTAACAACACCCGGCACGACCACAGGAACAGGTGGCGGTGGCGGCACTTCAAACGTCCCCAATGATGACACCACCACTCGTACAGAAACTGTAACCAAGTTGGATGGTCTGAAAGCGGCTTTGGGCAAAGGCGGAGTCGGCAGGATCGTTGTTAACGCTCCAAGCCCTATTTTAATACAGGACGAAAACATCACGTTTACCAAACCCGTTACGATTAAAACAGAGATAAAGATAGTCGGCGGAACCTTGGAAAACAAAAGCAACCTTACAATTACCGGCCGGGTGATTCTTAGCGGTGCAGCCATGACCAATAACGGCTCTGTAACCGTTACGGATGATGGTGGTTTGGATATCCGCTCCAATGCCGTTCTTACCAACAGCACCGGAAAAACTGTCTCCGTTCTGACAACAGGCTCCGATATAACCACCAAAGAAGGCAAAATAATGCTTTTCGGCAAAATTGTCAACCCCGGCAGCCTAATTAACAGTAGTATTCTAGAGATATAGAACATGGAACGGGCGTTGATGCCCAGGGAGTTATTACCGAAAATAAACCTCAGGTAAACGGCAATTTTAATTACTATATAGGTGTTAAGGATGAAAACGAACTTATAAGCGCCTATGCATTACAAAGCGATAAACATTCAGGTGTTGCTACTATACCCGAAAATGTCATTACCCTTACCCGGGATATTGAGGTTACAAAGCGCACATTTATATCCGCAGAATCGACTTTGCAGGTTCCGACAAATGCCACATTGACTCTGCTTGCTAATGGAGAACGGTGGCTTTGGTGTGACATCAAACGGCCTCCCGGTTTTTGGTAGGCCCTTATATTTTTTGTAGCAAAAAACAATCCGGACTTAGCAAAATGTTAAGTTTAATACTTCACTATCACTCATGGCTTTATATTTTTGAATAGAAGGATTAAACATATATCTTGACACCGTAAAGATATTGCCC
>CAYMOU010000123.1:952-5610 GCA_964392115.1 uncultured Defluviitaleaceae bacterium | reverse complement strand
GGCTTATTTTATAAAAATTTCCTTAAAAAAAGTTTTCCTCAAGGCCGGTTTTTTATGTCAAAAATATAAATTATATGCCAAACACCTATACAAAAACTCTTGCATTTGGTTACCGTATTAATTATAATAAACTAATTTGAATAATAAGGAAGTGTACAAATGAATTATGGATTTATCGGTTGCGGAAACATTGCCAAAGCCATAATCGCCGGTCTGGTACGTAGCGGCTATGCAGACCCGGTAAGTATTAACGTCTTTGACGTAAGTAAGCAGGCTATGCAAAACACTGTGAACACTTTCGGCGTAAAAAGCTGTTCCGGTTATGAAGAATTGATAAAAGGTTCCAATATTGTTTTCATTGCCGTTAAACCCAAAAACTTGATAAACGTGCTGGTAAATACCAAACAGGATTTACGCACCTCTATGCCCATAGTAGTATCCCTTTGTGCCGGTCAAACCATTACTGATATTGAAACCATTTTGGACTTCCCTATTCCCATTGTGCGGTTTATGCCCAATCTTAACGCTTCCGTATGTGCCGGGGTTTCGGCTTATTGTGCCAACGGCCATATAGAGCAAGAATTGCTTGATGTGGTGGTAAGCATTTTTAAGAGCATGGGTTCTGTAGTAGCTATAGATGAGGCTGATTTCCACCTGTTTACGGTACTTGCGTCTTCGGCTCCTGCCTTTGCTTATTTGTTTATGGAATCTCTTGCAAAGGCGGCGTTGAAGCTGGGTATGGATAAAAGCTTGGCTCAGAGTATAGTTGCTCAAACGGTTTTGGGTTCGGCAAAAATGCTGACGGAGTCAAACGAGCATCCTCAACAGCTTATTGACAAGGTTTGCTCTCCCGGTGGTATAACCATAGAAGGTGTAACCACGCTTATAGAGCGTAATTTTGAATCCACCGTAATTCATGCAGTTGAAAATTCTCATCGTAAAAGCAAGTTCCCTAACAGATAAAAATGCCCGTGATTATAAAAAACAGTGTTTTATCAAATAATAGCAAAAAGAAAAGAGAGGGTGTTCCCTCTCTTTAATTGTTATAAATAGTTTTAAATGCTGTCGCACCTTTATATTCGGTCAACCGCAATTTTAATTAACTAAGGAGTTTTTATGAACGTAAACAACGTAAACCTTGAATGTGTAGCCGTAAAACATGAACAATATCCCAAAACCGGCTTGCCTGAAATAGCCTTTGTGGGTCGTTCCAACGTAGGCAAGTCCTCATTGATAAATACTATGGTAAACCGCAAGGCTCTGGCACGTACCAGCCAAAACCCCGGCAAAACCAGAACCATAAATTTCTACAACGTGGAAAACAAGCTGTATTTTGTGGATTTACCCGGCTACGGCTATGCAAAAACCTCTCAAAGCCTATCCCAAACTTGGGGTGCCATGATAGAAAAATACCTGCTGAAACGCCAAGAATTAAAGGCCATAGTCATGCTTTTGGATATACGTCACACACCCACGGCTAACGACAAAATGCTGTATGATTGGCTGGTGCATTACGGCTACAATATTATATTTGTGGCAACAAAATCAGATAAAATCAATCGCAGTGCCCTGAGCAAACACATATCTATTATCAGAAAGGCCTTAAATTTAACCGATAAGGATACCATAGTGCCCTTTTCAAGCCTTGCAAAACAGGGAAAAGAAAACCTTTGGGATATTATCGAGGAGAGAGTCGGCTTAAAAGAGGAAGTAAAGGATTAGTATAAAACCTTGATGGAGAAAGGCACTCTGTCAAGGTTTTTTTATCAGTTAATTAATTTTGAGTAGCTGTCTGCTGTAATTTGCATATCGTCTATTACTTGGCTTATGTCTGTTAGCGTTTGAATTTGGCTATGAAGCAATTCACTGTTTTCAGATGTTATTTCAGAAAGCTCATCAACGTTTTTGGTCATCTTGCGTAATAGCTTGGAAACCGTGGTTACGGCTTTTTTTGTATGCGTGGATAATTCCTTAATCTCAGACGCAATTACCGCAAAACCCTTGCCCTGGGTGCCGGCACGGGCGGCTTCTATAGAGGCATTAACCGCCAAAATATCAGTGGTAGAGGCTATAATTTGGATTTCGCTTAAAAGCTCCAGAATTTCTTGGGAAACAGTTTTGGTGCTAGACATGGCCTCCACTATTTTGTCGTTATCCTCAACTATTCTAATCATGCCCTTGTCTATGGTTTCGGTTTGCTCGGTTATAATATTTAGCAACCTTGCAAACTTATCATAGGTTTCCACCAGTTTTGATTCTCGTTCCATAGAAATTCCTATACCCACACAGCCCACCACATTGGCGTTCTTGTCAAAAATAGGCGTAGCAATGGAACGAAAGGACACACCGCAAAATTCTTTGGGTATTACCTTTGTTATAACCTTTTTGGCTTGGCAGGCCATGGTTAAGGGGCTTGTGGGCGGTACAGGGTCACCTATTTTCACCTTGGTATCCACCTTTTTACCTGGACAATGAGCAATAAACCGCTCGGTGTCCGTAACCGAAATCATGCACTCCGCTTCAAATAAAACAGAGATGTCCTCCAGCATATTACATATAGCATCACGTTTTGGAATTCCGCCGATTATCATAAAATTCCACCCTTTAAACTTTTTCTATACATAAACATAAAGTAAGTCCATAATTGAAATAGCTGATTATTATTAGCAATTTTATTATAGCATTTATTACATATAAGTTAAATAGGCAAATCAATTTTATACTAATTCCATATTTAATGAAGGATAAAAATTTGCAATTTATCCTTGAATCTTTGTCTAAATTGCAAATTTTTATCTACTGTTTTAAATGGAATTAGTATTATGTAAATACTTCAACAGAAAATAAAAAACATAAAACCCCAAATATCTGTGGAATATTTGGGGTCGTCTTATGGGTTGATTTAGGTTGTGAATAACTCAGGTTTATTAACAATAGTTGTTAATAACTCTGTGGGTATTGTGGATAATTAAAGTTGGGACATTAAATAATCGGCGTATTCCCCACAGGTTGCACCTGTGTTTCTGCCTGTAATTACGCATTTTCCTTCGGCCATGGTAGCGTCAAGGACGGCAGCCAGTTTTTGAGCTTTATCCACATAGCCTATGTGGGAAAGAAGCATAACTGTTGCACGAATTACGGAACAAGGGTCGGCGTATTGGTCTCTGCCTTCTTGAACCATACGTGGTGCGGAGCCGTGGATGGCTTCGAACATGGCGTAGCGGCTGCCGATATTTGCAGAACCTGCTGTACCTACGCCGCCTTGTAATTCTGCGGCTTCGTCTGTAAGTATGTCACCGTAAAGGTTAGGAAGTACCAGTACTTGAAATTCTTTTCTGCGTTTTTCGTCTATGAGTTTTGCGGTCATAATGTCGATATACCAGTCGTCCAAGGCGATACCTGGGTATTCTTTGGCTACTTCTTTACAGATATTAAGGAACTTTCCGTCTGTGGTTTTGATAACGTTAGCCTTGGTTACAACCGTTACCTTGGTTTTGCCGTTGTTTTTGGCAAATTCAAAAGCGGCACGGGCTATTCTTTGGGAGCCTTGGGTAGTGGTTACTGTGAAGTCCAGAGCCAGGTCTGAATCCACGTCTATACCCAGAGAACCTACAGCATAAGAACCTTCTGTATTTTCACGGAAGAAGCACCAGTCTATGCCCAGTTCCGGTACACGAACCGGACGCACGTTTGCAAAAAGGTCAAGTTCTTTACGCATGGCAACGTTGGCACTTTCAAGGTTAACTTTGTCGCCGGCTTGAGGAGTGGTTGTGGGGCCTTTTAAAATAACGTGACATTCTTTAAGTTCAGCCAAAACAGAATCCGGAATGGCTTTCTTTTCTGCAATACGGTTTTCTATGGTCAAACCTTCTATGGTTCTTACTTCAATTTTGGAATTTGCTATTTCTTCTTTTAAAAGATGCTCAAGTATGCGTTGGGCCTGTCCGGTAATGGCAGGGCCTATGCCGTCGCCGCCTACAACGCCTATTATAATTTTGTCTAACTTTTCATAGTCAACAAATTCTGTGGTGTTTTTCATTCTTTCTATTCTTTGAAGCTGACTTGCAATAATTTTTTCAAGACGTTCTTGCACATGGGGATAGTTGCTCATGTTTTCTCCAACTTTCGCTAGTATTTTTAAAAGATTAAAACCTTGAGGGAGAAAACCTTTTCTGCGGCAAAAAAGGTTCTCTCCCTCATACTGATTCCATTCAGAACAGTTATAAAACCGGAATCAGTCATAAAATCCCTCTTTCCAAAAAGCCGAACAAAAAAGAATTAAATATTAAAGTGCTTATTTATCATAGAAAAACCCGGGACTTGCGGAGTTTACCGTAAGCCCTAGGTTTATATGAGCGTGCTTTATAAGCTAACTAATTTTCCAACTTGCCTTCTCTGTGAAGCTGCATGGCTTCTTTGGTTGCTGCTTCCAATTCGTTATCTGTCATGGAGGTAACACGGCCGTCGTCGTATTGTTTGTCCACCCAGGTTTTAACATATTCTACAATGGGGTGCTTTTTGTCATAGACAGCCTCGCCGGTAAGTTTGAAGAAGTCGTTAATCCAGTGGGCAATTCCGGCGGCACCGGAGGTCTTGCAAACGGCAACTTTGCAGGGCCTGTTCAATAATTTTTCGGTATTGAAAATATTGTATATTTC
>CAYMOU010000123.1:0-942 GCA_964392115.1 uncultured Defluviitaleaceae bacterium | reverse complement strand
GAAGACCGTCGGCGTGGATGCCGGCTTTTGTAACGTTAAAGTTTTCTCCCACGAAAGGAGTCATAGGCGGTATATCGTAGCCCAGTTCTTTTCTGTAATAATCCGCAAGTTCTGTGATAACCAAGGTATCCATTCCGTCCAAAGTGCCTCTTAATTGAGCATACTCTATAACCATGGCTTCCAGAGGAGTGTTGCCGGTACGTTCGCCTATGCCGAAAACAGAGCAGTTTACGGCAGAAGCACCGTAAAGCCAAGCATAGGTAGCGTTGTTAACGGCTCTGTAAAAATCGTTGTGGCCGTGCCATTCAAGACATTCGTGAGGAACCTGTGCATGATGAACCAAGCCGTGAACTATACCTTGCACGGAACGAGGCAACACGGAACCCGGATAGGTAACGCCGTAGCCCATGGTGTCGCAGCAACGTATTTTTACAGGCACGCCGGTTTCTTTGGATAAATTCATAAGCTCTACGGCGAAAGGCACTACGAAGCCGTAGAAATCCGCACGGGTAATGTCCTCAAAGTGGCATCTGGGTTTAATACCGGTTTCCATACATTCCCTAACAACGGCAAGGTAATGGTCTATAGCCTGTTGACGGGTCATGTTCATTTTATGGAAAATGTGATAGTCGGAACAGCTTACCAAAATACCGGTTTCTTTAAGACCAACAGAACGCACCAATTCAAAGTCTTTTTTAGAGGCTCTTATCCAGCTGGTAACCTCGGGGAATTCAAAGCCCATTTCAAGGCATTTGTAAAGGGCTTCTTGATCCTTTTTGGTGTACATAAAGAATTCGCACTGACGAATTATGCCCTTGGGCCCGGATAACCTGTGAAACATTTCGAAGATTCTTGTCATTTGTTCTACAGTGTATGGCTCTCTGGACTGTTGGCCGTCACGAAAGGTGGTGTCCGTAATCCATATTTCCGCCGGCATGTCTA
>CAYMOU010000122.1:0-5619 GCA_964392115.1 uncultured Defluviitaleaceae bacterium | reverse complement strand
AAAAAGACTTTAACATTTGTTATTCTATTTTGTATGATTTAAGACAAATGTTAGCCCGTTTACCTGTATTTATCGAAAAAGCATTTAACCTTGAGAATACAATCCTCAAGGTTAACTGTTTAGCTATATATAATATCACAAAAAATTCTTATTTCAATACATATACCCTTATTCTACTACGGGATAATCCTCTATGTCAGGATCGGGGCTTTGGGGTGGTGCAGGTTCTGCCGGTGGTTCTTGCACTACGTCGCCGGAATTATCCGCCGGAGCGTTGGGGTCCGGTTGGATTTGGCCCGGGTCCTCAACGGGGACCGGTGCGCCTGTACCTACACGGACGGTTGCGGCGGTTGCTCTGTAGTAGCTGGTGTTTGCAAGAGTTTTTTCTACTTCTTTGTCGTTTTCGTAAACTATTTTATAAAGGTTGTATTTGTAACCGGTACGAGCCGGGGTTTCCACTACTCTGGTGCCTTCGGGTAAAGTTGGGTCTTTTACTATGGATTCTGCACCGGGGTGTACGGTTTCGGTAAGTGCCTTTTGGAAAACCAAACGGCGTGAAGGGTTGTGAATTTCGTCGCCGTAGATACTTGCCACTAGGGTGTTTCCGGTGATTTTTGACTCTATAACAATGGGATATTCAGTATTGTTCTTGAATTTAAAATCTATATAGTCTCCGGCAAGGGTTGCGTCTAAGCCCCAGTCCAGATAGCCTACTTTTAAGCTGTGGTTTTGACGCTCAACAACCTCCAGTTCTGCGTAAAGAACAGCGTTGTAAAGCGTACTGGAAACTTGGCAAACTCCGCCGCCCATACCTTGAACCAACTTTCCGCTTTCTATAACGGGAGCCAAGCGATAACCGTTTTCAAAGGTCATTGCGCCAAAGGCTTTGTTGGTGGAGAATACTTCGCCGGGCATAAGTACCCAACCGTTTATTTTGCTTGCGGCGTTAAAGATGTTGTCGTTTCTGCCGGCACCGTCTACGGCAAAGGTGGTTTTATAAGTACCCAAAAGCTGTTGCTTGCCTTTAAGTTGCTCTGCGGTAAACATGGGTTGAGAAGTTATGAATTCGGCTTCTACAGTACCGGTTTCGTTTTTGTCTATAAGTTCTTTTACCTTGTTTAGTGTGCCTTGTACGTTAAGTTCCATACCTGTTTGACTCTCGGTAATTACGATTTTTCCGCCGGTCATGGAGATGCTTGCGCTTACAGGCTCTATGTTTACAAAGGGTGCCAGTTCTTGAATTTTGCTTACTATTAAGCCATCGTCATAGCTGAATTTTATGGGAACGTTAATCTTATGAGGAGTTGTTTCCAAGGCGTTGATTTTTGCGTATCTGTCGGCTATATTGCCTTCCCGGGCATAGTGATAAGCCTGCTCTACCGCTTCGGAAAGGTCAAACTGAGGGTTTAAATCCGCATAGGTAAAGGAAACTTCTTGGTTGCCGCCTTTGATTGTGACCTTGTTGTCTTTTAAAGATTGAATTTTTGATTCACTTAAAGCCTCGATGGCTTCTTGTTTTTTCATTCCGCCTACGGGAACGTCGTTAAGGTACACGTTTTTATAAATTCTGTCTATTTCAACGGCATCCTTCATTTTCTGAAATTCGCTGAAAGAAATAAAACCAACCACACATGCTGCGCCTATAAGCACAACCAATGAACCGATAATGATTTTCAGCTTCATTCCGGACGTATTTTTTGCCATAATACATACCCCCTGTATGTAGTTCCTTTTTTAATATAATAAAAATCGCACATACCGCTATATTTCCTAACCGCAAAAAAAGCAAATCGATTATCTGTAACTGTAAATTGCGGTAGCCGTCGGTAAAACAATTTTTTAGCTATTCTATAGCAATTATAGACGAAAAGTTAACAAATGTAAATGCCGTACCGACATTGAAACAATACTGTAATAATATTGAATTCTTTGTAATCCCAAGAATTTAATGCCAAATGTTTTGGAAAATACAGTATTTCTGTTTTAAGTATGGGTAAAAACGTATTTTTTTAATATATTAACTATAAAAAACAGCCCAAAAGTTTTCGACAGAATATGTATCCGGATTATTTTTTAACCGTGGGACAAAAAATATACCAAAAAATATTTCGTCAAAAAGTGCAACTTTTTTTCTTTATTTTCGTTTTCATAAGGTAACAAATTGTTTCGAAATTGTATTTTATCGATAATCCGGTAAACCGGTGAGAATTTTATGCGCACTTGTTTGTTATACTAAAGTGATGTATAATATAAACGGCATTATTATGTAGCAAAATGTATGGATATGTTGAAAAAGGTAATATCCTTTTTAGTATGCTCTGATGACGCCAAAACAAACCGACTTGCAGGGAAATAAAAGGGGGCATAAAATGGAAAATGAGCAAAAGCCTATAATATCACTGCAAAACGTTAGAAAAGTCTATCGTATGGGTGATGAAAAGGTAGTAGCATTGGACAATATAACCCTTGATTTTCACAAGGGAAAGATATATTGCCTTTTGGGTACTTCCGGTTCCGGCAAATCTACGCTCTTAAATATGATGGCAGGCTTGGAAAAGCCCACAAAAGGTAAAATCCGTTTTAAAAATATGCAGTTGGAGACCATGAACGAAAACAAACTGGCCACATTTCGCAAACAGCACATAGGCTTTGTATTTCAGTCATACAACCTTTTGCCTACTCTTACAGCCTTGGAAAACGTGACCCTGCCTTTGATTTTCAGCCGTGTATCCAAGAGAAAACGCAACAAAAAGGCCATGGAGCTGTTAAAAGCCGTTGGTCTGGGTAACAGGGCAAAACATAAACCCAGCCAAATGAGCGGCGGTCAACAGCAAAGAACCAGTATAGCCCGGGCTTTTGTCAACCAACCGGAGGTTATCTTTGCAGACGAACCTACCGGAAACCTTGACACCGCTACAACCTTGGAACTTATGGATTTAATTATTGACATAGTGCGTAAAAATAATCAAACGCTGATTATCGTTACCCATGACCTGGAAATTTCTCACTATGCCGATACCATAATCAAAATCCGTGACGGCAACGTGGACGAAATATTCGAAAATGAATCTAAAATCAGCAAAGCCGTCGAACTTGGTCAAGTAGATGAAACCCAATCAACAACGGAGCAGGGACAAGCCCCGGTTGAACCGGTAGAACCTTCACTACAGTAACGCTTCTTCGGGGTTAAAGCATTATAATTTTTTAGCCCTCTCTTTTAGGTTAAAAAAGTTACCTATTTACTTATTTAATACAGCAAACGCTGTTTTTCTACTTTATCTATTTAATCCAATCAAACCAAAAACACGAGGGGATAAAACAATGAAACACATCAGACACATTTGCCTTTTAATTACAGCAGTTCTAATTTTTAGTCTGGGTTCGGTTGTTACCTTTGCAGAAGACAACGAGCCGCCGGAGAAAATCGTTGCGGCTCCCAGAATAAAACTGGTAAGCCAAGCCAACTACACCATAGGCAGCGGTGAAACCAAGGTTTTGGAATTAAGCGTTCGCAATGTGGGTACTTCCGCTGCGGAACGTTTCTTAATGCAAGCCATTGCAGATTCTTCCGCTCCGGTAAGCCTTGAATTTTTGGAAAACTCCAATTCCGTCAGAACCTTTAGCGAAGGTTCCACCAAAACCGTTAAACTGCAAGTTACCGTAGACAAAAACGCCAAAGCCGGAACCTATTCCGTCAATCTTTCTCATTTTTACAGAAATATTGAGGGAACAAACCTTTCGGAAAGCGATAAAATAAGCATAAAAGTTGAGGTAAGCACAGCCGCACCCTCTGTGTTACTTTATGATTTAAGGTCAACCAAGCCCATGCTTACTACCAACGACCAATTCACCGTAAACGGTATCTTGGAAAACACCTCCAAAGTGGCAATTAAAGACCTGCAAATTACCCTGGACGGTTTAAGCTCGGATACCATCTTCTTATCCGGTAATTCCGACAGCTTATATTTCAAGGAATACAGAGCCTTGTTAAAAAGCCCTGTTTCCTATACCTTTAAAACTTCGTCCAAGGCTAAATCAGGCTCTTATCCCATTACCTTTAAAATAAAGTATAAGGATTATACCGACACCGTTCACGAAAATTCCTTTGTTTACTATGCAAACGTGGATACCAAAGGCACCGCCGAAAAACCCGGCTACGTGAGCATAAGCTCTCTTACCGCTCCTACCGGCACTTACGAAGTTGGGCAAAACTTTAGCATTAGCTTAAACGTAAACAATAACGGATCCAATACAGTAAAAAACGTTAAAGTAACAGCCGTTACAGATTCCGAAGGTGCTGTAGTTCCCAAATCCTCCAACGTGGTAATGATAAGCGAATTGGGCGTAAACCAAAGCAAAGGGCTTAGCTTTACCTTTGCTCCTACCTCCAAGTCACGTTCTCAAAATTACGTTATTAATTTTAAGGTTGAATACGAATCCGGTCTGTTAAAAGACGACGATTCCAAAGAAATTTTAAGCTTTGAACAATACGCCGGCGTAAACGTTCGCAACAAAAAAGCCGACGAAGAAGAAGACAAAGACAAAGACGAGAAAGACAAGGTCAGCAAACCCAAAATCATTATTGAAAGCTACTATACCGACCCTCAAATAGTTGAGGCCGGCCAAGAATTTAATCTTTACGCTGTTTTCCGCAACACCCACAAAGAAAAACGTATAGACAACATTAAAGCCGTTTTGGTTGCACCGGCGGATACTTCACCCGAAGCCAAGGGCAACACCTTTATGCCCGTAGACGGCTCCAACACCTTTTATATAGACACCATTGCCCCGGGAGGTACGGCGGCCAAGAACTTCAAAATGTATGCCATTCCGGACACTCAACCCAGAACATACACCATGGAAGTTAACTTCAAATACGAAGACGCTAAATTTAACGAATACGAAGAAAAAGAAATAATAGGTATTACCGTAAAACAAACCACCAAGCTGGAAACCTCCGCAGTAAACGTTCCGCCGGAAGTTTTTGTAGGCTCTCCGTTCACTATTGATTTCAGCATTATGAACCAAGGCAAATCCGCCTTAAACAACCTTTCCGTAAAAGTAGAAGGCAACTTTGACACCAGCCGTTCATTTGTGTATTTCGGTACTATGAACCGCTACAGCTCCGGTTTCTATGATGCGGAAATTACCGCCATGGAACCGGGTCAGCATGAAGGTAAGGTTTTAATAACCTACGAAGACGAAGTAGGCGCCGTAACGGAAGTTACCAAAGATTTTTCGGTTAACGTAATGGATATGGGCGGAGAAGGCATGATGGGCGAAGGCATGATAATCGGCCCTGACGGTATGCCCTTACCTATGGGCCCGGACGGTATGCCCATGAACCCTGAAGGTATGCCCGGCGAAGGTTTCGACTTTTTCAGCCCCTTAATGTGGACTGTATACGGCGTTGTAGTCGTGGGCGGCGTTGTTACCTTTATCCTTATCAGAAAGAGAATTAAAAAGAAAAAAGCCCTTGAGCTTGATGAATGATAAACACCTTGAATAGAAGTAACTTATGATTTTAATATTAAAGTCTTTTTGAAAGGGGTTTGGGGAAAACATTTTCTTCAGAAAAAGTTTTCCTCAAGGTTTTATCTTTTTTAGCAGAACTATTAT
>CAYMOU010000121.1:3287-5787 GCA_964392115.1 uncultured Defluviitaleaceae bacterium | reverse complement strand
ACAAATAGAAGTGGCTATTGCGGCACTTAACGAGGTTTTGGAACATGAAAATAGCTCAACTGCTGAAAACCGCACAGAATCGTCTGACGGAGAATAATATTCCCAATGCCCGCTTGGATTCCGTGCTATTGTTGGCTTACGCAAGCGGCCTAAGTCAAGCAAAGATTTTGTCCGAGCCGGATATGATTCTTACTCAAGATGTACAAGATAAATTTACAGAACTTATCGAAAAACGAGCGGCTCATGTACCCTTTCAATATCTGGTCAACAAAGCCGAATTTATGTCTCTGGATTTTTATGTGGACGAAAACGTGCTGATTCCTCGGGAAGACACAGAGGTTTTGGTTGAAAAGGTAATAGAATCGGTAAAAATCCATAAGCTTGATTCTATGCTGGAACTTTGTACGGGCTCAGGCTGTATCAGCGTAAGCGTTGCAAAATATTGCCCGGGAATAAAAATCACAGCTGTGGATATTTGTAACAAAGCCTTGAAAATTGCAGAAAAAAATGCATATATTAATAATGTATCTTCCCAAATTGATTTTATTCACGGAGATGTGTTAAATGAAGATTTCGGCGACTATGCGCTGATTGTTGCAAATCCTCCTTATATAAGGTCAGAGGTTATCCCGGGTTTGGATAAGTCCGTAAAGGATTACGAACCGCTGCTTGCACTTGACGGCGGTAAAGACGGGCTTGTTTTCTACAAAAGAATAGCCGAAATCTATAAGGGCCATGTGGTTGTAGAAATAGGATATGACCAAGGCAGGGAAGTAGCAGATATTTTTAAGAACAATAACTTTACAAATATTGAAATATATAAAGACCTGTCCCACTTGGATAGGGTTGTTTATGCTTATAAATAATAGACAAATTAAATAAAACGAAAAAGGATGATGATTTTGTTCTCCAAGTTAGACGAAATTGTTGATAAATATGAAAAATTATCCGATAGAATCAACGACCCGGCTGTAATAGCCGACCAGAACCTGTGGCGTAACCTTATGAAAGAACACTCCGAACTTACGCCCGTGGTAGAAATCTACAACAATTACAAAAAAACCAAAGAAAACATCAAAGAAAGCCAAGAACTTTTGCAAGATAATATAGACGACGACTTTAAGCAACTGGTTAAAGAGGAATTAAAAGAAAATACAGAACTGCTTGAAGAATTAAGCGATAAGTTAAAGGTTGCCTTGCTGCCCAAAGATCCTAACGACGATAAAAACGTTATTGTGGAAATAAGAGGCGGTGCCGGCGGCGACGAAGCGGCCTTATTTGCAGGCAATCTCTACCGTATGTACTGCCGCTACGCTGAACGCAGCCGTTGGAAAGTGGAAGTAATGAACACCAACGAATCCGACTTGGGCGGTTTTAAAGAGGTTTCTTTTGTAATAAACGGCAAAGGTGCTTATTCCCGTTTGAAGTACGAGTCCGGGGTGCATCGTGTACAACGTGTGCCGGCAACCGAATCTTCAGGGCGTATTCATACGTCTACAGTTACCGTTGCGGTTCTACCGGAAGCCGAAGAAGTGGACGTTCCCTTAAACATGAACGACCTTCGTATAGACGTTTTCCGCTCCTCCGGCAACGGCGGCCAATCCGTAAACACCACAGACTCCGCCGTGCGTATTACCCATATGCCTACGGGTATAGTAGTTTCATGCCAGGACGAAAAACATCAGCTTAAAAATAAGAACAAGGCGCTGAAAATCCTTCGTGCCAAGCTTTATGATATGGAACTGGAAAAACAAAATTCCGAATTATCCGCTCAACGTAAAAGCCAAGTAGGCACAGGCGATCGCTCCGAGCGTATACGTACTTATAACTTTCCGCAGGGTAGGGTAACCGACCACCGTGTTAATCTTACACTTCACAGGCTGGAAGCCGTACTGGACGGTGATTTAAACGAAATTATGGATACACTTATAACTACCGAACAGGCAGATAAACTAAAGAGTTCGTAAGATGAAAAACCGACTTGGGCTAAGGGTCGGTTTTTTTACACCCTAAATTACATAAAATTTTAACCGGCACTTGATTTTTTTCAAGTATCCGGTATACTGAAAATATATAGGGATAATATCCCGTTTGCAATCGAAGGGGTTTTACGGTGCGGTATCAACGGCAAAAAGGGAGTGCTTGCAACACTCCCTCTCGTCAACCGAATCGGCGTAAGGCTTGGTATGTATAAAAATAACCACTCCTAGTGCTATAGGGTGGTTATCACTTACTTTTTATGTACAAAAAGTAGAATGAATGTTAACAAGGATAATATAAATATCCCGAAATTCAGCATTGTATTAAATGCCTCATATGTCAACATAGGCTTTCACCCCCTTTCTCGGGGATTTTCGCCTTACCACCCTTTCGGTTGCAAATAATATTATAGCATGTTTTGTATAATTTTCAATATTATTGTATGCTTTTGTCGCAAATCTAATATGCGGCTTTTTTTGTATATTATAACTTATACTTGATTTTTTTTATGTATCCGGTA
>CAYMOU010000121.1:0-3187 GCA_964392115.1 uncultured Defluviitaleaceae bacterium | reverse complement strand
CCCCTTTCTCGGGGATTTTCGCCTTACCACCCTTTCGGTTGCAAATAATATTATATCATATTTTGTAAAATTATCAATATTTTTCTATGTTTGGTCGCTGATTAATTCTGCGGCCTTTTTGTTGCCCGGACTCAAAAAAGGCAATAAAAAAACCCACGTCTGTGGGTAAAATACATACTGTTAAGTGAGTGTTTTATAATCTCACACAACCCTGCAAAACCATACTACCCATAAATCTCATGCCGGGCAGAGGCATACCTTCAAGGTCACATTCGTTTATATACAGGTCCATAACGGAACCTGCCATGTTTAGGGTTATTCTGTAGACGGATTCGCCGGTCTGTTCATTTTTGGTAAGGGAATAGTCCAGAATGTCGCAGAGCAGAGAATAGGCGGCTTGGCAGGTGTCTGCGTTGGTCATGAAGAAGCCTTCAACCACGCTTAAAAAATCCTCCTCAGCCAGGCGTTCTCTTATCATTTCTTCTGCGCCCACTTCTTGTATGTCCAAAAGCAGTTTTGCTTCGTCGTCACCGTTACGGGCACGGATAAGCAAGTCTCTGCGTAGGCAGTCTTCTTCATGTTTGATTTTGCGGTATTCTTCGTCCTTTTGGACAGGTAAAACTACGGTGCCTCGAACAGAGAAGCCTACCAAGTTAACCTTGGTTACATCTGAAATATCGCTATCCCTTTTAAGGCATTCCAAGCCGTTTTCTGCTCGGAAGGACAGGTGATTGCCTGTAAGTTCGTCGTCTGCGGTTAGGTAGACGCCGTTTTCCGTAACAGACAGTTCAGCACCGCAACAGTCCGTATCTTTTGTGCAACGGGCGTAGGGTGAAATGTATTTTATGTGTATTTCTTCGTTTTCGTCCATGAATCCGCAAACCAGAATACCGTAATCCATGCCGAATTTCTTGTAATACTCGACGTTTACCGACCGGTCGTTTGTTCCCAGTATATACTTTCTGTCCGGTTGCAACACGATGCGTTTTGCCAATTCCTTCAGTTGAGCCTTAGGGTATTTGGAAAATCCCACCGAGCGTAAAAACATATACATCCCTCCATCCCTTCACTTTATTTTCGGACTCAGTGCGTTAAAAAATACTTAAATCCTCCGGAAAAACCTTGAGGGAAACTTTTTCTGAAGAAAAAGTTTCCCTCAAACTCCCTTCAAAAAGAATTTAACAGTAAATAGAAAATAATTAACGGTGTACCTATTAAAGACTTTCTTTATCGGATTCTTCTTCCGGTGAAGTTTCGGCCTCTTCCGGTTTTTCTTCTTCCGGTTGGTTGTTATCGAAGGGTGTTTCGATAAAATCCGGGTTATCGAAGGTGTCCATAAGGCGTTCTGTTACGGGTTCTTTGGTGATTACGCCTTCCGGGAAGAACTCACGGATTTCCCAGCCGTAGACCTTTTCTTTTTGCATTAAGAGCTCGGATATTTTATGCAGTACGTCTATGTGTTCGTTTAATATACGCAAGGCTTCGTCGTATGCGTCTTGAATAATTCGTTTAATTTCGTTATCTATTTGAGACGCAACTTGTTCGCCGAAGTTTCTTGCATGAGCTAAGTCTCGGCCTATGAAAACTTCATCGTTGTCGTCGCCAAAGGAGATAGGCCCAAGCAGTTCGCTCATACCGAATTTCATAACCATGTTGCGGCAAATTTTGGTGGCACGTTCTATGTCGTTGGAAGCTCCGGTGGTAATGTCTTTGATAACGATGGCTTCTGCGGCACGACCGCCAAGCAAGGAAATTATTGTGTTTTCCATAAAACGCTTGGTTACATGGCTGTTATCGTCACCGGGTAAAGGCATGGTGTAGCCGGCAGCCCAACCGGTGGGAATTACGGAAATCATATAGGTTGCGTCTATTTCAGGCAACAACTCATGGAGTATGGCATGACCGGCTTCGTGATAAGCGGTAATGCGGCGGTCTTTTTCGGAAATAACACGGCTTTTCTTTTCGGTACCTATACCTACTTTTACAAAAGCCCTGCGGAGTTCCTCCATGTCTATTTCTTTTTTGTCATGACGTGCGGCAAGTAGGGCCGCTTCGTTAAGCAGGTTTTCCAAATCAGCCGGGGTAAAGCCCACTGTGGTTTGTGCAACCACTTTTAAGTCCACCTGTTTGGAGATTTGTTTGCCTTTGGAATGGATTCTCAGTACGGCTTCTCTGCCTTTAACGTCCGGTTTGCCTACAGAGATTTGTCTGTCAAAACGGCCGGGGCGTAACAGAGCCGGGTCGAGAATGTCGTGTCTGTTGGTGGCAGCCATTACGATAACGCCTTCGTTAACGCCGAAGCCGTCCATCTCAACCAAAAGTTGGTTAAGGGTCTGCTCACGCTCGTCGTGTCCGCCGCCTAAGCCTGCGCCACGTCTGCGGCCTACCGCATCAATTTCGTCTATAAAAACTATACAGGGTGAATTTTTCTTGGCTGTGTCAAACAAGTCACGTACCCTTGAAGCACCTACACCAACAAACATTTCCACGAAATCCGAACCGGATATGCTGTAGAAAGGTACGCCGGCTTCACCGGAAACGGCTTTCGCCAAATAGGTTTTGCCGGTACCGGGAGGGCCAACAAGCAAAACGCCCTTGGGAATACGGGCACCTATATCGGTGAATTTTTTGGGTTGTTTAAGGAATTGAACTATTTCCTCCAGTTCGGCCTTTTCTTCTTCAAGACCGGCAACCAGAGCAAAGGTGACTTTGTTTTTATCGTCGGCGGAGATTTTTGCCTTACTTTTGCCGAAGGACAGTACTCGGCTACCGCCGCCGCCCTGCATTTGCTGCATGATAAAAATAAGTAAAAATACTGAAATAAACATCAGTACGATAAAGGGTAAAAGCTGAACAAACCAATTTGGCTTGGGAATGGGAACGGTTTTGACGTTTATTCCTTTTTCGACTATGGCTTGGTCCATGATGCCCACGAAGGTATCCATTGAGAGTATGTCTATGGATGCGGTGGCGCCGGTTTTAAATTTAACGGTGGCCCTGCCTGCGTTGCTTGCATCTGTATCTCGGACGATTTCGATATATTCTATATTTTCGGTCTCGCCTTTTTGTAGCTGGGTTAGTAGGGAAGTATAGGAATATTGCTCCTGGGTTACCGGTGGATAAACCCTCCAGGCGGCATAGACCGTCAATAGGATAAATATTATGATTACTACATACATTCCTATAC
>CAYMOU010000120.1:5719-5812 GCA_964392115.1 uncultured Defluviitaleaceae bacterium | reverse complement strand
GTGTTTTGTGACTTTTCGACTCCTAATAAAGACGGGCGTTTTAATGTCTACGATGACATTCGCACCAAACTTATTGAACGTGGCATACCCGAA
>CAYMOU010000120.1:0-5681 GCA_964392115.1 uncultured Defluviitaleaceae bacterium | reverse complement strand
CAAGACCGACTTATCGCAATCCACGATGCCGACTGCCCGTGGCGGCCGGCGGATGTGGAACAGTTTTTACGGAACATTGGAAATGTAGCGTAAACATAGGGGAAATAAACTACTCAATATTGCAAGGGTTTTGTCTTATTATACTTACTAATTGCAAGTTTAGAGCAGGTTCTTGTAGGTTTGCACCTTACCATAGTAAAGATTTTGGTTACCGTGCCATCTAAGCCTAGGAGTGTGGTGTTTTGTCAAAATACTCTTAGGTTAAGGCGATGACAGTTAGGGTACTAACGGACAAGTTATATAAAGATTTAACAGGCACAATGTGACAAGTACAGCAAGGATTAACAAGATAATCAGACATATCAATTAATGAATAAAGTAAATAGTTAGTTTATTAGGTGCCGTCTCTGCTTGAAGAGATATTCTAACGAGATAGTGAGTGACCCTTGATTTTCGATAAATATTGTGGTATGATTAGGTAAATCGAAATTGCATTTTTAGTTAGGAGTTTACCGAATGCCAATTAGTTATAACCGTTTATGGAAAATGTTAATAGATAAAAAGATGAACCGCACCGAATTAAAGGAAGCGTCAGGTATAAGCTTCAATGTTTTAGCACGTATGGGCAAAGATGAGCCTGTGTCAATGGAAAGTATGGAAAAGGTATGCCGCACCTTAGGTTGTGATATTGGTGATGTCATGGAAATAATCGAAATAGAAGAACCGACTACAGTAAAAAGATTTACTACCATTGAGCTTTTTGCCGGTGCCGGCGGCTTAGCTCTTGGAATTGAAAAAGCCGGATTTAATACCATTGGACTAATTGAATTTGATAAGGATGCAACCGATACATTGCGAAGCAACAGACCAAATTGGCGAGTTATTCACGATGATATCGCAAATATCTCTTGTTTAAATTTAGAGGATTACTTTGCTATTACCAAAGGTGAACTTGACCTATTATCCGGTGGTGCTCCCT
The DNA here is from genome assembly GCA_964392115.1 of uncultured Defluviitaleaceae bacterium. Classification (GTDB taxonomy): domain Bacteria; phylum Bacillota; class Clostridia; order Lachnospirales; family WRBF01; genus CAYXWM01. The sequence goes on along the minus strand of CAYMOU010000120.1, from coordinate 4,702 downwards.
GCCAAGCCTTTTCCTATGCAGGAAAGCGTTTAGGGCTTAATGATACCCGTGGTACGCTGTTTTATCATTATGCTGTGTTTTTGGAAAAGCTACAGCCTAAAATGTTCTTATTTGAAAATGTGCGAGGATTATTGACCCACGATAAGGGTAAAACCTATAAAACCATGCTTAGTATTTTTGAGCAAGCTGGATATACCATGAAAGAAAACCAGAAAAAAATATTAAACGCATGGAATTATGGTGTTCCGCAGAAGCGTGAACGCCTTATAACCATTGGTGTGCGAAATGACCTTGCAGATAAAATTAACTTTGAGTTTCCGATACCGCACAAATATAAACCTATACTAAGAGATATACTGCTTGATTGCCCCACAAGCGAGGGTACTACCTACTCAGAACACAAACGCAAAATATTTGAGCTTGTTCCTCCGGGAGGATATTGGCGTGATATTCCTGAAGATATTGCAAAGGAATACATGAAAAGCTGTTGGGACATGGAGGGTGGGCGTACAGGTATTTTGAGACGGCTTAGCTTAGACGAACCTTCTCTTGCTGTACTAACATCACCAAGCCAAAAGCAAACTGACCGTTGTCACCCCTTAGAGCCACGACCATTCACTATTCGAGAAAACGCTCGCTGTCAAACTTTCCCTGATGATTGGGTATTCTGTGGCAGTATTGGGCAACAGTACAAACAAGTAGGTAATGCAGTTCCTGTAAACCTTGCATATGAAATAGGTGTACAAATCAAAAAAGGATTGGAGAGCGTATCATGTGGCCTTTAACATACATTTCGGAGGAAAATTTTAAACAACACGTTCATGCAACCATAGAGAAATACGGTGAAAAACTAGAGTCTTTTGACTTGAAGCGATTTAACAAGAATATCGTTGACCCAATTAAGTTGATTTTCGATAAAACTGTCTACCATGCATCCTGGGACGAAATCGTTAGTAATGAGATTTTCCGTCAAAGAGATAAGTCAAATAACAATGATATTGGTTATTTCCATCAACGTATTTTTCAGTATATTCAACATTGTCATGTGCCAGAAAATGGACTTGAAGGCGGTTGGGATGTTATTTATGAAGATGCTGACGGCATTACTCTACCTGATGGTAGCGTAGTACATACTGTGTTTGTCGAGATGAAGAACAAGCACAACACAATGAATTCTGCTTCAGCTGGTAAAACCTTTATTAAAATGCAAAATCAACTCTTAAAAGATGACGACTGTGCATGTTTCTTAGTTGAAGCCATTGCACAGCACTCTCAAAACATAAAATGGGAAACCACGGTGGACAAGCAGAAGGTAGGGCATAAACTGATTCGCAGAGTTAGCCTTGACCAATTCTATGCTCTTGTAACTGGACAAGCCGATGCCTTCTATCAGATGTGTATGGTACTTCCCAAAGTAATTCAAGAGGTTGTTGATGCGATGGGCGATATGATTGTGCCGAATGACACTGTTATTGACGAGTTGAAAGCAATTGCTTCAAAACAAGGTATTGAGCCGGAGAATATATCAATTGCAATGGCGGTTTATATGCTTGGATTTGGGAGCTATGTGGGGTTTGAGAAATAAATAACTCATACAAGGGGGATAGAAAAATGAGTAACCTATCTAAAATAGCTTATGTTGAAATGTGTATTAAAGAATGTGAAGGCTATATTGAAGCAACAGAAGCAGAAGGAACTCCTTTTTATAGGCGAACGCTTACTTCTGTTTTTTCAAATAGCAATAGTCAATGGTGGATGACAAAAAGCTCATTAAAGCTAACTATTGATAATATCGGCTGTGGCGGAAAAAAAGCCGATAAAGCGATATTTTACGGAAACAAACTCTTAACCGAAGAGACTCCGTCTGTTCAGGATGTCAAAGCTTTTGTGTTGTTGCTACAAGAACTTTTATTAGAAGTAAAAAAAGAAGAATTATTAACTCAATTTGATAAATCAGATGCAGTTTTTGAATTATGGGCGATAATACATGATGATATTGAAGCTGTTTCTAAGCTTAGCTTTAACGCAGGTGATTATGCAAGTGCTGTTAATAGAGCTTTTGTGGAAATAAACGACCGCATAAAAAAGATATATTTTCATATTGAGAATAAGGAACTTGATGGTACCCCACTTATGCAGAAAGTGTTTTCATATGATAAACAACCGAATGGTGATGTTAAAAATCCACCATTAATATGTTTAGACGACTTAAGTACAGGATCTGGCCGAAATGTACAAGAAGGTTATAAAAATATCTTTGCTGGAGCCATTCAAGCAATTAGAAACCCAAACGCCCATGAAAATCTGCCAATTAAGAGAGATGATGCCATTCGTAAGTTAATGATGGCAAGTGATTTGATGTATAGAATTGATGTGGTCGATAATCTTATAAAATAATGTTGGAGGATAAAGAAATGACAAATAATCCAAAAATATTTATTTCATACTCATGGTCAAGCCCCACCCACGAAGAAAGGGTCTTAGTGTTAGCTGAAAGGCTTATGAACCATGGCGTTCTTGTTGTTTTGGATAAATGGGATTTGAAAGAGGGACAAGATAAATATGCTTTTATGGAACAAGCGGTTACTGATGACAATATTAGTAAAGTGCTATTGATTTGTGATAAAGCATACACAGAAAAAGCCAATGCTCGAATCGGTGGTGTTGGAGATGAAACTATTATAATCTCACCCGAATTGTATGGAAAAGCGAGACAAGAAAAGTTCATTCCAATAATATTTGAGGTTGATGAAGATGATAAGCCATACTGTCCAGCCTATGTGAAATCAAGAATGTACGTGGATTTATCTACCGAGGATAATAGGTACGAAGAAGAATACGAAAAACTTCTAAGAAATATTTTTAATAAACCTACGTATAGAAAACCTTCACTTGGAAGTATACCTGAATGGCTTGAAAATGAAACTGTAGAGCTTGCTCCTTTACGTGATATTATTAGACAAATCAAAGGCTATACGGGAAACAATAAGGCAAAGGCTGATGTTTTGCTACGCAAGTTTGTAGATACTTTCAAAGATACTTTGAAAGGCTATGATATTTCTAATTCAGAGGTTACTGGAGAACTTGTGGTTAAAACAATAAATAAAATGAAGCCAATACGAGACTTATATATTGATTATTTGGAAGCACTTTTGCTTTCTGGACTGATGGCTCCCGAAAGAATTGTGAACCTGTTTGAAAGTACTTATAACCATGTAATGAGTTTAGGAGAAGGTATTAACTCCTATTCAAGTCATCGTTTTGAACACTATGACTATATCTTATGGGAAATGCTATTGTGTACTACTGCATTTTTATATCATTACGAAATATACGAAGAATTACATGTTGTGTTGAACTCGACTTATTTTTTAAGAAATAGCTACTTCAGCCATGCTAATGTACAACCAAAAACATTCATGGATTTTCGTAAATATTTTGAATTAATTGAAAAAGATTATAAACCTAAATCAGAAAAACCAAATTTGCTCACTCTCTCTGGTGAAATCTTAATTGGCAGAGAATATAAACCTATAATAACAAAAGACTCGCTTAGCTTTGCTGATGTTTTGCTTTGTCAATTATCTTTTGTATACGATATTGGTTCTGATAGGTCTTTCAGATGGTTTCCAACATCATATATTTATGCCTCTGAAACCCCTAACCAATGGATAATGTTTAGATCCAAAAAGCATTGCGAAAAATTGCTACCGCTTTTTGGAATAAAAACAACTGAAGAACTTAAAACTCTTATTGTAAAATCTCGCATTGAACGCGAATACAAATACGATAACTGTTGGGATAGTTGCCCATCAATTTTATCATGTATAAAAGTAGACGATATTGGAAGTTTAATTTAAGGCTGAATATTCACTTTATTTCCTGCTCCAACACCCTAAAAACCTCATCATCAAAAAACTCTGTAATGGACATACCAAGTCCGTCGCAGAGTTTTTTTACTGTAATAACGGATAAATCCTTGCGGTTTTCGTCCATCATACTGTAAACGGTTGAGGGAGTAACGCCGGAGCGAGTGGCAAGCTCGTTATATTTTAGATGGTTTTCCCTGCACAGGTTTTTAAACCGTAAAACAATAGCTTCTTTAATATGCATAAATTTCACCTCATCTATAATTGTAAATAATTTTACGTTGTTGCGTATACGCACTTGCGTTATTTTAGTATTTGTGCTAAAATATACTCATATGCGTAAGCGAGGTGAAAATATGAAAAAAACTTGTATGGTAACAGGGCACAGAAAAGTAGAGGCTGATAAAATCCAACAAATTAAACAGGAGTTACAGCACGAGATAGAAATAGCCATACAGCAAGGCTATACCCATTTCATCAGCGGTTTTGCAAGTGGTGTAGACCTATACTTTGCCGCTATCGTTGCAGAGCTAAAAGAGGACTACAAACTCTTTCTTGAAGCAGCCATACCCTACCGCAACCGTATCAACTCCAAAGATACAGAATTTAAGCGACTATTATCTAAATGTAGTGCTGTGGGTATCCATTCAGAGAAGTACAGCCCAAGCTGCTACATAGTCCGTAATCGCTTTATGGTACAGTCCTCTGACCTTGTAATTGCTGTTTATGACGGCAGAGAAACAGGCGGTACCGACTTTACCATCCGATATGCCCGTATTATGGAAAAAGAAATTAAAATTATCTCCATATAGCAAAAAGAGCCTGACCGTAAC
>CAYMOU010000119.1:0-5951 GCA_964392115.1 uncultured Defluviitaleaceae bacterium | reverse complement strand
TATCCATTCCGGCTTTTGCGGAATTTGCTTGCTCTTGTAATGCTTTTAATGTTAAGTCCAAATCCGATGTATTTAGCTTAGCAAGCATATCACCCTTTTTTACGCTCTGGCCTTCTTCAACATAAATTGCCTCTAGCCTGTCGGTAGATTTGAAACAATACGATGTCTTTTCTTTATAATCTACCACCCCAATAAAAGATAGCGATGATTCTTGGCTAGTCTGTTTTACTTCCCGAACCTCAACCGCTACAATCTTTTCAGTTGCTACATCAGTAAATTCACCATCTACAGTGTTACTTGTCTCATTAACCTTTGAGCAGCCTGATAACAAAACCAAACAAGTAAAAAATAAACTAATATTTCGTTTCACAAACATTCCTCCCTTAATCAATTACTTTTTATTCCCCTATGGCTTCTTTAGCTTCTCATAGAAACCTTAGAATCAGCTTTGAAATTTCGGTAGATTCCTCTTTTTTAGGTTAAGTCTGCCGAGAGGCCCGAAGATCTGCCTTTTTCTATGCAAAGTGATAAATCCTTTATTCCTCGACCGTTTTTATATAGTTTCGTTAAATTTGTAAAATCAATAGCGTTCTTGATACATACCTCTTTTCATTTAATAATAAAATGAGCGGTGAGCAGATTGGATACTGCCCACCGCTCATAAGAAAGCCTTATTTGCGATTGCGTCTTTCAGATCTATAGTTATCTGCCGCAACTTCGGTTACGGTTTTTCCTGTGGTATCAATGGTGCTAACGGTAGTGTTACCTATATCTGATACTGCTGTGGCCATTGTGAGTTCAACCTTGTGTGCAGTACCGGTAATATCTTCACCGTTCACTATTATGGTAATGTTGTTGTCTGCAATATAACCGTCTTTGACTGTTGCGTTTAGGCTAATGCTTCCAATAGATATATTTTGCAAAGTGGACAGACTTGCGAACATTTCGCACAGTTCGTCATTGCCGTTTGCATCACTGTACCATCTGCCATTCCGAGAAGCTCCATGTTCGATTCTATCAGATACCGCAACATTGAGCAGTTCCGGAATTTGAGCACCGGAGAGGTTTAGCGTGATTGTGTCTCCACTACCGTTAAATTGGGTTTTAACATCGCCCATAAGAAGGTCTGTTACCATATCCATTAGCTTGGTTCTGTTATAATTTGCTTCAAAATTCCGCTTGCCTCGGGAACTGCGTCCGGTATCACTTAATATGGTTGATGTATAAACATCACCTCTGTGGGTAATTATTGTGCCGTTTGCCTGTGTCCTTTCCATGTCGAACGTTTGACCATCTACAACAAAAGAATTATGGCTGTAGCGTGAGTTTTTATCTGTTTGGGTCAGCATACTGCCTTTGATGACTTCCGTGCCGTTATCCTTGATACTGTATTCGGTCTTGGTCGTACTGCTATCGGCCGAAACAGTGTTAAGGATTGCGGCTTTGTAGTTTTGGTATGAACTGCCGGTTGCAAAGGCTGTAAAACCAATGCTAACTAACAACAGAACACCTGCTAAAATACCTGCCGTTGCCCATTTTGTAATTTTTATTTTCATGAGATTACCTCCAATTTTTTTGCCCTATCGTGTGGGCAATATAATAATAACCGGCAAAGGTAAACCGGTAACCTTTAATAGTTAAAGCGTGGGTAAACAATGTTAAACTAACGGTAAGTTAATACCAAAAAGGCTTGCATTAAGCGAAGCCACTGCAAGAGTTGCTAATCCTATGATAATGCTTGTAATAATAGCGGTTTTTTCTTTCATTGTCCGTCCTCCTTTCTTACAATAAGCTTCCACATTTACGCTTCGCAAGCAGACATGAGGACATTTAACAAAAAACAAGCTTGGGAATCAGGGCAAATATGGCTAAGCCCACCATCTGCGGTCCGGTATTAGAAAAAACCGAAAGTAATCCTTTAGCTCAATTGGCAAAACAACTGCATATCTACTATATCCTCTCTTTTTTTATGATTTGCGTGTTTTCCACAAACAGTTTCAACTTTTTTTGCCCCGTGTATTTTTACACCGGATTTGGGCAGTAGATTCTGTAGATTGTATCTACCATAATTTCATTCTGTGGCGGTCAATATGATCCAACCGCCGCTTCTCCTTTCCACGCCTAATCAAATGCCAATGCTGTTTTTACGCTCATTTTAGAAGCACGTTTTGCGGCACCTCTGCTTGCAAACCTACCAACCAGCAGTGTCATCACAAGCCAAGCCGACAGCGATATAGCAATTCCCAAAGGAGATATGGCAAGCGGTATCTCCAGCACATGCACACCGATAACATAAATGGCGGCTCCCATAGCCGGAACGGATAGAATCAGGCTGATACCCCAGCTAAGTAAGCAAATAAAGGTACTTTCCGCACTAACGATTGACCGAATTTGTTTCACGCCGGCACCCATAGATTTCATAATGCCAATCTCACGGGTACGCTCCGCAACCTGAACACTCATGGTGGAAGCCAAACCTAAGCCGCCTACGCAGACAGCCATAATGGCCACAATGAGAAAGGACATTAAGGTGGCGGCAAAGTGATCTGTCAGTATCTTGTATTGCTCCGCCTTGGTTGAAGCCGAAACAACCGACACATCAGCCTCGGTAAGACTTTCTTCTATTTCATGGTGCATTTCATTTAGTTTACCTCGGTTGCTCTCCGAGATAGTCGAGATTCTTAGGCTGCTTTTTTGCGCAGCTAGCGGAATGATTTGCTCAAAGCCACTGCGATTCATATAAATACTCGCAGGCCCAACCTCTTTTACCGTTCCAACAATCGTAAAGTCCTCTATTTGGTTGCCAAACCGGAAAGAAACAGTGTCGCCCAAAGCATAACTTCTTTCCGGATTGAAAAACTCAAAGCTGACTACGATTTCATTTGTGTCACCTTCCCAAAGCCACCTTCCGTCCATTATTTCCGGTGAAAACAGTTTGGTGTTGTGTTCGGGTGCTGTAATGGAGTACAGATTGCCGATATAACCATCTGTATAGACCAGCTTACCTGCCGCTGATCCCCATTTTTCGTATCCGGTAACGGTGGTGAGGTTTGTTAATGCAGTATCAATCTTATCGCTGTCTTGATAACTGCTTGTGTTAGTTACATAATCATAACGGCGTGAATCTAAGTTTTTCGACAATGCTGTATTGACAGACACCCAAGTTGCCATAACACCTACGAAAACAAGGCCGCCAAGGGTCAACATCACAACGTTCATTAGGAATCTGCGCTTATGTTCCATAGCGCTTCTCAAAGAAAGAAGCACAGGTCGGGAAAGCTTTTTGGAAATCGCTTTGGGGAGATTAACGGCTTTTTTCGCAGCGTTTGCCTGAATCCCATAATCGTTTAATGCATCTTTCACCGTAATAGACAAACCACGCCGAATAGGTAGATAAGCAAGGGCAACAGGTACAAGCAGGCTTGCTGACACAAACACAATATATAAGTAAGTTGGAAGTGCAAAGCTACTCATTTGCATATTGCCAAGACCCATAAAAAATTCGGATAAAAAGCGGCTAACCAAGATGGAAAGAGGAAGTGAAATTACCATATTGATTGCAACCAATAACAAAGCAGCACCCATGTAAGCCGCCATAATTCCGGTTGTTTTTGCACCGATAGATTTCAGTATGCCGATTTGCCGTACTTGACCTGCTAAAACAGTGGTCAAAAGGCTGCTCATAATCACACAGCCAAATAGGAACGCCAATATGGAAAACGCCTGAAAAATGAATAATGCACCTTGATACTCTCTTAAATGCATACTGATACCGGGTGTATCGGATATGGTGACACCGGCCACATGGTATCCGTTTTGCTCAAGTAATTTAATATACTCGGAGGTTACCTGCAAAATATTGTCCCTGTCATACACATCGCCGCTGACAAAATAATCGATTCTGTTCATGGGCAAACCAAGCTCGCTTAGCGTTTTAGCCGGCAGATAGACATATACCTCATTGTGCATTGACGGCGGATGTTGAGATAAGTCATTCACAGCTCCGGTAATGCGGAATTTAGAAACGGAAGAATCAGGCAACTGTATGGAAAGCTCATCGCCCATTTTAGCGCCTGCTACGCCCAATGCATCTCGTTCAATCAATGTCTCGCCATCTTCTGGTGTAAAACTACCGTCAACAAGCTTAAGCTTATTCATACGCATGGTGGCCAAATCGTTTGCCGAAAACATCCACAGCGTTTTTAGAGAACCGTCACTTTTTTCTATGCGCATTTTATGCTGCGCCTTTACCTCGAAATCGGTAAAGCCGGAAAACCCGTTGGTGAGTTCAAGGAATTTATCATCAATTTTGTTAACCGTAATCATTCCGGAGGCAGGGGTTGTATCGGTAAACACCTGCCTGATTTCACGGTTTAAAAGTGTATAAACAAACGTGACACTGCCAAATACGGTTGTCCCTAGAATGATGGCCATAAGAGCTGTAAACAGCCGGGTATGGTTGCCAAACAAATCGTACAGCGCTTTTTTAAACAGTCTACTCATGCTTACGCCTCCTTGCCAAAGCTAATATCATCTATAATTTGACCGTCTTGCAGAACAAGCCGCCTTGTAGAACCGGGTATACGTGAGCGTTCATGGGTTACCATGATGATGGTCTTTCCTGTTTTAACAAGGCTTTTGAACAATTCCAGCATGGCGGTGGCACTTTTGGAATCTAAGTTTCCGGTTGGCTCATCTGCTATCAAAATAGGCGCACGGTTAGCTAAGGCTCTCGCTATGGCAACACGCTGTTGTTCCCCGCCGGATAGTGCCGTAGGTAATTTGTCCGCATGGCTAACTAGGCCTACCTGCTCTAAAAGGCTCATAGCGTCCGATACACGCCTTCCGGTCGGTACAGTATTTACCAAGTCCATTGCAAGCAGAATGTTTTCCAGTGCGGTCAGGTTGGGAATCAGTTGGAAAAACTGAAATACAATTCCGATGTATTTTCCTCGCCATTCTGCCATTTCTCCTTCGCTATAGTCGGTAATATCTGTATCGTTAATGATGACCTTGCCGGACGTAGGGCGGTCTATGCCTGTCAGAATATTGAGCATAGTGGACTTTCCACTGCCGGAGCGACCTGTTACGACTAAGAACTCTCCCTTAGAAATACAGGTGTTGATTTTTTTCAAAACATGATACGGCTTTTCACCTACCTGATAGATTTTATCGATGTTATTTAATTGAATCATAAATGTGCCTCCTTAAATTCTGATTGTGAGGTTCATTGTAAAACCTGATTCTTTGATTAAGCTTTGAATTCTATAATACTTTTCTAAGGAAATTCTAAGGATTATGATATACTTTAGAAAGAGAAACTCTCACTAAAGGAGGTTATCAATATGCGAATACTGCTTGTAGAAGATGAAAAACGGCTTGCAGATGCGTTGGAGTATATTATTCGGAAAAACAAGTATATAGTTGATGTTGCGTATGACGGAATATCTGCACAGGATATGGCAGAGAGCGGTGTCTATGATTTGATTGTGTTAGACCGTATGCTGCCGCAAAAAGATGGTGTGGAAGTGTTAAGAGCAATACGCTCCAAAGAAATAAAAACACCCGTTATCTTTTTAACGGCAAAGGACAGCGTGGAAAACCGTATTGAGGGACTTGATGCAGGTGCAGACGATTATTTAATAAAGCCATTTTCTACAGAGGAGCTGATGGCAAGAATTCGTGCATTAAGCCGCCGAAGCGAATCCTTATTTATTGGAGGAAAAATAAGCATAGGTATACCGGACATAGACCCTGCTGCGCTCACGGTAACCTATGGTGAAGTAAACGTAAAGCTAACTGTTAAAGAAATGCAACTGCTTGAGCTTTTGGCAAGAAACAAGAATCAGGTGCTGACAAAAGAGCAAATTTTTGAACGAGTATGGGGATTTGACAGCGATGCGGATTTGGGCAGTGTAGAGCTGTATATCCATTATCTGCGCAAAAAAATA
>CAYMOU010000118.1:0-5979 GCA_964392115.1 uncultured Defluviitaleaceae bacterium | reverse complement strand
AAAACACATGAGCGAACCGTTTACGAAGAATAGCTTTTGTTACTATTCCTTGTTCGTTTGACTATAGTCCCTGACCCGGTAAGACCGGCTCTGTTGGAGGCGACATATGCAGCAATATGCACAGGCATCACTTACTCAAAACACGTTAATTCCCACGTTAGTTCAGACGATTAATTATTTTTCTTCATTTTTGTTTGCCATGATTTTTATTAGGGTGATTTTATCTTGGTTTCCGGTGGACCGAAGCAATCCACTGATTTCTCTACTGTACACCCTAACCGAACCGATTCTGGCTCCCATACGCAAACTCCTCTTTAAATCTCCCATCGGCGGCCCGGGTATGATGATTGACTTTTCGCCCATTATCGCCTTTATGTTAATTGAGTTTTTAAAGAATATCATTATAAACATTATTATCGGACTAGCTTAACTTGAAAAATTTGTAAATTTAACCTGCCTCTTACGGCAGGTTTTTTTGTTTTGTGTTGCAAATGCAACATTAAGTTTTTGGCGTTCCGGTATAATGACAGCATCAAAAGAAAACATAAAGATTTTTTTATAATTTGAAGTGGCAATGTTAACATTGAAAGGAGTGTTTCAAATGAAAATACTCAGCTCTTGCCCCGGTTCTATAGGCCTAAAAGGAGCGCCCACCTTAAAAATAAAAACCTGTCCCGAATGTGGCAGCGAAATAGAGCTTTTTTCCAACGAAGTTTCAAGCAATTGTGAAAAGTGCAATTTTACGGCTTGGAACAATATACAATCCTGCATTGCATGGTGCGAAAAGGCCAAAGAATGTGTAGGCGAAGAAATGTATAATAGGATGATGTCTGTGCCGAAACAGGCGGAGGGTGCTTGATAATAAAAGAGAACTGCATATGACCACGGTGTTGTTGTAGGACGAAAAGCGGGCGAACACAGTTCGCCCTATAGTCGGCAGATCATAGCGGTTGGATTGCCCACAGTGATTTCTCTTATGGTTTATTTATCAATATCCCCAAAATACAACAGCCGGAATTTATTTTTTTCAAACTCCACCAAACCTTCCTCTTGCAACTTATACAACTCTCTGGTAAGGGCGCTTCTGTCAGCGCAGAGATAATCCGCCAGTTGTGTACGGTTAAAGGGTATGCTAAAATCACCTGAGGCGGAATTTTGTGCATGAAACTCCAGATAGGCCAGCAGACGCTCTCTGATGGTGCGTTTGGAAATAAACTCCAGTTTTTTGTTCAGCGAAATATTTTTATGTGCTATCAATTTAAGCATATTTTCTATAAGCTTCACATGATGCCCGCAGGCAGAGGTGCAAACGGTGATTATTCGCTTGTAATCCAGAAAATACACCTGAGTTTCCGTTATGGTGTACACGCTTACCGGGCTTTTGCTTACCCCGGCACAAACGTAGGATTCCGCAAATATATCACACACACCCAGTTCGGAAATTATGGTGTTTGTGCCGCTGATACTGTGCTTTAAAACCTGTGCTTTGCCTGATAGAATAATGCCTACAAGATTAATGGGGTCATCCGCACGAATGATGTAGTTGTTCCTTTTATATGTTCTGGTAATTCCGTTTAAACAAGCAAGCATTATTTTCAAATCATCGGGAGGCACATCTTTAAACAGGGCTGTTTTTTGCAATACGTGAAACATAAATCACCTCTGAATCTAATCCAAAAAGGAGAGAAAATAATGAGTAAAAAAAGAATTAACATAGATGAAGACTTGTGCGTAGGTTGTGGATTATGCGTGTCTGCCTGTCATGAATCGGTTATAGAATTGGTGGACGGCAAAGCGAAAGTGGTAAGAGAAGATTACTGCGACGGTTTGGGCAACTGCTTGCCGGTATGCCCGGTAGGAGCCATTAGCTTTGAAGGCGGAGAAGAAGAACCGCAAGCCAAAACCACCGACGAGGCCTTGGAAAACTGGCCCATACAAATTAAGCTTATTCCTGTATCAAGCCCGCATTTTGCAGATGCAGACCTTCTTATAGCGGCTGATTGTACAGCCTTTGCCTACCGAGGATTTTCGGATAAATTCGCCAAGGGCAAAATAGTGCTTATAGGTTGCCCTAAGCTTGATCAAGCCGATTACAGCGAAAAACTGGCGGCTATTTTCCGAGAAAACAGCATAAAATCGGTTAGCGTAGTAAAAATGGAAGTACCCTGCTGTACCGGCTTGGAAAGAGCCGTACAAACAGCACTTCAAAATTGCGGTAAAGATATACCCTGTGAAGTGACCACAGTGGGTATTCATGGTAATATTTTATAACAAAGGTAGTAAAAAGGTTTGGGATGTCCCAAACCTTTTGTATGTATAAATTCGGGAAGTTCTAAGGCTTTCCCAAATATTTAATACTTTTATAACTCTCTTAATTTTTGCAATAAACTTACGAAATAATCCGGCAAGGGTGCTTCAAATTCCATGTATTTGTTTTCGGTAGGATGAACAAAGCCCAGTATTCGGGCGTGTAAGGCTTGCCCTTGTAATTTAAAGGGATTGGTTGAACCGCCGTAAACGCTGTCTCCCAACAGAGGATGGCCCAGGCTTGTCATATGTACCCGAATTTGATGAGTGCGACCGGTTTCCAGTTTAAGCTCTACGTGGGTGTATTTTCCCAGTCGTTCTAAAACGCTGTAATGGGTGACGGCAGGTTTGCCGGTAGGTACTATTGCCATTTTCAGCCTGTCTTTGGGGTTTCGTCCTAAGGGAGCGGAAATGCTGCCGCTGTCTTTTTTTACGTTGTTGTAGACCAAGGCGTTGTATACCCTTGTAATGCTGTGTTCCGCCAGTTGTAGGGCAAGGTCTTTATGTGCCTGCTCTGTTTTGGCAACCATCAGTACCCCGGAGGTATCCTTGTCTATACGATGAACTATGCCCGGTCGCATTACTCCGTTTATTCCGGATAGCTGACCTTTGCAATGATAAAGCAAGGCGTTCACCAAGGTTCCGGAATAATGCCCGGGAGCCGGATGTACAACCCTGCCTTGGGGCTTGTTTAAAACTATAAGATGCTTGTCCTCGTATAAAATATCCAGCGGAATATCTTCCGGCTTTACGTCAAGGCTTACCGGTTCCGGCGGTGCGAGACTTATTTTGTCTCCTGTGGAAATTTTATAATTGGCTTTTTTCAGCTTGCCATTTACCCAAACCAAATCTTCGGCTATCATTTTAGCCAAGGCTGAACGAGAGTATTCGGGCAGTTTTTCCGTTAAAAATAAATCCAGTCTTTTTGAACTTTCGTTTTCGGTGACCGTGAATTCGTACATATTAAATCTCTTTTTCCGCTATGCTTAAAGCATCTCGTGATTCGTTTTTCATCATAAAAATCAGCATAAAGGCAAGGGCTATAGTGCCCACCACCACATAAACATCCGCCAGATTAAACACCGGGAATTTTATAAACTGCACTTCCAAAAAGTCTATTACTTTGCCGTCGGCATTGAAAAGACGGTCTAAAACATTACCCACGGCACCGGCAGAAATAACAGCCAAGGCGGCTTTTACACTGCGATAAATCTTACCGTCCGGCAGTTTAAAATAGTAATAAACAATTGCAAGAAGAACAATAGAAGTTACGATTACAAAAAACCACCGTCCACCTTGGAAAATCCCAAAGGCGGCACCTTCGTTGGTAACGTAGGTCAAGCCCAAAACCCCGTTAATTACAGGCAGAGAGCCTATGGGTTTCAGATAAGTAACGGCTATATATTTGGTGTATTGGTCCAATGCAATCAGCAACACAAAAAGTGAAATTTGAATGAATCTGACAGTATTCTTCATATTTGCTCCAATCTGTTTCGGGTTATGCGGCTCTCGGAAAGAATAAAACTTTGCCGACCGGTACACCGAGCTACGAAAGATAATCGTACTTACAAATTTTTGGCATTAACTCCGGTTATTATACCATACAGGCTAAGATTGTGCAAATAACATTGCGTCAAATCAAAATAAATTAACCATGAGGCGGATTGCACCTGATTTTTCACCTGTTGCAACAAATTTCAAAATAGCGGATTTTTTCATCATTACCTGCACAATGCCTGAAAATTCCGGGATTTTTACGCAAAAGCCTTTGCAAAAGATGTTGACATAGAAAGTAAATATTAGTATAATTACAAAGTTGAAAAAGAATAGACGGATATTATTCGAACATAAAGAAAACACTGTGGCCGGTTAAACCGGGCACTATTTGTTAAAAATTCAGATGATAGCCGTGTTATGCGGCTCGTCATGTAGGGGTAAAAGCCCCGTTAAATCAACATTATTTTGCCACTTATAAATCCGTTAGCCCCGGGTTTTTATATGGAATAAGGAGGAAACAAAATGCGTACCACCTTTATAACAAAGCCTGCAGAAATTACCAGAAAATGGTATGTTATAGACGCGACAGGTCATACCCTTGGTCGTTTGTCTTCTGAAATTGCCAGAATTTTAAGAGGCAAACACAAACCCATCTTCCAACCCAACGTTGATGCGGGCGACAACGTAATTGTTGTTAATGCCGAAAAAATCAAAGTTACCGGTAAAAAGGTAGAACAAAAACTTTACAGACGCCATTCAGGTTACACAGGCCACTTGAAAGAAGTGACTCTGCGTGAAATGATGGAAAAGAAACCCGAAGAAGTAATTATCCATGCGGTTAAAGGCATGTTGCCCAAAAACACCATCGGACGTACATCATTGAAAAAGCTTCATGTTTACGCGGGCGAAACTCACAAACACCAAGCCCAACAACCCGAAGCTTTGGAAATTAAGTACTGATTGAAAGGAGGAAAACATTAATGTCAGTTGCAAGATATTACGGTACAGGTCGTCGTAAAAGCTCTGTAGCCAGAGTATACCTTACTCCCGGCACAGGCAAAATCACCATCAACAAACGTGACATCGACGAATATTTCGGTCTCGAAACTCTTAAACTCATCATCAGACAACCCCTCGAACTTACAGGTTCCGAAGGCAAATTTGATGTTAAAGTAAATGTATTCGGCGGCGGTTTTACAGGTCAAGCAGGCGCAATCCGCCACGGTATCTCTCGTGCTTTGCTTGAGGCAGACGCAGATTTCCGTCCCTCTCTTAAAAAAGCAGGTTTCCTTACCCGTGACCCTCGTATGAAAGAACGTAAAAAATACGGCCTTAAAGGCGCTCGTAGAGCACCCCAGTTCTCAAAAAGATAATTTTTTTCTTTATACAAAACCCCCAAAACCTTATGCTTTGGGGGTTTTTAATACTGATACAATTTTTGTTTATCATTTTTCAGGCTGCATAAAAATTCATTTTTCCCGTTAATTTCATTTCATGGTCAATCAAGACCGTATTCGCATAAACTCAAAACATATCGTTAGCCCGTAACGGTCAAATTCTTTCTTTATTCTCATAACAGTCTAAATCTCAACCCGGTTTTCACACAAGTCTTTAATAATACATATAGTTGTTATGGTGCTGTTTTGTTCAGGTTGACAAAATTATAGGGATATTCCCTTATTTTTCACAAGTCATCACTATTGTCATTAAAAATATTGTAGAAAACAAGCCCGATTCCCTACGTATGATATTTCCTTCCAAATAAAAAGATTGGTTTTTTCTTGACACAATAAGCGGTTTTGTTTACAATTAAGTAATAGCAACAGAACAAGCACGGTTTCGACCGTTTTGGGTAAAATTCACATTCATAATCCATGTGGGTAAATTTAGTTTACATATAACGACAAGGGCGGTAACAACCCTTAATAAGAAAGTTACAAAATGCTTATACTTATTCCATAATTTTATACATAGTCTACAGATGCCCCGTTGTTTCATTCCGTCATTTTTTTCGGATTATAAAGTTCATAAAGGTGTCTGTGAAAAAGTATTTACTGCCGGCAAAATTGCTCGCAGCTGTTTTTATTCTTTTCAAAAAATTTATTGGAATCGGTATTCAAGAAATCTAGTTTGTGAGGTGGTAAAATGTTTTCGTTTAGCAAAAAAAACAACCTA
>CAYMOU010000117.1:3681-5994 GCA_964392115.1 uncultured Defluviitaleaceae bacterium | reverse complement strand
TATTTACTTTTTTCGTATTTTCATATGCACGAGGTGTTGTTATGAGAAGATTAGCTTTTATCTTGGGATTTATTTTATTCTTTATAATAACGTTAACCGGCAATGCAAAGGCAAGTACCCATAATATCACCGATTCACAACCTACGGAGGTACTTGCGAAACAAACCGAGGAAAACTTAGTTGTAACCCATGCCAATAAGGTTATAAAGGACAGAGAAATATACGGAGATTTGATTTTGGCGGAAGAAATAGGTGACGGTGAAATTACGCTGGATAATGTTATCGTTTACGGAAGAACGCTCATTAAGGGCGGTAAAAATATTTTAATTCGTAACAACTGCAGGCTTAATGAAGTTTTTGTTTCTGAATTTGATACATCAATAAAAACCGATAAAACATCTGTAATAGACAACCTTGTTTTAGACCGGGCAAACTACCTAACCGCAAGCGGAAAGATTTCTAAAATAAGTGCCTTGGGAAGAACTTGTTTTAACGGAGATTCGTTAATATGCAATGATATTTTTGTTTTCGGTAAGGGCAGCGAATTAAGCATAGACAACAATTCGAAAATAGGCAAAATCATCTTGGAGAATCAAGCAGAAAAAAGCAATATCAAAATTACGGGCAATTCTAAGGTTTCGGAAATTCTATTGAAAGCACCCGAATTATCCCTAAACGCCCAATCCGGTGTGGTGGAAAATATAAACACTACCTGCGATGCAAAGGAATTTAATCTCAACATATTAAAGGAAGCAGCAGTTTCGCAGATTTACATTTTCGGCTCGGGAAGTTATATTTCCGGTGAAGGTGTGCTTACTTTTGCAGTTATAGGCGGAAACAATACAGCGGTTAATACCAATGAAACCCGTATAGTGGTTTTGTATGGGGTAACGGGTGTTTTAGTCAATGAGCAATTAATTCCGGCCGGGACAAGCTTTTTTACCGCAAAGGCCTTGCTGCCTAAAAATACACCCTCCGGAACAGGCAGCTCCGGGTCATCTTCTCGCCTGCCCGATATTCAATGTTTAATTAAAGCAAAAGAAACTTATCTGGAAATAACCATGAAACAACTGCCATTAGCGGAATTTAACCTTACAGGGCCAAACGCTTATTCTTGGAGCGGAAAGGCAGGCGAAGAAGGACAAACCGGAACAAACGGTGTTTTTGCTTATTTTGAAGGCAGATACATGATTGATATACCAAACCTGTTACCCAACCAAGATTATACCTTTAGAATAAACAAACCGGGCTATGAAAGTTACTCCACCGTAATTCGTCTTGAAAACAATGTGGAAAAAAGCAATAATGCATTGGTTGAAGCCAAAGAAAGCAAGGTTCCCGGGCATATTCCAAACCTAACCGTTGATAATACCACAAATATAATTACTCTCGATTCGGAAACTTCCGTTGAATGCCTTAAATATGCCTTAGTCAAACACAGCGGCGCAAAATTGAAGGTTACCCTATCCGGAGACGCCGAATTTATCCAAACATATTGGGATTTTGAAAGGTTGGTTGAAAAAAGCGGAAATATTAATACCGGAAATGTACTGACAGTAATGGCGGAAGACGAATCTACATTTAATAAATATTATTTACATATTACAGAAACCGATAACAACATCTCCGCAAAAACACAGGACGAGCCGGGGTATATTCCGGGGTTGACTGTGGACAACCTTACAGGCGAAATACGTGGTGTGCCGGCTAATACCTCGGCATCTGCATTAAAACAGGCTCTAAAAAAACATGACAAGGCTAAATGGAAACTTGTTTCGCAGGAAGTAGTCTCTACAATTACGGACTATGATGATTTCGAAAATGCAGCCGAAACCGTGGATAAAGTATCTACAAACGATGTTTTGATTGTTCAGGCAGAAAACAAGGTCATAAAAAAATTTTTAATCTTTACCCGAAATAGCGACAATTTAGAAATCACTCTAAAAAAACCGGGTGAACCGGGTTATTCCGTCCAAATCTCCATGGACCATATCGGAATAACCGTCAACGGAGAAATAAGCCCATCCGCCTTTAAAAATGCTTTTATTAAGCCGGCTACAGCCGAGTGGAAGATAGTGCTTTCGGGAGATGCGGAATTTATTAAAGACCAACAATCCTTTAATATTATGAATGAAATAGCTGCCGGAAAGGTAACAAAGAGCTATGTACTTGTTATTATGGCTCAAGATGGCATGACCTTTAAAATTTACAGTATTAAGGTAATCGGCAATAATAACAAAGTTACACCGAAATTGCCTCATGAACCCGGTTATTTGCCTAAATTAACTGTAGATGAACTTGCCGGGGTAATTT
>CAYMOU010000117.1:0-3581 GCA_964392115.1 uncultured Defluviitaleaceae bacterium | reverse complement strand
TAATTAGCGGTAATAACCGGATTACGGCAAAACTACCGCATGAACCCGGTTATTTGCCTAAATTAACTGTAGATGAACTTGCCGGGGTAATTTCCGAAATTCCGGAAAATACTCATAAATCAAGGCTCAAAGAGGCTTTGAATAAAGACGACTATGCCAAGTTGAAAATTTTTCAATGTGCTATAGGCAGTACAATAAATAATCGCTACGATTTTGAAAATACCCCTGAAATTGAAGGGATTATTTCTGATGGAGACCTACTGGCAGTAATGGCCGAAAACGGCGAAATAAATAAATACACCTTGACCTTATACAAAGGCGATTCAGGCACAACAGTGACGGTTAAATCTCCACGGGAACCGGGGTACATTTCCGGCGTTACTATGGATGGTGATAATTTATCCATTCCCGAAAACATAGGCTTAAGTCAATTGAAAAATGCCCTTATGAAACCTGACGTTGCCCAATGGAAAATAGTACGTTTAGGAGATGCGGAATTTATCAAAGACAAGCAATCCTTCCTTGATATGAAGGAAATAGCTGACGATACGGTTACAAAAGGATACGTACTTGTCGTAATGGCTCAAGACAACATCACCATTAAAAAATATGTTATTAACGTAATTAGCGGTAATAACCGGATTACGGCAAAACTACCGCATGAACCCGGTTATTTACCGGGACTGACCGTAGATGATATGGCCCGGGTAATTTCCGAGATTCCGGAAAATACGGATAGAGAAAGTTTGAAAGATGCGCTGAATAAAGAAGAATATGCCAAATGGAAAATTTTTGAATATACTATAGGCAGTACAGTAAATGAACTCTACGATTTTGAAAATACCCCTGAAATTCAAGGGACTGTATCTGATGGAGATCTGCTGGCCGTAATGGCTGAAAACGGCAATATAGCACTATATACCTTAAATTTATGCATCCGTATCAGCAGCACAACCGTAGAGGTTAAACCGCCCGGGGAACCGGGGTACATTCCGGGAATTTTTATAGAGGGTGAGAGCATCTTTATACCTGAAAACTTAGGTGTGGATCAATTAAAAAATGCTCTGGTAAAGCCCAAAAACGCCCAATTGAAGATAGTTCACTCCGGAGATGCGGAATACATAACAGACAAATTTACCTTTGATATTATGGAGGAAGTCCCCGGCCCGGTCTCGAACAAGCATACTTTGGCGGTTATGTTTGACGACGGCAGTGCTATTATTAAATACAAAATTTTTATAAATAATCCCGGATTTCTTATTTTTTGTGAAAATTTATTCGATTATGAAGAATTATGCAATTCCGTAGATTTGGTTGAAGAAGCAGAAACTGCGGAGTCGCCGGAAGAGGGGATGGATTCCGAGACGGCGGAAAGCCCTGTGATACAGGAAGATTATTAAGTAATTCTAGTGCAGATAAGTTTTTTATCTGCATTTTTTTAACCCAAAAATTACATTGGCGTAGGCAAAAGATATTATGTATAATAAAACTCATCTATCGGGGGTGAATTATGAAATCGATAATTAAACATAAATGGATATTTTTGGCATTAGCCTTTGTTGTGGCCGGGGTTGTAACATTGTTTTTTTATAACGGCTCTCAACAAAGAATTAAGATTGCTTACAATAGTTTTATTGAAGGTGTAGAGAGCAATAACGTAAAAAGCGTTGTTTTAACCGAAACCGAAAAAATTCAATTTTCTTTAAAAGACCAACCCGGATTGTTTGAAACGGATAATCCCCGCAATCCACAACTAAAAGAACAATTATTGATTAAAGGTATAGAAGTAAACGAGGGTAAGGGTATTACGGTGGATTCTGTAATGCAAATTTTGGTAAGTTTGGCTTTTGTGATTGCCGTAATAAGCATAGGAATAGGCAGACGCAAAGACCCAAAAACCGCTGTTGCCTACAATGTTTCTGCCGCTTCGGTTGACGGGCCGGAAAAAACCACCTTTAAAGATGTGGCCGGCAACGACGAAGCAAAAGATTCCGTCAGAGACATAGTGGACTTTATAAAAAATCCCGAGAAATACGCAAAATTCGGTGCAAGAATGCCCAGGGGTATTATCCTTTACGGGCCGCCGGGTACAGGGAAAACTCTGATGGCAAAGGCCATAGCCGGAGAAGCCGGAGTTCCTTTCTTTGCCGTATGCGGTTCGGATTTTGTTCAGATGTATGTAGGTGTAGGCGCAAGCCGTATTAGGGATTTGTTTAAAAAAGCAAGAGAATGCGGCAAGGCAGTTATTTTTATAGATGAAATAGATGCAATCGGCAAAAAAAGAGGTGCTTCTCCTACCGGTTCCAACGACGAAAGAGAGCAAACTCTTAATGCCTTGTTAACTCAAATGAGCGGTTTTAATTCCGGAACCGGTATAGTGGTGCTGGCGGCAACAAACCGTCTGGATACTCTGGACGAGGCATTGTTACGTGCCGGACGTTTTGACCGTCAAGTTGAAATAGGTTTGCCCGATCTTAACGCACGTAAAAGAATCTTGGAGTACCATTCTAAGGACAAACCTTTGGCAGACGAAATTGACATGGGTAGATTAGCCAAAGACAGTATTTATTTCAGCGGAGCAATGTTGGAAAACCTAATGAACGAATCGGCAATTATTGCCGCAAAGCGAAACAACCGGTTAATCGAACAGCAAGACATAGAAAAAGCTTTGTACACCATAATGGCAGGTACAGAAAAGCAAGACCGCACCAACATTTTACAACGTGACCGTGAAATCACCGCCTACCACGAGTCCGGTCATGCACTTATTGCAAAACTGGCAACTCCGGACAGCACGGTTTCAAAAATCAGCATTATCCCAAGCACCAAAGGCACCGGCGGTTTTTGTATCAGCATACCCCAGGACAAAATGTATTACACCAAACGAGACTTGGAAGCCATGGTTATGGTAAGCTTGGCCGGCCGAGCCGCCGAGGAGCTAAAATTCGGCGAAGATAACATTACCACCGGGGCAAGCAACGACATAGAGCGTGCCTCCGGAATTATTCGAGATTACGTTACAAAATACGGTATGAGCAACCGCATAGGCATATTGAATTCCGGGCAGTTCCACGACAGCGGCGGTATGCTTGAGGAATGCCACAACCTTATGAACGGTCTTTACGAACACACCAAAGAATTGCTGCAAAATAACTTTGCTTTACTGGATTCTATGGCCTCGGCTCTCCTGGAAAAAGAAACGCTTTCCGAGGATGAAATCGAAAGTTTAATGGAAACAAAGAAATCCGCATAATCACAAAAAGCTTCCGTATCGGAAGCTTTTTTGATGTTTAAAGAACTGTTTTGATTTACGGGTTCCCGCTTATCTACGCTTATTTTCTTTTCCTTCAATCTGCCCTTTTAAATCCTCTTGAAGACCCTCTATGGATTCTGCACGGCGTTGGTTTTGTGCTTCAAGTGCCCTTATTTGCTTTTCGTCTGAAATGCTTTCTATCATATCCTCGGCAAACTCCATATTGTCCTGGGTATTTTTGATTGTTTCCTTGATTTTGCTTATATTATCCTTACGGTCGTCTATTTTATGACTCATAATATTCCTCCAAAGTATTTTATTTTAGCAT
>CAYMOU010000116.1:0-6322 GCA_964392115.1 uncultured Defluviitaleaceae bacterium | reverse complement strand
ATCTTTGTCTAAATTGCAAATTTTTATCTACTGTTTTAAATGGAATTAGTATTAATAATGGGGCAATTCTTTACCGGGCACCGATGAGGAACTGCCGAAGTAATATAATATACGAACAAGCAACCTTATATATGAAACCAAATTTTCGACAAATATAGTTTAAGCCGACCTGTGGGCAATAGTCTTTTTGCATATCCCGCCGGTTATAACAGTATAATAATATGAAGTAAAAAAACAGGGTCACGTTTCAATTTAAAAGGCACTAAAGAAGGAGGAAGATATGAAAAAAAACAATATAATTCTGTTGGGGTTAATAAGCTTGTTTATTCTGTTAACCGCCTGCGGTAACAATAATAGCCAAACAACGGACAACCCTACCCCGGAAGTCATTCAAACTATGGCATATACCCCAACCACAACGGCAAAAACACCTTTGGGTGACAATATGCCCATTACCAGAGGACAAATAGCAAAAATGATAGCCGTGGCATTTTTTGATTCGGAATACATAAATAGTCTAAAAAGGCAAATCAGTTTTACGGATACATCGCCTCAACAGTGGTATGACAAGTATATAAATGTTGTGTTTGTTAACGGAAAAATGACCGGCAGCGGTGACTTATTTAAGCCCAATGAACCTATAACCCTACAAGAAGCCCAGTTCCTGTTGGATAAATTAAACCCTAACAACAAACTCAAGCTTCAAATTACCGAAGAAACCAAAAACACTCCCATATCCTATGCCTTGTGGGTCAATTTTTATACCGGAACTTTGGAAAATTTAAGCGAAGGCAAGGGTCTTGAAGCCGGGTTCGGCATAAAGCAAAATCAATTTACCGTATTGGCAACCCCGGGCAACAACACCCAACTTACCGGCCGTTTTATGATTACGGACATTGGCCCCATAAGTTTTGCAGGTTTTGACGTTGAACCCTACGTAGATAAGGAAATATCGGCCTTGGTAAAGGATGATGAGTTGTTGTGCGTAACTGCGGTGGTAAGCACTGAACCAACCATAAAAAATGCATATATAGTCAAATCTCAAAAAGATGATATAACTATTTTTGCCGGAGGAGCAGAGAGAACCTATAAATCCAATGTAGGCCAAGTAAAATCCGCCATAGCCGACGTTACCGTTTCCGGAGGTACGGTAGCAAAAATTCAAGAATGCACGGATAGTTTTAACGAGAAAATTCTTCAAGTAAATCCCAAAGAAATAGTGTTTGAAGGTAAAGGAGGAGTTACCGTAGCCCATAATTTTAAAGTATATTCCGCTTTGGAATCAAAGGTGAAATGGAAACAAAACAAAGATTTAATATTGGGCAGTAATTGTGCCAATTTTTTTGTCAGCAACAACGAAATACAGGCAGCGGTTATCACCCTCAAACCTTTGCCCAAAAATATTCGTGTTGCCATCTCCACAACCGGCTTTACCGGTTTGATACACAAAAATGTAGTGGTTAGCGGAACGACTCAATACTTGGTGCGTTACGGTGAAAACGAAAGAACCTTGGAGGCTTACGAAAGTTTTGATATAACTGACGAATTATTTGCAAATGCAGAACGGGTATATGTGAGAGCCTTGGGAGAAGGCGGAAAAGTAGTTTTGGAATCGGTTAAGCGGAATTGGGAAAACAATGCACCCCCTAAGTATAGAGGTTTTTTTGAAATAACCAAACGTGAAGGCGGTTATGTGGTAGTAAACGAACTGGACTTTGAAGAATATTTGTATGCGGTGGTTCCCAGCGAAATACCCTCAAGTTTCGGTGTGGAAGCCTCGGAGGTACAGGCAATATCCGCCAGAAGTTATGCCTATATTCAATATTACTCCAACCGTTACCAAGCATACGGTGCTAACGTAGATGATTCGGTTGATTGTCAAGTTTACAATAATATTCCCGAAAATGATGTCTCTATTGCAGCTGTAAACGCAACCCGAGGAGAATGCCTGACCTTTGAGCAAAATGTAGTTTCAGCCAACTTTTTCTCCAATTCGGCCGGTATGACAGCAAACAGCGGTGAGGTTTGGGCAAATACCCTAACCAAGCAATTTCCCACAACCACTCCGGAATATCTTCGGGCGGTGCCACAGTATATTGAAGGTAATTATGGGGATTTAAGCGTTGAAGAAAACGCAAGGGCATTTTTTAAGAACATGGACGTAATAGCCTATGACAGCGATTTTAACTGGTTCCGTTGGAATACAAGTATGTCAGCCGAGGAGATTACGGCTTCCGTAAATGCCAATCTGAAAGAACGTTATGAAGCAAATCCTCTTTTAATAAAGACGGTGCAACCCAACGGCAGCGCCCAATCCTTACCCATAAGCAGTATAGGTACGGTTACCGATATGGAAGTTACTCAAAGGGGTGAAGGCGGTAATATAATACAACTGAAATTGGTGGGAACAACGGCGACAATTTTGGTTGAAACGGAATACAATATCCGAAATTTAATCAGACCCAAACAATACATTACCGGCGGCAGATCCATACCCACGAAGATGAAAGACGGAAAGGTTATGTATGATTATGCCTTGATGCCGTCAGCCTTTTTGGTATTTGATAAGGAATTTAACCAAGAAGGGAAGTTGACGTCTGTGGTGTTTTATGGCGGCGGATACGGACATGGTGTGGGTATGAGCCAAAATGGCGTAAAAGGTATGGTAGACAGGGGCTTTACCGTGGCGCAGATTTTGCAGCATTTTTACCCCGGCACGGCAATAACCAAGGTCATGTAGTAATCTAATTACAGGTTTCGTATAATTCAAACAGCAGAATATACAGTAAATCTACTTTAAATCGAATACACGATTTATATTCGGCTTTTTTGGAAAGAGGGAGTTTTCTCCCTCAGGTTTTGTCTTTTTTTAGTAGAACTACTATAAAAGTGAGCTTATCTTTACTTTAAAGATAAACTCACTTTTTTTACATTTCTATGCCTTGTCTGGCCGGAAGGCCTTTGTCAAAGGGGTGTTTAACTTTTTTGATTTCGGATACATAATCAGCCATATTTACAAAGTGTTCCGCCGGGTCACGGCCTGTCATGATTATTTCGGGTCTTTCGTTGGAATTGTTGAAATAGTTGTCAACTAATTTTCTGTCAATTAGCTCGTAATTGTAAGTTGACATAAGCTCGTCCAGCACAAGCACGTCTTTCAGGGTGAGTGATTTTACGGCAGTTTGGAATATTTCATTGTGTATGCCTACTATTTCCGCTTTTTGCTCCGCTGTCATGTTATAGGTGAAGGGAAATTC
The DNA here is from genome assembly GCA_964392115.1 of uncultured Defluviitaleaceae bacterium. Taxonomy (GTDB): domain Bacteria; phylum Bacillota; class Clostridia; order Lachnospirales; family WRBF01; genus CAYXWM01. The sequence goes on along the minus strand of CAYMOU010000116.1, from coordinate 3,065 downwards.
TTTTTGAGAGCGGAGTATTTTTACATTGTCAAGCTTACTTAAAACGTGCAATTCGCCGCTGTCGGTACTTTTCAAAAATTGAGCAAAAACAACATTCAATCCCGTACCGGCGGCACGAACCGCCAAACCTACGGATGCGGTGGTTTTGCCTTTTCCGTCACCGCAGTAGATGTGAATAAGTCCCAAAATATCACCTCTTTTAATAACTTAGGTTTAATACCCCGGCGCTCTGCGGCAAGGTATTTTTGTAATGTGTTGCCGGTTAAAGAAAAAAGGGATAAAACTTTTGAAAAAGTTCTATCCCCTAATTCTCTTTCAAAACTTTGATAAATGCATATAAAAATCTATATGTCTTAATTAATCAAGACCATCAAGTCTTATAAAAGCATTGAAAGATTATGTCTATTGGTTTAATTATTTATTGCGAATAGCTGCTTGTGCTGCTGAAAGTCTTGCTATAGGCACACGGAAAGGTGAGCAGGAAACGTAGTTCAAGCCGATTCTGTGGCAGAAATCGATGCTTGAAGGTTCGCCGCCGTGTTCACCACAGATACCCAGTTTGATATTGGGACGAGTAGCTTGACCTTTTTCAACTGCAATTTTCATAAGAGCGCCAACGCCTACTTGGTCAAGTTTAGCTGTGGGGTCACCTTCGTAGATGTTTTTGTCGGTGTAATCTTTAAGAATACGACCGGCATCATCTCTGGAAAGACCGTAAGTCATTTGAGTCAAGTCGTTGGTACCGAAGGAGAAGAATTCAGCATCTTTTGCAATGTCGTCTGCTGTTAAGGCAGCACGAGGAATTTCGATCATTGTACCTACCATGTAGTTCAAAGAAACGCCCGCTTGTTTGATAAGTTCATCGGCAGTTTGAACGATGATGTCTTTAACATAGCGTAATTCTTTGATTTCGCCTACAAGCGGAATCATGATTTCGGGAACGATGTCAGTGCCTTTGCGTTTTTTAACGTCAATAGCAGCTTCGATGATAGCACGAGTTTGCATTTCAGCCATTTCAGGGTAGCTTACCGCAAGACGGCAACCTCTGTGGCCCATCATGGGGTTAAGTTCGTGAAGAAGTTCAGCTTTAGCTTTAAGTTCAGCAACGGTTTTACCCATGTCTTTTGCAACGATTTCGAATTCGTTGTCTTCTTTGGGTAAGAATTCATGCAACGGAGGATCTAACAGACGGATGGTAACAGGTCTGCCTTCCATAGCTTCGTAGATACCGATGAAGTCTTCTTTTTGGAAAGGAAGAAGTTCGTTCAGAGCGGCTCTTCTTTCTTCTTCTGTATCGGAAAGAATCATTTTACGCATTTTGGGGATACGGTTTTCTTCGAAGAACATATGCTCGGTACGAGTTAAGCCTATACCTTCAGCGCCGAATTCTACAGCTTTTTTAGCGTCAGCCGGAGTATCTGCATTGGTACGAACTTTCAAAGTACGAACTTCGTCAGCCCAAGCCATAAATTCAGCAAAGTCGCCGGAGATTGACGGAGGAACTGTAGTGATAGCATCAGCGTAGATGATACCGGTAGATCCGTCTAAGGAGATAAAGTCGCCTTCTTTGAAGGTCATGCCTGCCAAAGTAAAGGATTTTGTTTCTTCGTTCATTTTGATTTCTTCGCAACCGGAGATACAGCAACGACCCATACCACGAGCAACAACCGCTGCGTGAGAAGTCATACCGCCACGAACTGTAAGTACACCTTGAGCAAGGTACATACCTTCAATATCTTCGGGAGAAGTTTCAAGACGAACAAGGATGGTTTTTTCGCCACGTTCTACGGCAGCTTTAACATCTTCTGCGTTGAAGTAAATTTTACCTGTAGCAGCGCCGGGAGAAGCCGGTAAGCCTTTACCGATGCTCTTAGCTGATTTTAAAGCAGCACCGTCGAAAGCGGGGTGAAGAAGTTGATCCAATTGTTTGGGGTCAACCATCATAAGAGCTTCGTTTTTGGTGATAAGTTTTTCGGCAACCATGTCAACAGCGATTTTCAAAGCTGCTTGAGCTGTACGTTTGCCGTTACGTGTTTGAAGGAAGTACAATTTTTCTTTTTCTATTGTAATTTCCATATCTTGCATATCTTTGTAGTGTTTTTCCAAGAGATTTGCATATTTAATAAATTCATCATATATTTCGGGCATATCATTTTTGAGTTCTGCGAAAGGCTTGGGAGTACGAACGCCTGCAACAACGTCTTCGCCTTGAGCGTTAATCATGTATTCGCCGTAGATAACGTTTTCGCCGGTAGCAGCATTACGAGTGAAGACAACGCCTGTACCACAATCGTCGCCCATGTTACCGAATACCATGGATTGAACGTTAACTGCTGTACCCCAATCGTAAGGAATGTCATGCATTTTTCTGTAAACAAAAGCACGAGGGTTGTCCCAGGAGCGGAATACCGCACAGATTGCTTCGTATAATTGTTCTTTGGCGTCTGCCGGGAAATCTTTTCCTTGGTCGTTCTTAAATATTTCTTTAAATTTACTTACAATAGCTTTTAAATCATCTGTTGTAAGGTCTAAATCGCTTTTATAATTTCTTTCTTCTTTGTATTCGTCAAGAACACGGTCAAAGCTGTGTTTGGAAACGCCGATAACAACGTCAGAGAACATCATTATGAAACGGCGGTAAGAGTCGTATGCAAAACGAGGATTGTTAGTAGCTTTTGCAAGGCCTTCAACAGCTGCATCGTTAAGACCCAAGTTCAAAACTGTGTCCATCATACCGGGCATAGAAGCTCTGGAACCGGAACGAACGGATACCAACAAGGGGTTATCTGTGCTGCCGAATTTTTTGCCGGAGATATTTTCCAATTCAGCTATAGCATCATCAATTTGGCTTTTGATATTTTCCGGTAAAACTTTTCCGGAAGTGTTGTAAACTGTACAAGCATCTGTAGTCACAACGAAGCCCGGAGGAATCGGTAAACCGAGTTTAGTCATTTCGGCAAGGTTTGCACCTTTTCCGCCGAGTAAGTTACGCATTGTTCCGTCGCCTTCTGAAAACAGATACACGTATTTATTGCTCATTATAAAACCCTCCTATACATTTTTCC
>CAYMOU010000115.1:0-6349 GCA_964392115.1 uncultured Defluviitaleaceae bacterium | reverse complement strand
ATACATTTTGTGTATTATTTACACAAGATTTGTCTTTGAAGACGCACTCTAGTATGAGGGAGAAAACCTTTTTTGCCGTGTAAAAAAAGGCTTTCTCCCTCAAGGTCTTATCTTTTTGCTTTTTCATACCCCGTTATAGCTTTATTTTTCCTGAGGTGCTTATCTTGAAAGACATAAAAGACAACCCGATTATTTCGCCGCTGAACGAACTGGAAAGTTTTCGAAATCTTGTTTTTAATATAGAGAAAAACAAAACCCCTGTCCTTACAACAGGGGTAATCGATTCGCAAAAATGCCACATTACATATGCGGTCTTGTCTGCTTTAAATCGCCCGGGCCTTGTTATTACACACTCGGAACTGCACGCAAAAGAAATATTCGAGGACTTGCAGGTCTTTCTCGGGAATAAGGCGGAGTTTTATCCCGCAAAGGATTTATTGTTTTACTTTGCGGATGTTCGCTCCATCGAAATTACAAAGCAACGGTTCAAGGTGCTTAACAGTTTAATTAAAAACGAGGGCAAAACCATAGTTCTGTCTGTAGAAGCCCTACTGAACAGGTTAACCCCAAAAGATATATTCTCCCAATTTATTTTCGAATATAAAGTAGGCGACGACTGCTCCATAGACCGCCTGACAGAGCAATTGGTGCTTATGGGTTACGAACGCCGGGACAAGGTTGAGGGCGCCGGGCAGTTTGCCGTTCGTGGCGGTATAGTGGACTTGTTTGTGCCCCTATATGAAAACGCCGTCAGAATAGAATTCTGGGGTGATACCATAGATTCAGTCCGTCTGCTGGACTTCTATTCACAGCGTTCCATAGAAAAAATGGAGGCAGTGAGAATATTCCCAATGTCGGAACTGGTTTACCACAAAGAGCTTTACGAAGCTGCCCTGGCCCGTATAAAAGAGGATTACGAGCATACCTACAATTCCTATAAAAGCAAGGGTTTTACGGAACAGGCGGAAAATATCCGCATGAAGCTTGATACGGCGCTTCTCTCCGGTGATTTAAGTTTCAGAGGAATAGAAAGCTTTTTCAATTATTTCTATAACGAAGGAACAACCCTCTTTGATTATTTGCAACCGGATACCTTGATTTTCCTGGACGAGCCGACGAGAATCAATCATCATATAAACAGTCTTTTGGACGAATATAACGAAAGTATCAAAAGCCGTATTGAGTCCGGCAATTTATTACCCGGACAAATGGATATGGTTTATTCTTATGGGCAGATTTTGGCGGCTATGCAGCCCTATGCCTTGACCATGTTTTCCACTCTGACTCATTCCTTTAAAGATATACAGGTGAAATCAAACATAGCCTTTGACGTTAAATCTGCCGGAACCTTCCGGAACCAAATAGATTTGCTGTTTGAGGATTTGAAATATTGGCTGGAAATGGACTACAGAGTGGTCATAATGGCAGGTGCAAGAAGCCGTGGTCAGCGGCTAGCCAACGAACTGCACGACAAAGGGTTGAAAGCCCGGTATTACGAAAGTATGGATTCATTGGTGCTGCAAAAAGGTAATATTTGCCTTACCCACGGCAGTCTTAACAAGGGTTTTGAATATCAACACATAAATTTGGTTTTTATCACCGGCAAGGAAATTTTCGGTGCGGAGAAGAAATCCAAGGCACACAAGAAAAAACGTGGAGCAAAAATCGAAAGCTTCACCGACCTAAAAGTTGGGGACTATGTTGTTCACGACAACCACGGTATAGGTATCTATAAAGGAATAGAGTCCATCACCCGTGACGGTCTGTCCCGAGATTACCTTAAAATTCAATACGCCGACGAGGGCAATCTTTTTGTTCATACCGGTCAAATGGATATGATACAAAAATATATAGGCTCCGAAGGTGCCAACATTAAGCTGAACAAACTGGGTGGTGCCGATTGGAACAAAGCCAAAGCCAGAACCCGCAAGGCTGTTAAGATTTTGGCTAAAGAACTGGTGGATTTGTATTCCAAGCGTCAAGCGGCAAAGGGTTTTTCCTATTCCAAAGATAATATATGGCAGAAAGAATTTGAGGACATGTTCCCTTATGACGAAACCGAGGACCAAGTAAAATCCATCGAGGAAGTCAAAGAGGACATGGAAAGCCCCAAAATTATGGATAGGCTTATTTGCGGTGACGTAGGCTACGGAAAAACCGAAGTTGCAATCAGAGCGGCTTTTAAAGCCGTACAGGACGGAAAACAGGTAGCCTTTCTTGTACCCACGACCATACTGGCACAGCAGCATTATAACACCTTCTGTCAGCGTATGAAGGATTTCCCGGTAAATATCGAGATGATGTCTCGGTTCAGAACCGCAAAACAACAGCGTGAAAGTATAAAGAACCTAGAAACCGGTGCATCTGATATACTCATAGGCACTCACCGCATATTATCCAAGGACGTAAAGTTTAAGGATTTAGGCTTGGTTATAGTGGACGAGGAACAGCGTTTCGGGGTAACCCATAAAGAAAAGCTGAAATCCCTGAAAACCGACGTGGACGTTTTAACATTGACGGCTACGCCCATTCCCAGAACCCTGCATATGTCCATGACCGGTATCAGGGATATGAGCGTCTTGGAAGAACCGCCTCAAGAACGCCAACCCATACAGACCTACGTAATGGAATACTCAAGCGAATTGGTTAAAGACGCCATAAACCGAGAAATTGCAAGACAAGGCCAAGTTTATTACCTTCACAACCGTGTACGTAACATACAGGAAACAGCCGCAAAAATCCAAAGCTTGATTCCTCATGCAAACGTGGCCTATGCCCACGGAAAAATGTCTGAGCATGAGCTGGAATATATTATGATGGACTTTATCGAGGGAGAAATTAACGTCTTGGTATGCACAACCATTATAGAAACCGGCTTGGATATTAGCAACGTAAACACCATTATAATACCCGAGGCGGATTATTACGGGCTGTCACAGCTTTATCAGTTGCGAGGACGTGTTGGGCGTTCCAATCGCCTTGCTTATGCCTATTTAATGTATCGCAAGGATAAGATGCTGGCGGAAAACGCTGAAAAACGCCTGCAAACCATACGAGACTTTACGGAGTTCGGCTCCGGCTTTAAAATTGCCATGCGAGATTTGGAAATTCGTGGTGCCGGAAACCTTCTGGGCGGAGAACAACACGGTCATATGGATGTGGTAGGCTATGATATGTACTGCAAGCTGTTGGCTGAAGCCGTACGAGAACTGAAAAACGAAGCACCGCCGGATGATTTCGAAACCTCAATAGACGTTAACACTGATGCTTATATTCCGGCTTATTATATAGAGAACGAAGAACAAAAGCTGGAAATCTACAAAAAAATCTCCCTTATTGCAAGCGAGCAGGATTACTACGATGTTCAGGAAGAAATCGAGGACAGATTCGGCAATCTTCCCAATTGCGTACAACGCTTGCTGGAAATTGCATTGCTTAAACATTATGCGCATAAGCTGGGCATAATTACCGTTCAACAAAAGGGAACAACCCTGGTAATGAATTTCAAACCCGATGCGGATATAGACCCCGAGGGAATGATGGAGGTAGTTAACCGTAATAGGGATAAGCTAAATTTTGCAATCAGCATAAATCCCTCTTTAACTTACAGGTTAAACCCCAAAGATAAATTCCCAAATATTCAGGAATTGAAAAATTTCCTGCAATTAATGACAAGCAAGGGATAAAAAAAGGAAACAGAGCATTTCTTTGAATTTTCAGAAATGCTTGTTTCCTTTTTATGTTAAAAGTTTTAGATAATTCTTATCTAATTGACATCTTTCTATCCAAAATTAATTCATATGACGAATAAGGCACATATAAATTTCCGCCGCCGTAACCCGGCAGAATATGCGGTTTTCTGTGATAGGAATGAAAGTCCGAGCCGCCGCCCGGAATTAAGTCTAAATCCTTGGCTATTTTCAGGAGAGAGGCTTGCTGTTCTTTCGTATAGCAACCGTAGTGGCATTCCATGCCGTCTAAACCAAGTTCTTTTAAGTACCTTGCCAAAACATACACTTCATCCAAACTCAAGCCGTACAGCAAAGGGTGTGCCAATACGGCCACGCCTTTCGCTGCCTTGACGGTATCTATTATATCTTTTGGGACGTTTTTGGTCTTAATAACGTTGGTGTAGCAGTTTCTCGAGAAGAATTTTTTTAGTGCATCGCCGTAGGTTTTGCAGTAACCGGCACGCACCAGAGCGTTGTTAAAATGGGCTTTGGTTATTATTTGCTCGTCTGTGGTTTGTTCCAAGTTCTCATAATCCAGCTCTATGCCCATTTCTTTAAGGCGCTTGATAAATTCGTCATTGCGGATTATGCGTTCTTCTTTTAATTGTTTCATTTTATTTTGCAATGATTCTGATTTTCTGTCTATAAACAGCCCTACTATATGGATTTCTACGCCCAGATAGTCGGCTACCAATTCTATACCCGGTACAAATTCTATTCCGTGTGATTTTGCGGCTTCTTCGGCTTCGTCCAGGCCGTTTACGGTGTCGTGATCGGTTAATGCTATGGCTTTTAGGTCCTTTTCCTTGCAAAGAGCCACCAGCTCTGTGGGAGTAAGGTCTCCGTCAGAACAGGTAGAATGCATATGTAAGTCTATTCTGCTCATTTTTTCTCCAATACTTTTTTATTAATACGCCGAAAATGAAATTCCGGTCAGCTAACACTGATTCCATTTAAAACACCGGATAAAAATTTACAATGTAGACAAAGATTCTAGGATAATTTGCAAATTTATATCCTTCATTAAATATGGAATTAGTATAACCTTATATATTTGACAATCTTAGAGCCTGTTTATATCTCGCTTTAGGAGGATTTTCGAGCGAATTTTTAGCTAGACAAGGAAGTTGTGACGAAGCATATTCGGAGAATATATGCTAGGAGCAACTGACGAAGTATAGCGTAAAATTAGCCGAAAAGACGCCTGAATGAAGATAGTAAACAGGCTCTTAAAATTAAATTTTAAAAAAGCTTGCAATCTAATCATATTACAAAAAAGAATCCAGTACAATAGTGTAAGAACATTTTCTTGGAGGTTAATTATGACCGGATATTCCAAAAATATTGTTACCGAGGAAAAAAACTCCGCATTTTCAGCGCTTATCAACGGAGTAATGATAGCATATGCCATAACCTGCCTGGTTTTTATTACCTATGCAATGTTGATTACATATTCTTCCTTTACCGGGGAAAACGTCTCAACGGTGGTAACCGTAACCGGTATTATTTCGGTTATAGTAGCGGGTTATGACGCCGCAAAAGGCGCCGGAAGCCACGGCTGGGCCTGGGGCATGACAGCCGGCCTGATGTATGCCGTAATTCTTGCTATAATTGGGTTGATGTTGAACAAGGGTTTTGTTTTTGACGGTAGGACGTTTATGCTGTTTTTGATTTCCATAGCCGGCGGTGGTCTTGGCGGTGTTGTTGGGGTTAATTTGAAAAGATAGGTAAAAGCCTTGGGGATGCTCAAGGCTTTTTCGTTTTTGTGTTTTATTATACGAAAATGGTTTATTATGCTCTAAAGGGGTATATTTGGGCGATGGTTGTTCGCCCGTTTTTCTGCACGCCCAACATAAAGCGTTTATAATTTGATTAAAAACCCGAGTGTTTTGTTTATGACCATTATGTAGGGCAACATATATCTTTCCGTCTGAAAAACCCACACCTATATATTCCGTGAAATTTTGGTGCGATTATGCAAATTTTTATCCACCTAATGTTATATACTTTTTATCCAAAAAATATCACTTATTCAACTTTTTATTGACTTACAAATTAATATGTGGTACTATTTTGGTGTTGAGTAAGCCGGATGGTCGCATGGCAACATGAGGAAAGTCCGGGCTCCGCAGGGCAGAGTGCCGGGTAATCCCCGGTGGAGGCGACTCCAAGGAAAGTGCAACAGAAATAAACCGCTTGCTTAGGCAAGTAAGGATGGAAAGGTGAGGTAAGAGCTCACCGTCTCCTTGGCGACAAGGAGGGCTATGTAAACCCCACTCGGTGCAAGAACGTATAAAACGCATGAGGCGGCCCGTCTCGTTTTGGTAGTTCGCATGAGCTTTACGGCAACGTAAGGCCTAGATAGATGACCGTCTAAGACAGAACTCGGCTTACAGACTTGCTCAACATTTAATGATATTATACATATAATGTCATTGCAGTATTTTTTTAGCTTTACGGGTAAATAAAAATGAATTTTGCAAAAAAAAGTTGCAAAAAAGCATTGACAAGCATTAACTTCTGTGATACTATATCACACGTGCTTTGTTACCCGGTTCAAAAATTCGTCTGGGTGTGGCGTAGCTTGGTAGCGCGCTAGAATGGGGTTCTAGAGGTCG
>CAYMOU010000114.1:0-6470 GCA_964392115.1 uncultured Defluviitaleaceae bacterium | reverse complement strand
ATTGCCTTGCAGACAATCAGGTTACAGTCCATGCAGAAGGTTTCGTTGAAAAAAACAAGGCTACTGTTTCTTACAAAGGCTCTTTTAATTGCGTTTTGCAGGCGAGTTGCGACTTATGTTTAAAACCGGTCGAACATAGTTTTGAAGCTTCCGTCAGCATGACCTTTTCGCATTTGCCCAAGGGTGACAATTCCGACCTTCTGCCTGTTAAAGGCGGAAAAATCGAAATAGACCTCTTGCCGGATATTCTGATGAATATGCCCATGAAAGTTGCTTGCAGCGACGATTGTAAAGGTATATGCGAAATCTGTGGCTGTGATTTGAACTTTGTTAACTGTAGTTGCAAAAAAGAAGATAATTTATAAGCAAAAAGCATATAAGGAGGTGTACTCATGGCTATATGTCCAAAAGGTAAGACTTCAAAGGCTAGACGTGACAAAAGACGTGCTCAAACATGGAAAATTTCATTGCCGAGCCTGGTTTCCTGCAGCAAATGCGGCGAGCTTATGAAATCTCACAGGGTTTGCAAAGCTTGCGGTAACTACAATAAAAAAGAAGTTGTGTAACACATTCCAAAAGACAGCTAATCCTACCTCCCTTTCCCGAGGGTTTTGCCCCGGTTTTCGGAATTTGGTATATTTGCTGTCTTTACTGTTATGTTGTGCTATTTTTGGCCGAGAAATAAGTCTACCTTAAAATCGAATACCATATTTTATAATCGGCTTTTTTGGAAAGAGGGTTTTTATGACTAATTCCGTTTTTATCTTCTATTCAAAATGGAATTAGTATGAGGGAGAAAACCTTTTTTCGCCGTCTGTAAAAAGGTTTTCTCCCTCAAGGTCTTAATCTATTTTGGAGTTGAATTAATATTTCTCGTATTTTAACGACATAACCGGAATTGATTCAGAGGTGTAGCATTGAATGAAAAGATAATCATAGCGTTAGACGCTATGGGTGGTGACAACGCTCCGGATGAAATAATCAAGGCGGCGGTACAGTCGTTGCAGGACAGCAGACTGCATGTAAAATTGGTAGGAAACAAGGAAACTATAGAGCCAAAACTGGCAAGCCTGACCTTCGATAAATCTCGGTTGGAAACGGTTAACGCAACTCAGGTTATTACCAACCAAGATTCGCCGGTTAATGCCATACGCCAAAAAAAGGACTCCTCCATGGCCATAGGATTGAATTTGGTTAAGGAAGGTTCTGCGTCGGCTTTTGTATCAGCAGGTAATACCGGTGCTTTGCTGGCAGGTTCTACCATGAAAATCGGGCGTATTCCCGGTATAGAGCGACCCGCCATAGGTACTCTGCTTCCCAATGATAACAACAGCTATACCTTACTTATAGATTCGGGAGCAAACGTAGACTGCAAGGCGACATATCTACTACAGTTTGCCAAAATGGGAATAATATATATGCAGGATATGCTTGGCATAAAAAATCCGAGGGTAGGCCTGGCAAGTATAGGAACGGAAAAGGAAAAAGGCAATTCTTTAACCAAAGAGGCTTTTGAATTGCTGGAGGCTGAAAACCTTAACTTTATAGGAAATATAGAAGGTTCACAAATTTCCACGGGAGTTTGCGATGTTTTGGTATGTGACGGATTTTTAGGCAATACTATTCTCAAGCATACAGAAGGCTTGGCTAACTCTCTGCTTAAAATCATAAAGAAGGAATTACTGTCCTCGCCTTTATCCAAACTGGGAGCTTTCTTTGCCAAAGGTGCTTTTAAACGCATAAAAGCCCAAATGGATTATACAGAAGTAGGCGGAGCACCACTGTTGGGGTTAAACGCCCTTGTGGTAAAGGCTCACGGCAGCTCTGATTGCAAAGCTATATTTAATGCGGTTAAACAAAGCATAAAATTTATAGAAAACGATATAAATACAAAAATCAGCAGTATAATAAACAAATCGGAGGAATAGAAATGGAATTCGATAAAATCAGAGAAATCATCGCTGACCAAATGAGCGTTGATACAGATAAAATCACTATGGAAACTACTTTTGCAGAAGACTTGGGTGCAGACTCCTTGGACGTATTCCAAATTATTTCCGAATTGGAAGACGCTTTTGAAATGGAATTTTCCAACGAAGATGCAGAAAAAATGAAAACCGTAGGCGACGTTGTTAACTATATCCAAAACCTTAAATAATTAAGCGAAATGCATGGCCGGTAAGTAAAACAATTTAATATGCATATACTAAAATGCAACTTTGCTCGAATAAAAGGGTGAAATTGCATTTTATATTATGTATGGGTTTTTAACGTGATACTGATTCCATATTTAATGAAGGATAAAAATTTGCAAATTATCCTTGAATCTTTGTCTCAATTGCAAATTTTTATCTACTGTTTTAAATGGAATTAGTATGAGTTCGACGGAGTCGAACTATTTACATTCAGCAGAATCCAATTCCCGTAAAAATACAGCTTCAAGGCAACGGTTTGGAGGTAATATGCAATCACTGGAAGAAAAAATAGGCTATAATTTTAAAGATAAAGATATGTTGGAACAAGCCTGTACTCACAGCTCTTATTCTCACGAAAACAACAGCGTAAAGGACAACGAACGCCTGGAATTTTTGGGAGACGCTGTTTTGGAGTTAACCGTAAGCGATTATTTATACATTAACTTTCCTAAGTTAAGCGAAGGCCAGTTGACCAAACTGCGTGCAAGTATAGTTTGCGAAGGGAACTTGGCTAAAATAGGACGAAACATAGGCATAGGCAACTGCCTAAAACTGGGCAGAGGCGAAGAACAAACCGGCGGTCGTTTGAGAGATTCCATAGTCTCCGACGCTTTTGAGGCTATAATCGGGGCGGTTTTTCTGGACGGCGGTTTTGAATCCGCAAAGAAGATTTTGACCAATCTTGTTCTGACAGATATTGAGGACTTTGACGAAAATTTCGTCCAAAGTGACTATAAAACCAAGCTGCAAGAAATAATTCAAGGTCATTCCAAAAAGCCGGTTATCTACAATATTATCAGCGAAAGCGGACCCGACCACGAAAAATGCTTTATAGCCCAAGCTATGCATAACAATAAAGAACTGGGCCGAGGTAAGGGAAAAAGCAAAAAAGACGCAGAACGTGCTGCGGCGTATCAAGCCTTGAAAAAAATGGGAGAGCATAAATGAATCCTACCGTAATAATAGGTGGCGGAGCCGCAGGCTTAATGGCGGCAAATATATTGGCAGAGGAAGGCGTAAAGGCAGTACTTCTGGAAAAAAACAACCGCCTTGGCAGAAAGCTATCCATAACAGGCAAAGGACGCTGTAATATAACCAACGCTACCGATATTCCTACTCTCATGGAAAACATACCGGGAAATCCCTCGTTTTTGTACAGTGCATTTCATGCCTTTAATTCTGATGACACCATAGATTTTTTCAACTATCGTGGCTTGGAAACCGTAACGGAACGAGGTAACAGAGTTTTTCCAAAGTCTCAAAAAGCAGAGGACGTTGTTGGTTTTTTCGCAAAAAATCTGTATGATTTAGGCGTTTCGGTACATTTAAGAACGGTAGCTGATGAAATTGTGGTAAAAGACAACAAGGTAACAGGCGTAAGAACCAAGGACGGAGTTTTCCACAAGGCTTCGGCTGTTATTATTGCTACAGGCGGTCTTTCCTATGCGCCAACCGGCTCAACCGGTGACGGCTACAGATTTGCGGAGGAAACCGGTCATACCGTCACAAAACTGACCCCGGCATTGACTCCTCTTGTTTCCGGAACGGCTTGGGTAAAGTCTTTGCAAGGCTTAAGCTTGAGAAACGTAAGTATAAAAATATCCCTTAAAGACAAAACCGTATACACTGACTTCGGAGAAATGTTGTTTACCCACAAAGGCGTATCCGGACCGGTTATTCTGAGCGGTAGCAGATTTATGGATAACAACCGTGAATATACCCTTTCCGTAGACCTTAAACCTGCTCTTTCCGAAAAAGAACTGGACGCAAGACTATTGCGTGATTTTCAAAAATACAGCAACAAGGACTTTAAAAACAGCTTAAACGACCTATTGCCACAAAAAATCATACCTGTTATCATAGATTTGTCGGGTATTTCACCCGGGAAAAAAATATGCGAGATTACAAAGGTTGAGAGAGCCGGGCTTGTTAAACTACTGAAAAATCTGGAGCTTACGGTTATTAATACACCTTCCTTTAAAGAAGCCGTAATTACCGCCGGCGGTGTAAGCGTTAATCAAATTAATCCCAAAACCATGGAATCCAAGTTAACGGAAGGGCTTTATTTCGCCGGAGAGGTTATAGACACAGACGGCTTAACCGGTGGGTTTAACTTGCAAATTGCCTTTTCTACGGCGTATGTTGCTGCTATGAGCATAAAAAGGCAGTTTAAAAAGGAACAGACTTAAAATAACTTATTAGAGGAACAAAAGTAATTACAGCAATCAGCAAAAAGACTGGGGGAAATTTTATTTTACCGGGTAGAGAAACAAATCCTTTTGCCATAGCCATAGACGGGCCGGGCGGTGCCGGTAAAAGTACCGTGGCAAAAGAACTTGCAAAAAGATTGAATATGGTTTATATAGATACCGGTGCAATGTACAGGGCCGTTGCTTTGTATTGCATTGAGAATGACATAGATACCGGCGACGAAGCCGCTGTAACAGAGGCATTAAGCCTGATTGACATTGCTTGCAAGGCCGCTGTTCAAGGTTGCCGAGTGATTTTGAACGGGGTAGACGTTACCCAAATGATACGCACCCAAGAAGTGGCTGTGGGTTCATCGAAAGTTGCGGCTATTCCTGCGGTAAGAGAAAGGCTTGTAGAGTTGCAAAGAAATATTGCCGAGGAAAACAACGTGGTTATGGACGGCAGAGACATAGGCTCCAACGTTTTGCCGGAGGCTCAATTAAAAATATATCTTTACGCAAGCTTGGAACAACGTACCCTTCGCCGTATGGGTGAATTACAGGCTATGGGCATAGCGGCTGACTTTGAGACCACAAGCAATCAAATAGCCGAAAGAGACTACAGAGACATAAACCGCAGTTGTTCACCTCTTTGCGTTGCAACAGATGCCGTAAGCTTGGACAGTTCCGAAATGGACGTAAACGCCATTGTTGAATATATTGTGGACTTGTTGCGTGCAAGAGATTTATTATAGCTCAGTAAATTAAAATTTAAGCAAAGTTCGAAAGAGGGTTTGGGAAGACAACTTTCCAAGAGAACATATTTAGTATCTTCATTCAGGCGTCTTTTCGGCAAATCCACCTAAAGCGACATACTAAACAAGTTCTAAGGTTTTCTCCCCAAGTCCTTTTTCCCGTGAGGTGTACTATGTTTTATTCATTCGCTCGAGCTGTTGTAGCTGTATATGTATGCCTTTTTTACAGACTGAAACTAACCGGTACGGAAAATATCCCAAAAGAAGGCGGAGCAATCCTCTGCTCTAACCATATGAGCAATTTTGACCCTATAGTTTTGGCGGTTTATTTAAAACGGCAGGTTAGTTATATGGCTAAAACAGAGCTGTTTAAAAATAAATTGTTTGGAAAAATACTTCTTGCTGTGGGTGCTTTCCCGGTAGACAGGGACAGCCAAGATATGGTATCTTATAAAAAAGCTATCAAAAATTTGAAAGAAGGCAAACTTCTGGGAATTTTTGTTCAGGGTACCAGGCAAAAAGAAATAGACGTTAAAACAGGCAGAACCGGAGCGGCATTTTTCGCCTTAAAGGCAGGCGTACCCATAATTCCCGTGGGTATATCGGGAACTTATAAATTGTTTTCCAAGATAACCGTTAACTTTGGCGAACCTGTTGCACTGGATAATTTTAAAGACGCAAAACTTAAAACCGAAGTACTGAACGAAATTACGGAAAGCGTTATGGAGAAAGTGCTGGTTTTATCGGGTAACGGTAGGTGAAATAATGGTATTGTTGGGTAAACACGCAGGCTTTTGTTATGGGGTTGATTTAGCCCTAAAATCTGTATATAATCATATTGATTTGGAAAAACTATGTACCTATGGGCCTGTAATACACAATAAGCATATAGTGGATGAATTGGCGGAAAAAGGCGTTGAAGTCATAGACGATTTAAACGCTGCCGGTGACAGAACCGTGGTAATTCGTGCCCATGGCATCCCAAAACAAGATTATGAATTTATGCAAGAAAAGGGCATAAAGTTTTTGGACTGCACCTGTCCCAATGTTAAGGAAATCCATAAAATTGTTGAGCGGGAATATTCCCAAGGGAAAACAGTTATAATAGTTGGCGATAAAAACCACCCGGAAGTCAAGGGTATAAACGGTTTTGCCGGTAACCGGGCTGTGGTGGTGAATTCCTCAGAAAACATACCTGTCTTGGAGCCTCATAAACCCTATGCACTTGTTATTCAAACAACCTTTATCCGAGAAAATTTTGAAAATATATTAAATTTTTTAAAAAAATCCGGGACAGACATTACAATTTATGATACAATATGCAATGCTAC
>CAYMOU010000113.1:4577-6489 GCA_964392115.1 uncultured Defluviitaleaceae bacterium | reverse complement strand
ACCTCATCTTCATAAACAACTTCAACTCCAATATAATTCCTCCTAATAATAACGACCATTCGAACAAACTGTTAAGTATGTAAAAAACTCAATTACACATTATTGCTACACTGTGAAACATTATGTGCAATTGGATGTAAACATAAGTTACCTTCTTTTTGATGGACACTCACATTTATTACATTCAATAATTCTTTCGACAAAGTCTCTTTCTACTCTCGGAACTTTTTCATGAGAGGCAACAGTATAGAGGTCAAAATTGCAGAGGTTTTGGAATTATATCTAATCAACACTTTTTTCTATATGAATACTCTGTGATGTCATCCTATGCCCATTAACTTCACAACAATAAGGACAAACAATTTCTTCCTTGTCTTTTACGCCCGGATAAACTAGCCCAACGGGTCCCCATTTGAATTTTTTACCGCATTTATTGCATTTATTTCTTCCATGATTTTCTCCTCCTAATAAATTAACATCATACTACAACCTTGGCTTTATAGGTTAAAAGTTTATATTTTCGGCTAACTTAAATCACTACTCATCATCTTCCATAATAGAATCTATCAATTCGGCTGACAACCAATCACTGCTTGGGCGAGTAATAAGCCGGGCATCTCTATATGCCATATCTAAAGTGAATATTGTTCTTGCAACATACTTTTGATTTTCCCCAATCGTTTG
Organism: uncultured Defluviitaleaceae bacterium; assembly: GCA_964392115.1. Taxonomy (GTDB): domain Bacteria; phylum Bacillota; class Clostridia; order Lachnospirales; family WRBF01; genus CAYXWM01. The sequence continues at coordinate 5,805 of CAYMOU010000113.1, read as the reverse complement.
TAGCTGCATTGCAAGAGCGAGGTCACAAGGTAAGTCATCGCTTTCATTTTCCCAATTGTCAGAGAGAGTAAATTCATATGCAAATGCTATTGGAAGCAATATCGTCATTTCATCTTCACGTATATAGTACATGGGAACCCCTGTCCGGTAATTCCACTCTGCACGGTTAATTGATTTTTCCAACGCATTCCTGAATAATGAACATAAGTTGTTTTTTGCGTTTGTAGGGCGGTTTTTACGAATCTGTTCTTTTTCTGAATAAGTAGCTGTCAGATATCTATTATAATCATTCCCAAGATACTTTTTTTGCGCTATTTCGGGCAATCTGTCAAAATTATCCATTAGAATGTGTTCAATATAAATATCAGGATTTTTTGCGCTAGACACTGTTATGTCATAAACATGTCTTGTTTTAATCTAAGATAATTGGCTCGCTCAGTTGGGTATGGAACGCTATGCATAGCACCTTGGCCAGCCACTTGAAAGCAATCCAATCTCCATATTGGGACTTCTTGGTCATTCAACCGAAAAACTGCGTAGAGGGCCCTATAATTCTTATTTACGAGTCCAGTATTAAATACTGCCCACTGAGCCTCTGTCAGATTTTTTGCAATGCTCTTATGACGATTAATGATAAGCACTTTGTTTTCCCATAGTAATCTAACATATGTATTTTCTATATATTTTTTTATCGCCTTTAGCTCATTTTCTACTGTATTTTCATCATTTGCAAAACACCATCGTTCTGGGAGTAACAGTTTTTGTAAAAACTTGTATTGTTCATCTGGGCAGAAAGACCACGATGGTAGTAATGGATACCCTAGAGAACCATTATGATTTCTCTCTTTTGGATTACATTCTAATATCCCAGTAATAAGGACTTCTTTAGCGTCAGGGTAATCTATTGCAATGCGTGCCAAAGTACTTAAATCATAAACGCAACTATTCATATTTATTAACAGATACAACGTTTCTCGGTTTGCATTTGTTAAACCAATATTACAGACACACCAATTTAATGAGGCTTCTACAACCTTCTTTTGAGCATACTCAAGATTATAAGCATCAAGAATATGTTTAACAATCCCCAGTTTCCATGTTTCAGCGCTAAACCCAAACACACTTGGATGATATGGGCGATCTCTATAAACGCCATAATTTTCTTCAACCATCTTTCGGACTACGCTCTCGTCAAGAAAATCCGGCCCGACATATTCATATTTTGCAG
>CAYMOU010000113.1:0-4477 GCA_964392115.1 uncultured Defluviitaleaceae bacterium | reverse complement strand
TTTCGGACTACGCTCTCGTCAAGAAAATCCGGCCCGACATATTCATATTTTGCAGTATCCCATCCGACAAATGTATTAGATGCTAAGCTTCTTCAACATTAACATCCCTAAATAAAGCTTTAACTGTATTCCAATGCTCTTTATTCTTTGATATTCGTATGAAGGCAGAACTACTTTGTTTTGTTGGCAGTAGTAAACAAAAAATTCTTTCATTACCATTTTTTGATTCAACATATAAATTAGTGCTTTGGATTGCTTCCATGAGTCGTTGTTCAGTTGCCTTATGGCATTTAATGATAGGGTGGCCTTTATGTTGTTTCGTATAAAGTCAATAATATTTTCTTTTACTGCAATCATATCAGGCCTCCACATATTATATAAGGCTTAAAAATATACGTAAATAAATACTAGAGTCTTTACATTCGACATTCCAAAATCACTTGTCACAATCGTAGACGGTTATCCAAAATCATCACAAACCAAATTACACATTATTGCTATATTTGCCTGTCCATCTTAAACATAATATTCATTTGGTCAATAGCAGATACCACTAATTACAGATTGTCAGATGCGCTCAACACCAGCCCATGCATAGTAACGGCAATTCACACAGCTTTGGAGGCTAAGGCGCAATGAATGAATTCAGCGTTATATGGAAAATGGAAGCTAATTTTCACTGACTACATACCCAAATATTAGCGAACCAATTTTATTTTACCGATATTCTTCAATACGTTTTTTGTGTTAGGATGGTTTTTACCAAGCACCTTTTCATAGATAACCAAGGCCTTCTGAAACCATTCCAAAGCCTTTGGATAATCTCCTATGCTATAATATACTACTGCAATGTTGTTGTAGGAGGTAGCGGTGTCAGAATGATCTTTACCCAGTATCTTTTCACGGATAACTAAAGCTTTCTGTTGCCATTCTAAAGCCTCGGGGTAATCTGCTTTATTACAATATACTACTGCAATGTTGCTATATGTTGTAGCAGTTTCAGGATTACCTTTACCAAGTACCTTTTCACGAATGGCTAAAGCCTTCTGATACCACTCTAGGGCTTTTGGATAATCTCCTTGAGAATAATATATTGCTGCAATGTTGTTAAAGATGTTGGCCGTGAATGGATGCTCTTTGCCAAGTACCTTTTCACAGATGTCTAGGGCCTTCTGATACCATTCCAAAGCCTTGGGGTAATCTCTCAAATTATCATATACTAACGCAATGTTATTGTAGGTGGTTGCAGTGTTAGGATGATTTTTGCCAAGTACCTTTTCACGGATGACTAAAGCCTTCTGATTCAGTTCTAAAGCCTTGGGGTAATCTCCCAGCTTATCATAAACTAATGCCATGTTGCTATAGATTGTGATCGTGATAGGATGCTCTTCGCCCAGTACCTTTTCCTTAATGACTAAAGCCTTATGGTAATATTCTAAAGCTTTGGGATAATCTCCTTGATGATCATACATGGATGCAATGTTGTTATAGGTATCAGAAGTGATAGAGTGTTCTTTACCTAGTATCTTTTCACGGATGGCTAAAGCCTTCTGAAACCAATCCAAAGCACTGGGGTAATCCCCCATAACATCACATACCGCCCCAATGTTGTTATAGACGGTGGCGGTAGAAGTATTCTCTTTGCCATATACCTTCTCATCGATAACTAAGGCCTTATGATACCATTCCAAAGCCTTGTGATAATCTCCCAGACTATCATATACTAATGCAATGTTGTTATAGGTAGTTGCGGTTGAGGGATGCTCTTCGCCCAATAACTTTTCATTAATGGCTAAAGCCTTATAACAACATTCCAAAGCCTTGGAGTAATCGCCATTATTATTATATACTAATGCAGTATCACTCAAGGTAGCTGCAGTGGAAGGATGCTCTTCGCCCAGCATTTTTTTGCGGATAACTAAAGCTTTGTTGTAATATGCCAAGGCTTGTAGATATGAACCCAATTCATTAAATCCTTTGCCTATTTTAGCATAGACTACAGCTATTCTTTTCTGGTTATCCGTTTGCTGTAAGCATTTAAAAGCCGCATCCAACACGGAGATAGTATGTGGGACATCTTTCAAAAATTTTGCACGTGAATTATCATAATCAGATGTTTTTTCCACCATTTCAAAACAATAATGAAGCCATTGAGTGTTTCCTTGGATACTTTTGCGGATAACTTCTTGCAAAAGTCTATGTATATTGATTTTGTTATCTTTTATTGCAATTAACGAATATTTAGCTAACTCAGATACTATTTTGTTTTGCTTTAGCCTATTGTCTATTTCGTTTTTTAATGGCTCTGGGAGCATCTCACTACATTTTACAAATAGCGCAAGTTCTATATCTTCTGGTGCAAAATAGGAAAACAAATAAAGTATTTGCTTTGCGCTCTCCATATTTACTTTATCAATTGATATGTTCCATGTAGCGGTAACAGGTTTCGTATAATCCGTAATGTAACCATCTTCATCAAAAACATCTAAGCCATAATCATCTAGCAATTTTAAGTAATCCTTATAAGTTTTGCCGTTCTCCTTAATATAGGCTGCAGCCTGTTCTAATGCAAGCGGAAGAAATCCAAGCCTTTTCGCCAATTCACTAGAGGTATCCTTATCAATAATGTTCGTTCTTTTCTCTAAAAATTCCATTGATTCATTTTCACCAAATACTTCAACATCAATTTTTTCACCTATATGAAAATGAGTATTCCTTGAAGTCATAAGAATATTTCCTCTGTTGTTTTTAGGTAGATATGACTCTATTTCTTTATAGTTCTCAATATTATCATATATAAATAACCACTTCTCGTGCGAATCCATCCAATTTATTACGATATTTATAATTATAGACTCTTCAGCTTGTTCTTTGGCTATAAGCCCTTGCCCTAAAGCAAAATCGGTAAAGTCTTTAATAACACTTTGTGTATTCTCGGCATTTATCCACCATATTAAATCATAATTATGAGCAAACCTATATGCATATTCAAGAGCTATTTGAGTTTTGCCTATCCCACCTAAACCCGAAATTGCCTGTGCAATTGAAAGATCATGTATATTTTGAAATTTATCCTTAATTTTATTTATTATGTCATTCCTACCTGTGAAGTGAATATTTTTTATGAATGGTAAGTTATTATATGGAAGTTGCCCTGGAAATTTAGGTTTCGCTGTTCCTGGAAATCCAGGTTTGTTCCTTGGATTTACTGTATCGCTCAAAGCATTCAATAATTTCTTAATTGCCTCTTTCTCATCAACACCAAACAAGTCTATATAAATAATAGCGGCGAGAAGACCATCTGGCTCTATATCCGAAACTCTTACAGGTATAAACAGAGCCTTTTCGCTGTTCGGATCTTTTGTAAACGCCGCTGTCCATTCTGCTTGGCAATAAAGTGATGACAAATAGTTTTTTGATAAAACAGCAATAAACCTTTCTGTGTTTTGCAAAGCTTTATGCATATTTAGAACAAAATTATCTCCTGGTTTGAAATCCCAAGCCTGAATAGCTGTTGTGTAGCCATTTTCTTCTAAAACTCCCGCAATCCACTTAGCCCATTGCTTATCATCTGCTGTATAACTTATAAAAAAATCCTTTTTACTGTCCATTGCGCCCCTCTTTCCCTATGATTTTATAACTTTCGGCTGAACGTGTTTAATATCCCTTTAAGTTAATACTGATTGGGAACTACGTCTCTAAGTATAACTATAATCATACCCAGAAATTAACCCTTCGCACCTAATGTTTTATAGGTGAACTGCCGATTATTGCTATTAGCCTGTCCTCTTAAACATTATGGAAATCTTGAGTGTATAACTCGATCTCATCAGACTTGTTTTCTCCGAAATAACGAGCAAAACTAAATAATGTTATCACAAGAGTGGTTAATGACTGTAAAGATACAAAAAAGTTGTCAATTAGAGTCTGTAGATGACTTGCGCAATTAAATGAAAAATATTGAATTGCTGTCATTTTGATATGCGATGATACGCCCAAAAGAGAAGCGATGCTAAAACTTTTGAATAGCACTTGTAAAAACGCGTAATCATTAACAATTAAATTGTCAAAATCACGTCCCAAAAACATAAATTCAATGATCCACTTTTGTTGAACTATGCTGTAAACTATAGAATACAAAACCAACAATTCAATTATACTCTTAACCGCCAGCACAATCCTATCTCTTCCATTCAATGAAGATGACTTTTTTTGATTGCCGACAGCATCTTTATAAAAAGCATATATAATTTCAAATGATCTTGATATACACTATCGATTGCATGTAGAGGTTTTCAACTATAAAACTTCCCATTATTGATAAACCGAGCAATTTACATTGTAAAAGGTATTACTTGTTAGAAAAAATTTCTAAGGTTCAGAAAAACATATTTACTTTCAATACCGATAAGTGCTTATTAATAACTAAAGCCCTGTTTTCCGCTGACGTTATACAGTCCGTAAAAAGGAAGAGTGT
>CAYMOU010000112.1:0-6593 GCA_964392115.1 uncultured Defluviitaleaceae bacterium | reverse complement strand
TTAAGGCATTTTTCGTCAAAGGGTTCTATGTAGATGTCTTTTCCCAGGCGTTTTTGAATTTCCAGTCCCGATAGTATCATTGGTTTCACCTATTAATTCTATATTTTTATTCTATATTAAAACTTGTTCGAGAAAACCTTTCCAAAGGTTAAAAAAGGTTTTCTCAATCAAACTTCCTCTTTTTTTTTGCCTAGCATTTGCTCCAATATGGCTTATTGCTTAACTATTTAACAGAGCAACCCCCGGGCAACTTTCTTCCAATATTTTTTTCAAATACTGACCGGTATATGATTTTTCATTTGTTGCTACTTCTTCCGGAGTACCTGCGGCTACTATTTCGCCGCCTTTGTTACCACCGTCCGGTCCTAAGTCTATGATATAGTCGGCGGTTTTTATTACGTCAAGGTTATGCTCGATAACCACAACGGAATTGCCGCCTTCTGTAAGGCGTTGGAGTATGCCTATAAGTTTATGCACGTCTGCCATATGAAGGCCGGTTGTGGGTTCGTCCATAACGTAGAGGGTTTTGCCGGTGTTGCGTCTGCTTAGTTCCGTTGCAAGCTTCACACGTTGGGCTTCGCCGCCGGAAAGGGTGGTGGAGGGCTGACCAAGCTTAATATAGCACAGACCCACATCGCAAAGGGTTTGCAGTTTGTCACGGATTTTTGGCAGATGCTCAAAAAACGACAGGGCTTCTTCTATGGTCATGTCCAAAACGTCGGCTATGGTTTTGCCTTTGAAGTGTACCTCCAAGGTTTCACGGTTGTAGCGTTTGCCGTGGCATACTTCACAAGGAACGTAAATATCAGGCAAAAAGTGCATCTCTATTTTTATAATTCCGTCGCCGGAACAGGCTTCGCAGCGACCGCCTTTAACGTTAAAGCTGAAACGTCCTTTTTGGTAACCTCTCACCTTTGCTTCGGTGGTTTGTGCAAATACGTCACGAATAAGGTCAAACAGGCCTGTGTAGGTGGCCGGGTTGGAGCGTGGAGTACGACCGATGGGGCTTTGGTCTATGTTGATGATCTTGTCCAGATGCTCTGTGCCGCTGATGGCTTCATGCTCACCGGGCTTGGTTTTCGCACGGTTTAGGTCTCTGGCTAGGCTCTTGTACAAAATTTCGTTTATAAGAGAGCTTTTTCCGGAACCGGAGACCCCTGTAATACAGGTAAAAACAGACAGAGGAATTTCAACGGTTACGTCCTTTAGGTTGTTTTCTTTTGCTCCTCGGATTATGAGCCTGTTTTCGCCTACCGGTCGGCGTTTTGCCGGGATTTCTATGTTTTCACGGCCGCTTAGGTAGGCGCCGGTTATGGATTTTTCGCAGTCCAGAATATCCTTGGGATAACCGGTAAATATTACTTCACCGCCGTGACTGCCGGCGTGAGGGCCTATGTCTACAAGATAATCGGATTGTAACATGGTATCTGTGTCGTGTTCCACAACTATAAGGGAATTTCCTATGTCGGTAAGGTGACGCAGAGTTTTAATCAGCTTAGAGTTGTCCTTTTGGTGCAAGCCTATGCTTGGTTCGTCCAAAATATAGACCACACCCACAAGGCCTGAGCCGATTTGGGTTGCCAGCCTTATACGCTGGGCTTCGCCACCGGATAGGGTTCCGGCACTTCGTGCCAAGGTAAGGTAGTCCAGACCTACATCTACCAAGAAGCCTGTTCTTGCACGTATTTCTTTTAGGATTTGGTTGGCTATCATTTTTTGCGTAGGGCTAAGAGTGAGGTTTTCGAAGAAATCCCGTACTCCGCTTATAGTCATATCGCAGACTTGGGCTATGTTTTTATCTGCAACGGTAATGGCCAAAACGTCTTTTTTAAGCCGTTTACCGCCGCATTCCGGGCATTTTATATGAGTCATGTAGGACTCGTATTCCTGCTTCATGTAGTCGGAATTGGTTTCGTGGTAGCGACGTTGCAGGTTGTTTAGCAAGCCTTCAAAGGCGTAGCTGTAGCTTTTCACCATGTCGCCGCCGGTGTATTCTATGTTCAGCTTTTTGCCGCCGGTGCCGTTAAGGATAATATCTTGGATTTTTTCCGGCAAATCGCCGAAAGGAACGTTTAACGGAAATTTATATTCTTTTGACAAGGCCTTTAACAGCGAGTGACTGATGCTGTTTTCCGAGGATACGGAATTCCAACCGGGAACGGTAATTGCACCTTCAAGCAGGGTAAGGTTGGGGTTTGGAATTACCAAGTCCTTGTCAAACTTCATTTGTATGCCCAAGCCGGAGCAGCAACTGCAAGCACCTCTGGGATTGTTGAAGGAGAAAAGCCTGGGCTCAATTTCCTCAAGGCTGAAACCGCATTCGGCGCAGGAGAAATTTTGGCTGAACAACATTTCTTGGTCGCCGTTTACGTCCACAACCATTAAACCGCCTGAAAGACCCATTACGGCCTCTACCGACTCGGTAAGGCGTTTTTGTATGCCTTCTTTTATTATAAGACGGTCAACAACTATTTCTATGGTGTGCTTTTTGTTTTTGTCAAGCTTGATTTCTTCGGCAAGTTCAAAAATACTGCCATCTATACGACAACGTATATAGCCGCTTTTTTTGGCTTCGTCCAATAATTTTATATGCTCGCCTTTCCTGTCCCTTACTACCGGCGCAAGAAGCTGAACTCGGGAGTTTTCCGGAAGGGTTAGGATTTGGTCTACGATTTGGTCCACGGTTTGTTTTTTTATTTCTATGCCGCATTTTGGGCAGTGAGGCATGCCTACCCGTGCGTATAAAAGACGGAGATAGTCGTAAATTTCGGTTACGGTGCCCACGGTGGAACGGGGATTATGATTGGTGGATTTTTGGTCTATGGATATGGCAGGAGAAAGGCCGGCTATATAATCCACGTCCGGTTTCTCCATTTGCCCAAGGAATTGCCTTGCGTATGCGGATAAGCTTTCTACATAGCGGCGTTGTCCTTCGGCGTAGATGGTATCAAAAGCCAGAGAGGATTTTCCCGAACCGCTAAGTCCGGTAAAAACCACAAACTTGTTACGTGGTATTTCAAGGTCTATATTTTTTAAGTTATTCTCCCTTGCGCCTTTGATTATTATTTTGTCCTGTGTCATGGTTGCTCCTTCTATATAAAACCTTGAGGGAAACTTTTCCTGAAGAAATGGTTTCCCTCAAACTCCCTTCAAAAAGACTTTATTATAAATAATTTGATATTTCCGATTTGAAGAAACCCGGGAAGTTTCTTCAATATTTATTTCTAAAAATATCATACTTCTGCCAAAACCACCGAGCTTTTCGCCGGTACGTGAATGGTTAGCATACCGGCGGAATAGCTGTAATTTATTTTCTCGGTGGAGTATTGGTTGTTGTAAGTTGAGATTAGGGACTGCATAGTACCGTTGGGATTACACATTATCTTCCACAGGGGTATGTTGAGATTTTTCGGAGTTGAGTTGTTGTTGATAATAACGGCAATTTTGTTTTCTTTGTCAAAACGGCCGTAAGACAGAACCCCGTAATCCAAAAACAAATACTCCAACGAGCCTGTTTTTAGGGCATTGTAGGATTTGTGAATTGCTATTATGTCCTTGTGAAAATCTTGCAAAAATTTATTTTCTCTGCCCCAAGGGAAGGTGCGTCTGTTGTCCGGGTCAGTCCAGCCGGTAAGGCCGGCTTCGTCTCCGTAATATATGGTAGGCGCTCCGGGCCAAGTCATTTGAAAGGTTACGGCACAGAGCATAATGCTTAAATCGGTATTTTGGTCGGCGGCTTCCCAACCCAGGGTATGCAACCGTCCCACAGTTTTATTTGTACGGGTGAGGAACCGGGAATGGTCGTGGTTGGAAAGCTGATTCATGCTGACTTGCAGGGATTGTATGGGAAATCTGGCACCGAAATAACGCATGGCACCTTCAAAAGCCATGGTGTTGCAAAACATATCTTCACGATATTCTTCGCTGTGTTTTTCCATGCCTGTGAGAAACCAAGTAATAGGCTCCATAAAGGCATCGTAATTCATTACAGTATCCCATTGGTCGCCTGCCAACCAGTCTTTGGGGTCTCCGTAATGCTCTGCAAGTATAATAGCCTCGGGGTTTGCACCTTTAACGGCCTTTCTGAAATCACGCCAGAATTTATGGTTGAATTCTTTGGAATAACCTAAATCTGCGGCTACGTCCAATCGCCAGCCGTCGGCATTAAAAGGCGGCGAAACCCACTTGCGGCCAACGTTCATAATGTATTCGTAAAGCTCCGGAGAGGCTTCGAAATTTAACTTGGGGTGGTTTGCATGACCCCACCAACCGTCGTAACAGTCGTTGTTTGGCCAGTTGTTGTCGTACCAACGGAAATAACTGTGATATTTGCTGTCTTCGGAGCGATATGCCCCGGTGGGGTAACCTTTAGATCCGTAAAAATTCTCCCGATCCAGCCATTTGTTAAAAGCACCGCAATGGTTGAAAACCCCGTCAAGTATTACTTTTATGCCTTTTTCATGGCACATTTCTATAAGCTTGCACAGCAGTTTGTTGCTTGCTTCAAGGTTAGCCTTGCTTATGGTTCTTTGAATGTATTTTGAGGCATATTTGTTATGGAATTTTTCGAAATACAGCGGTTCTCCGCCGTCCTCTATGATTACACCTATGTGAGGGTCAACATAGTCGTAATCTTGGGTGTCGTATTTATGGTTGCTGGGCGAAACGAAAACCGGGTTTAGGTATATTACCTCTACGCCCAAATCCGCCAGATATTCTATTTTATTGATTATTCCCTGTAAATCGCCGCCGTAAAAGGTGCAGAAGTCCTCTTTGGAAACAGGCTTAAACCAGTCCTCTGCCTGTCTTGCGGCTCTGCCAAGGTAGGCGTATTCGTTGTTAACAACGGTGTTTGTTTTGTCTCCGTTGCAAAAGCGGTCTACATATACTTGATACATAACCGCTCCCTTTGCCCATTCCGGCACGGTAAAATTGGGAATAAGCATGAAGTTATAGGTCTCATCCGGGTTATCGAAGAGGCCTTTTTTATTGTAGTAGTACGTATGTTCCTTTAACAGTTTAAAATAATAACGAGAGCTGCTCTCGATATTTTTTATGGTTACGGAGTAGAAATCAAAATTATTACGGCTTTGTTCCTTTTCCATTTCGATTTCGGTGCCGTTTATGCAAATAAATATATTGTCTATGTTGTCTTTGCCACATCTTATTTTTATGACTGCGGAATCTTGTCCTAACTCTACGAAGTTTTCCGTCTCGTCACTGAAAACCGCCTCTGCGTTTAAAAAGCCCGAACTTTTCGAAACCATGGCGGCATATATACACAATCTTTCCGCATAACCGAATTTATCCGGTTGCAGTGTTCTCGGCATAAAATCATCCTTTTGAAAACGTCATCATTAATTCTAGCACAAATAAAATAAAAATCAAAGTATTTTATAACCATTAAATAAACAGAAAAACATTAAGACCTTGAGGTCGAAAACCTTTTTTCACGGCGAAAAAGGCTTTTGCCCTCGTACTAATTCCATGGAACCGGTCATGAACTACCTCTTTCAAAAAAAGCCAAACATAAAAGAGTTCGTCAGGCTCAAATTGTTATTTATATTTTTGAGGAAAAACCAATGAATTTGCGATGTAATTAGCTTTCATTAATATGCTACCCGGAATAAAATGGAATATATTATAAAAGTATTAACAAATTGTTGAAGGAACGCTACATAACAAAGTATTCTTTTAAGATAGTATTAAATTCTTGCAATATTTTCCGTTACTTAGGAAAATAGGTAAAATTAATACAAATTTCAGCTTTAGAATTAGTCTTGCAATTTTTGTTAATATCTTTTTTAAAACGGATTAATATAATATTACAAAGGAGAATTATTATGGGTAAAATATTAGCAGTAATTGTTACGCTGATTATATTTTTGTTTCCTCAAAAAGTACGAGCAGCCCAAGAAGTAAATTTGTATTATTACACCGTTGACCGTAGCGAAGATATAATAAAGGCTGAAAAAATTGATTTTGACAGGGATATGCCGGGTTCTGAGCAGGCTTATGCGGTTTTCACCAAACTGTTTACCTATCCTTACAATGCGTATATTCCGGATAATACCAAGCTTATTTCGGTGGTTTTAAATGATAGAGTGCTGATACTGAACGTGTCCGAGGATATTTTAAAGTACGGCGGTTCTTATAACGAGACTAGGATTAAAGAGCTTATTCTTAAAAATGCCTTCGTTTTAGACGAGGTAGATAAAGTAACCCTATTGGTTAACGGTGAATACGTACCTTTACCGGAGGGTTCTGAAATTAACGAATATGCCGGGTAATGCACAATGTGCATTTTATAGTAATTTATCATGGCAACCCACTTGGGCTTATGCATATATAATGAAGATACTGAGGCAATGCCGGTGCTTATCCTAGCTAAAATATACGTATTAAAGAGGTTTTTGCACCGGGGCTTGGCACTATACTCTAATTTTGCCGAAAATATTACCGTAACAGGGTTTTATAGGTATTCCAATCTGTGTTTGCTTTTTTTTCTAATTATGATAAAATTGTGATACATTGATTATATACTCAAATGAACAAGGAATAGTAACAAAAGCTATTCTTCGTGAACGGTTCGC
>CAYMOU010000111.1:0-6696 GCA_964392115.1 uncultured Defluviitaleaceae bacterium | reverse complement strand
CCGGCTTTATTTAAATGCTCGGCAAAACAATTCCTTCCGATTAATGTCACAATAGCGAAGGCTTGAATATATATAAGTAAACGCTTGAAATTTGAGGTGACGGGGATTTGGGTGTGAAAAAGAAATGTTCCTTCCTAAAATTTTTAGGTCCCGGGATATTAATTACCGTAGGATTTATCGACCCCGGTAATTGGGCGTCTAATGTGGCGGCGGGCTCCGATTACGGCTATAAACTGCTTTGGATGGTAACCTTGTCAACAATTATGTTGATTTTTTTGCAGCATAACGCTGCCAGATTAGGGATTACCACCGGTCTTTCACTCTCGCAATGCTCCAACAAATACTTAAGACCTTGGATAGGCAAAATTGTCTTGGGAAGCTCTGTGCTTTCGTCTGTAGCCACGGCTTTGGCAGAAATCTTGGGCGGTGCCATAGCCCTTAATATGCTATTCGGGTTGCATATTAATGTGGGTGCTGTTCTGATGTTGCTGACGGTTGTGATTTTGTTAAAATTCAACTCCTACAGCAAGCTTGAGAAGGTTATTATCGGTTTCGTCTCCCTAATCGGGTTTTCGTTTATTTTGGAATTGTTTATGGTTAAGGTAGACTGGGCAAGAGCCGTATGCGGAAGCTTTTCGTTTGCAATACCGGACGGAAGTTTGCCCGTGGTAATGTCGGTTTTGGGTGCGGTTGTAATGCCCCATAATCTTTTCTTACATTCGGAAATTATTCAAAGCCGGGATTGGAAATTGCCCGACAACAGCATAGATAAAAAAAAGCTGAAGTTCGAATTTGTGGACACTTTTTGCTCTATGGTCATCGGTTGGGCAATAAATTCGGCTATGATAATACTTGCGGCGGCAACCTTTTTTGAAAACGGTATCTCCGTTTCCCTGTTAGAACAAGCCCAAACCTTATTACAACCCATAGTAGGCAATGCGGCTGCCTTAATCTTTGCAATTGCGCTTTTATTGGCGGGCATATCCTCCAGCGTAACGGCAGCCATGGCAGGCGGAAGCATTTATGCAGGCTTTTTCGACGAGAAGTACGATATGAAAAGCAAAAAATCCGGTGTGGGAATAGGAATTACACTTATTTCAGCCGTTATCGCCATTTTCTTTATAGGCGATACTTTTGCGGCTCTCGTTTACTCTCAAATATTCTTGAGTATGCAACTACCCATAACCATCTTTGCTCAACTCAGCCTGACAGGCTCCGGCAAGGTTATGGGAGAGCACAAAAACAATTTATTTTCAAATATTATTCTTTACACTACAGCTCTTGCAGTGACGGTTTTAAATATACTTCTGATTGTGAGCTTTTTTGTGTAAACCTATAAAATTCCATTCTGTTTGACCAAGCAAATGAACCCGGTAAAATAAAAATACCGGATTTCGACTTTACAAATCAGTCTTTCTAATATATTATATTTACGACCTAATAAATGCTAATTTCAATATACTTTTTCGGCAGATTAACAGGTGGTTAAAATGCCGAATAACAGTCTTTATGGCTAGCCATAATGATTTTAGAAATGATACATTCAACTATTCAATAAAGGTTGAATTAATTTAAAACAGGCGTTAAAAGTATAAACTGTTGTATTGGAATTACCGTAAAAAAGATGTAATGGAATATCAAAAATTGGTTAAATATTTGGGTTTTTAGTGAACACAATAAAGTCATACAAATTCAGGGGTAAATACTCAATGGGTGAGTATAAGTATTACGGGCGATTGAATTAATAACTGTTTGGTGTAAACTTCCGAAAAAGCCGGTTCTAGCTTTCACCCGATTTTGATTATTGATATAATCAGGCGAGTGGAAAGAGTTTAACACTTCAAGACATAAAGCGTAAAGATTTTTTGAGGGAGGATTTGAAATGGTACAAATCAACGATGTAAGTATTATAAGTATAGACAAAAGCGACGACTCTTGGGCAATTGAAGGTGAAATTCTCTTTGAAAGCGATTTCGCAACCGCCTTTTCGGTCACATACAATCCCGATTATGACGAATTGGAAGATTTGGAAATAGAAATAGTACCGGGAAATTATGATAAGTCCGAGCTTAAAGAAATGATAGTAAACGCCGCCTTGGGTTGCGACGATTATTGATAAAATCTTCACAAATATGACCTAATTATTCCCATTAACCTTCCATTGCATCAAAAAGCAGGTTCCTCATGTTACCGTACGTTGGACAGTTCGGAAAAATTCCAACGGTATTACAAACCGGACTATATAAAAAAGAGCTTTCCCTTGCGCCGGGAGAAGCTCTTTTTTGTTTGATTGATTTAACTTTAATACGTTCACTTACATACCTAAGCCTGTCCTACTTCAATAATTTCTTCAACCGGCGGAACAATTATCTCTTCGGAAATTTCTTTGCGATTACCTGTTTCTACGCCGTTTATCCTTTCGATTTGAACAGTCACGTTTCGTTGTCCGTCCTTGCCGTATTGTATAACCTTTTTGTAGGTGGAAGGTTTATTGGGTATATTTCGCCTGGTAATAGGCTTTGGAGCAACATCGGGTAATACGGTTTCTTCAACCGTTCTGACCGAAATAAGCGGTTCCGGCAACAATAAATCTATTTCCTGATTGATTTTGATTTTTGTATTGGGAGTCATTCCCTCGTTTGCCGCCAAAACTTGTTCTAGGGTAAGGTTATGATTGATGGCTATTTTGTTTAGGGTGTCGCCTTCCTTAACCGTATATTTTTGCGGTGTTTCCTTTTCGGTACTTAGCTTGGTTAAAGCCAAGTCTTGTTTTATCACTTCGTCTGTATTGACGTATTTTAGTTTATACACAACTTCTTGCAGAAATTTTGTTTCCGCTTCTATCATATTAGAATCCGGAGGAATAAACCTGGCCTTTAATTCTCTAAAAATTTCGTCCGCAACAGCAGGTGAACTTACCGTAACCATTTCCGCACCGTCAACGGTGATAACTGCTGCTTCGATTTTATATGTAACGGAGGAAGCTATTTTGCCTATTACATGGTCTTCGGAGACTATTTCCTTGCCGTCCGCTCTGACGGACTTTAAGTTGACAGCCTCGTTAATTTGAACATTGGTTCCCAGTTGAGCCACCAATTTCTGATTAACGGTTTTCAGTATTTCGTCGTCACTAATCTTTTCGTTTTTGACTATGTTTCCCATTAAGTTATCATTAAGATATACCGCATAGGCATTTTCGTGGGTGAAAAACCAAAATAAAAACGAAACCAAACCTACAACCAAAAATAATGAAAGTCCTATAAGAATCCCGGAAAGGGCAGAGCGTCGTCGCCGTTTAAATTCAATAACATTGGGGCTTCGCCGCCTTCTTGATCCGGAAAAAAAATCCACAACGTTACTGTTAAAACGCTGAAATGCATTTTGTTTACGCCTTGGCATACGAAGCCTTTGAGTATGCTGTGAAGTTAAGCGAGGCTTTTTTTGATTCAACGGATTGTTCACCTCCTTATACCGTAATTAAACAACCGAAGCTCGAGCGAAACCTATGGGAAAATAGGTCTCACTCAAGTCCGGCCTTAATTTATATTTTTATAAATTATGCTTTTGTCTCACTTGTGATTAATTATATATCACAGAGCGGCAATTTTTTCAAGTTGTTCTGTAAACCGGCTTAAATATGCTTACGCCAAGAGGAGCAACCTTAATTTCTATGCTGTAGGGTCGTTTATCCATGGCTACAGCCTCGGCTTCTATTCTGCCTACGTTAACAACGCCGGAACCTCCGTAACGCTCGTGGTCGGAATTTAATACTTCTTCGTAGTCACAGAGCAAGGGTACGCCTATTTTGTGGGCATACCAAGGAACCGGGGTAAAATTGCAGACAAAGATTGTAAGGTCTTCTCCATCATCCGATTTTCTTAAAAAGGAGATGATGGAATGTTCGTTGTCGTCGCACTGTATCCATTCAAAACCGCCGGTGAAATCCGAAGACCATAGGGGTTTATCATTTTTATAGAAGAAGTTCAAGTCCTTGGTAAAGGTTTGCATTTGGGCATGATGTGGATACTCCAGAAGAAACCAATCCAAACTGCGTTTTTCGTCCCATTCTATAAATTGACCGAACTCGCCGCCCATAAACAACAGTTTTTTACCGGGATGCCCGTACATAAAGCCAAAAGCCACCCTTAAATTGGCAAATTTCTGCCACAGGTCACCGGGCATTTTGTTTAGCAACGAACGTTTGCCGTGAACAACCTCATCATGGGATAAAACCAGCATAAAGCGTTCGGTATGGTTATACATCATGGCAAAGGTCAGGTTATTATGATGAAATTTTCTGAAATAGGAGTCCAACTCCACATACTCCAAAAAGTCGTTCATCCAGCCCATATCCCATTTCATGGTAAAGCCCAAACCGTCGTATTGAACAGGTTTTGTTACGCCTTCCCAAGAGGTGGATTCCTCGGCTATCATCATAACGTTAGGGTGTTTACCGGCCACAACGGAGTTCATGTGTTTTATAAATTCCACAGAATCCATATTTTCACGACCGCCGTATTGGTTGGAAATCCACTGGCCTTGGGGTTTGTTGTAGTCCAAATACAGCATAGAGGCTACGGCATCTACTCTTAAACCGTCTATGTGGAATTTTTCTATCCAGAACAGAGCGTTGGCAATAAGGAAATTCTTAACCTCTTTGCGTCCGTAATTGAAAATCAAAGTACCCCAGTCGGGATGTTCGCCTTGTTTCGGGTCCTCGTGTTCATAAAGCCCGGAACCGTCAAATCTAGCCAAGCCGTGGGCATCTTTGGGAAAATGCGCCGGAACCCAATCCAAAAATACGCCTATATTATTTTGATGGCAAACGTCCACAAAATACATAAAATCCTTGGGTGTGCCGTATCTGCTTGTTGCGGCGTAATAGCCGGTTACCTGATAACCCCAGGAACCGTCATAAGGATGTTCCGTAATAGGAAGCAGTTCAATGTGGGTATAACCCATACGTTTAACATAGGCTACCAACTCATCGGCAAGTTCCCTGTAACTCAAGAAACGGTCGCCGTCGTCGGATTTACGCATCCAAGAACCCAAATGCACTTCGTATATGTTCATGGGTTGGTTTAACGGAGATTTATTGTTTCGGTGTTCCATCCAATCTTTGTCGTTCCAGTCATAGCCATCCAATTGGTATACTATGGAACAGGTGTTGGGCCTAACCTCAGCAAAATTAGCGTAAGGATCGGCTTTTTTAAGAATTTGCCCGCTGTAGGTCTTTATTTCATATTGATAGCGGTCAAAGGGCTTTAATCCCGGGATGAACAATTCCCAAATGCCCGAATGTTCCAGCATCCTCATTTGGTTTCTTCTGCCGTCCCATTGATTAAAGTCACCTACAACGCATACACGCCTGGCGTTTGGTGCCCATACGCAAAAGCGTACACCGTCTACGCCGTTTATGGTTGCCACGTGAGCGCCCATTTTTTCGTAAATTTCGTAGTGAGTACCTTCGCCAAACAGGTGCCTGTCTAGGGAAGTTATGCTTGGTTCAAAGGAATAAGGATCATATGTACACCATGTATTACCAAAGTAGTCTTCTATTTCAAGCTTATACATGAACCATTTTTGCCTGTCTTTGATTACGACTTCGAAAAAACCCTCGTTATGGATTTTTTTCATGCGATAAACAAGCTTGCAGTCATTGTCATCAATTACGGAAATTCTGTTTGCCTGCGGAACAAAGGCTCGTACAGCCAAGCATGGCTCTTCTTGAACATAAATTTCATGCATACCCAAAATTCTGTGAGGGTCGCCGTGAATGGAGTCAATTATTTGTTGAAGTTCAACCAAATCAGCAGTTGTTATCATAACTTGAACTCCTTTCTTATTTGAGATTTGTACAAATACAACGGTTTACAACTTGTTTGGTACAAATACAGTTAATGCAGGGTGACGGTAAAGTTTTTATATAATATAAGTTTGACGAAAATAGGTTATTTCCGCCAAACTTTAGTTGTTGAAAAAATGCTGTTGCCGGTTATGCTTTTGGGCTCTCAGTAATTTTCCGTATGCAATTCAAAATAGGCTTTTGGATGGTCGCAAACGGGGCACTTTTCCGGTGCGGCATTACCGTGATGCACATGACCGCAAACGGTGCAAATCCAGTCTTCTTTTTGGTCTTTTTCAAATACTTTGTTATTTTGAAGATTGTCCAACAAGGCTTGATAACGTTCGTCATGGCGCTTTTCTATAGCCGCAACGGCACTGAAAAGTGCGGCAATATGGTCAAAACCCTCTTCTTTGGCTGTTTTTGCAAAGTCGGGATACATTTTAGTCCATTCGTAATGTTCTCCGTCTTGTGCCATTTTAAGGGTAGTCAAGGTGTTTGGTATACCGTTATTTAAAAGCCTGAACCAAATATGTGCATGAGCACGTTCGTTACTTGCAGTTTCCTCAAAGTATTCGGCAATTTGGTTTAGCCCTTCCTTTCTTGCTTGAGCCGCAAAGAAAGTATAATTATTACGAGCCGAAGATTCACCCGTAAATGCTGCCAGCAAATTTGCTTCGGTTTTGGAACCTTTTAATTCCGGCATAAGAGACCTCCTGAGGTAGATAATCAAGCAAACGTTTACAGTCAAATGTTAATTAAAGAGTAACAAAAGCGTATATTCGTAGTGGTGAGCGACCGGTGGTTTTCTTTGAAAAACACATGAGCGAACCGTTTACGAAGAATAGCTT
>CAYMOU010000110.1:0-6708 GCA_964392115.1 uncultured Defluviitaleaceae bacterium | reverse complement strand
TTTTTAGCTTGTCAATACTTTTTTCAACTTTTTTCGTAAGTTTGTTTATATTGACTTGCGTCGTTTGGCGACGAAAGCTATAATAACATTTATTGTTTAGTATGTCAATAACTTTTTTGAAATTTTTTTAATATTTTTTGTTGCAATATTATTCATTATAAATTAAACTGGATTTACAGCATAATTCAATAATATTCACTGCTATTTCGTCGTCCTCCTTACCTTATAAGGTAGGCAGGGTACATATCCGGTATCGGTATGTCTCCTATCAGACTGACGATTTTATATTTTATCACAGGGAGGAATATTGATGCAATACAGAAAATTTGGAAAAACCGGTTTTGATGCTTCTATCCTTGGTGTAGGCTGCATGAGACTGCCCATAGTGGGCAATGACTCTAATGTAATTGATGAGCCTGTGGCTATTAAGATGATTCATTCAGCCATAGATTCAGGCGTAAATTACATCGACACCGCCTATGTATATCACGGCGGAAAGAGCGAAGGCATTGTTGCAAAGGCACTTGCCCATGACGGCTATCGCAGCAAAGTAAAAATCGCCGATAAATCTCCTGTATTTCTTATGGAGAAACCCGAAGATTTTGATACGCTTCTGGACGAACAACTTAAACGCCTGAATACAGACCATATTGACTTCTACCTGCTTCATGCCCTCAGCGCTTGGTCTTGGGAAAACAAAGTTTTAAAATTTGATGTAATAGACAGAGCGGAAAAAGCAAAAAAAGCCGGAAAAATCGGTCATATAGGCTTTTCCTTCCATGATAACAAAGAAACCTTCTATAAAATATGTGATTACTATGATTGGGAATTCTGTCTGCTTCAAATGAACTACCTTAACGAAGATTATCAACAAGGTTTGGAAGGCTTGAAACACGCTCACAGTAAAGGCATGGGCATTTGTATAATGGAACCCATGTTGGGCGGTAAGCTTGCTAACACTAACAAAACCATTATGGATGTATTCCAAAGCTGTGAACCGGACCGCACCGCTGTTGAATGGGCATTGGGCTATTTATGGGATATACCCGAAGTCAGCGTAGTGTTAAGCGGTATGAGCAGCATCGAAAACATTAACGACAACGTTACCTATGCGGCTCGTGCAAAAGCCTTTACCGACAAAGAAAAACAAACAGTTCAACTGGTAAAACAAAAATTCTCCGAAATCGAATCCATTCCCTGTACTCGCTGTGCTTACTGTATGCCCTGTCCTAATGACGTGGATATACCCGGTATGTTTGAGTTCTACAACAGCTTATATTCCTGTGATGACAAGGAATTGGTTAAACGCAAATACTTCCTTCTGTCTCAATTAAACGAACCTGCCTTGGCTCGCAACTGTGTACAATGTAAGGTTTGCGAAGACAAATGTCCTCAAAAGATTGAAATAGCAGCGTTGATGCCTAAAGTTGAAGAAGCAATGACCAAATAATTAATCTTCTAGTATAGCGGTCGGAGCATAGCCTCGACCCTACAATTTATTAGATTATATCAAGCCACAAAAAAAGCGAACCCACAAGGCTCGCTTTTTTTAATGTGTTCTGCGTTTGTATACAAACAGCATAAGACCCAAAATTGTGACAAAGGCCGCCATTATCAGCACAGCCCATATATCTTTTAAGGCTATGACTATGGCACCGATACCGCAGAGCAGGCTTATTCCGTATAAAATCATTACGGCTTGGGAATGTGAATATCCCGAATCTATAAGCCTGTGGTGAAGGTGTTGCCTGTCAGGTTCCATGATGGATTTGCCGCTTAAAAGACGGCGTATCATGGCGAAAAGTGTGTCGAAAATAGGCAATGCCAAGGCAAAGAAGGCGATGACCACGGAAAGCAGTGCATAACCCTTAAACACTCCGATTATGGAGCTGGTGGAAAGCACAAATCCTAAAAACAGGGCGCCGGTGTCACCCATAATAACCTCTGCCGGGCTGAAATTACGGGGTAAAAATCCAAAGCAACTGCCTGCCAATGCAGCGGTAAGTATAACCGCCAGTTGGAAGCCGGACAGTATGCACAGGAACATCAGACAAATGGCACAAATGCTGGAAACACCTGCCGCCAAGCCGTCCACACCGTCTATAAGGTTAACGGCGTTGGTTACGCCTATAATCCAAATAAGGGTAATGGGCACGGAAAAGGCATTAAGGTTAGCGGCAAAGGGCCATTCCACAAAGTCTATTTGTGTGCCGGTCAATACCACAACCAAGGCCGCCAAAAGCTGAAAAATCAACTTCGTCCTTGCACGCAGGGTATAAATATCGTCCATAACACCCAAAAAAGCTATTATCAAGGCACCCACTATGAAGCCTATAAATTGCACGGTTCTAAGCTCCGGCACGAAGGGCATCAAAATAAGCATGGCAACCAAAAAACCCGAAACTATAGCCACACCGCCCATTCTGGGAATAGGCTCTTTGTGCATACCACGGCTTCTGGGGTAATCTATGGCTCCGACTTTGACGGATAACTTTTTGGCATAGGGTGTTGCCAATAACGAAATACCGAATGCACAGGCAAACGACGTTATGTAAAGCAACCATTCTTGAGACAAATTAATCGCTCCTTTTAAGCACTCTTTTGCAGTTTGGGATTTAACAGAATGATTTCTGTCAGCGCATCCCTAGTTACATTATATTACGACAAAAGAGGTTTGTCCCTTTTTTTCTGAAATAAATCATCTGAATTATTTTGACAGCTTCTTGCACAACAATTCAAGCATACCTTTGATTTGCCGGGCACAGTCCAGATAAGTTTGCAAATCTCCGCCGTAGGGGTCGCAAACATCGGCGTCCGTCTCTATATATTCAGAAAGGGTAAAAATTTTCGGGCTGTGAGAGAAGGCAAGCAGACTGTTTTTGTGGCCCTTGGTCATGGTCAACACAAGGTCAAACCGGTCCGGCATTTCCTCGGTAATCTGCTTGGAAATATGTCCCGACAGGTCAAGATTTTGCATTTCCATAGCTTTTACGGCATTTTTCGAAGCAGGGCATTGGGCAAAAACGGCTGTTCCGGCGGAATCCGTTTCTATTCCAAGCCCGGCTTCGTTAAACAAAGCTTGTGCCATAACCTTGGCCATGGGACTACGGCAGGTGTTTCCCG
The DNA here is from genome assembly GCA_964392115.1 of uncultured Defluviitaleaceae bacterium. Taxonomy (GTDB): domain Bacteria; phylum Bacillota; class Clostridia; order Lachnospirales; family WRBF01; genus CAYXWM01. The sequence continues at coordinate 3,585 of CAYMOU010000110.1, read as the reverse complement.
TACAAACAAACAAAATTTTCATAAATCACCCGTTTTTATACCGAATAATCCGTAAACAATATGCAGTCCGAAATATAAATAAGCGTAAATCAAGTTTGCAAGCCTTTATATACGGAAAAAGTGCGCTTTTGGGCATATACCGCCTGCAAAATTAATTTTCCTCTTCTAAATTTCAATTATACTACCGCCGGCTGCCTTGTTCAAGCGGTTCATTATAGCAATTCCCAAAGGATTGTCGTGAAAACTTTCGGAAAATACTGTTTCTATGCCCTCTTTGTCAAAACGACGTAATAATTTGTAAAGATTTGAGGCTATGGTGTGTGGTTTGTCCGTATCGCCGGCCACTATGACGGGAACGTTTATGTTTTGGTAAAGGTGTTGGTTCTGTTCTGAACATAGTATACCCGTAGGTTTTGTGCTTTGGGATACCAACAGGCGTATCTTTTCGGATACGGCTGACGGCTCGCCTTTAATAACGGTTATTTGTGCCTTGGGTTTGTAGTGGGTATATTTCATACCCGGGGCTTTTGGAGCGTGACCGCCGGGTTTGCTTTCGAAAAGGCGGATTCCAACGGATTTAAGCATTTCGGCGGTTACCGTACCCGGGCGCAGTATACAGGGCTTGTCCGTGGAGAAATCAACAATTGTGGATTCTATGCCCTCTTCACAGGCTCCGCCGTCTAAAATCATATCAATTTTTCCGTCAAGGTCGTATAAAACGTGAGATGCCCTTGTGGGACTGGGTTTGCCGGAACTGTTTGCGGATGGTGCGGCTATGGGTAGACCGGCAGTTTTTATCAGAAGCTGTGCCCAAGGGTTTTTGGGTATACGAAGGGCAACGGTCTCCAAACCGGCGGTTACTTCATAGGGAACTGACTTGCTTTTTTTCAGCACTAAAGTCAAAGGGCCTGGGCAGAAATGTTTTAGGGCAAGTTCCGCTTGGGGTGGTATTTCCGCCGTTAACTCTTTTAGCATATTAATGTCTGCCACATGGATTATCAAAGGATTGTCACTTGGGCGACCCTTAGCCAGAAAAATTTTCTTTACGGCCGCCGGGCTTAAAGCGTTTGCACCAAGCCCATAAACGGTCTCCGTGGGAAAAGCCACCAGTCCCTCATTTCTTAGGATTTCAGCGGCTTTTTCCATGGCGTAGTTACAATTATTTATATCCGGTTTAATGAATTCTGTCCTCAAAGAGCACCACAGCATTGCTTGTATTTCTTGGTAGAACCGCAAGGGCAGGGTTTGTTGCGGCCTATTTTGCTATTATTAATGACTGTTTTGGATTTCTTTTGTTCCAAAAATAATTCCTTGCGTTTTTCGGGAGTGTAGATATTGTCCCATTCCGGCAGGAGGTAAAGGTGTTCCGCCTTGTATTCCACCATTTTTTTGTAAAGCTTTTCAAAATCCACTTCCGCCACAACGTTGCTTTCGGCGGTAAGTTCTTTTACGTCAAAGGGTTGCACCAAGGAATCGTTAATTCCGTCCAGGAAGCCTATAACATATTCGTTGCTCATACCGAATTTTTCGCCCAGGGATTGAACCGTGCCCTCTATGCGGTTGGTTTTGTTGCGTAAAATGTCCTCGTAAACCGCTTGTTCCAGGGGCATAAATTCCTTCCACAAATCCTCGTTGGTGTATCCTTCTTTATTATAGGCTTTTTGTAACCATGCATCGTATAATTCAGCCATTTTCGTCCTCCGTTTCTTTCGGTTGTTCTCTTTCAAGTATAGTCACCGACAATTTTGGCATTAGTTTTCGCATTTTGGTATTGACTTCGTCTTTTTGCTCGCAGGTTGCACCCAAAACAATATGGGATATATTGTTAATTTTGATGAATCTTTTTAAGGCCTTGGGCACGTTATCGCCGCAAATAGCGTGGATTATACCGCCCAATTCAGACCCGAAATTAAACAACTCCTGCAACAGTTCTGCCGATTGCTCGGTCTGGAAAATGCTGTCGCCCTTTTCCACGTGCAAAATGTGCAAGGATCCCTCTATAGATTTTGCCAATTCGCTTCCTTTTATTATCAATCTTTTACTGTTTGTTTGCGGAGTAATACAGACCAATACCTTCTTATCTTTGCTCAATAACTTCACTCCTCAAATAGCTCGTTGGGGAAATATCATCTGCCTTTCACCGGTGCCGGCAAAATAAATTTGAATTTTGCGGAAGCTTTCTTCAACGGACTGCAATTTTATTTTGAAGAAAGAGTTTCGTAAATTCCGTTAAAACCCAAAATTTTACCGTACCTATGCTGTAAGCCGTTTTGCAAAGTTAGCCGGAAATATAGTGTCATAAAGCAAAGCGGAAATACCGGAAGTTTTTTGATGTACTTTCCCATATAAATGTAAGCGGGCCTTGCCGCTCAGCCGATTTTAAAACTTTCCGGTAAGTATATAACGCAACTCCGGTTACGCTATATAAACAGAATATTGTTTCTGTATATTGGAAATAAAAGCCACAAATAATTTTGGTTATTTATAGCATTAACAGTATATCACAAAATAAACCAAAAGGGCAAAACAAAAAAACTGCAAATTCAAAAATTTGCAGTAAGTAGACCTTGGGTAAAACTTTTTCTGAAGAAAAAGTTTTACCCAAACCCCTTTCAAAAAGACTTTATCATTAAGAAGGGTTTCTCCCTTAAGGTTTTTATCCTTACCCTAACTTCTCCATAAAACGCTTAGAGTCAATTATTGCTCTTGTGTGTGTGCCGTGACCTATGGGCTTTCCGTTGCAGGTGGCTTTTAAGTCGAAGGTTAGAAGACGACCGTTAATTTCGATTAATTCGGCTGTTACTATTACGGTTTCGCCTTCTTTGGTGGGTGCTGTGTGTTGAATGTTAACGGCAGTACCCACGGTGGTTTGTCCTTCGGTCAGCAAAGGAGCAACTGCACGCATTGCGGTATTTTCCATTTGGGTAACCATGCAGGGTGTTGCGAACACAGGCAAATTTCCGCTGCCGAAAGCATCGGCAAGGTCGGGTTTTGATATGACTTTTTGGGTTTCGAATGTTAATCCTACTTTAATACCGTCCATTTTGTTTTCCTCCGCAAATTAGGGTTGCTCTTATTGTATGAACCAATAAAAGCAACCCGTAATTTTTTTATCTTGTATTTAGATGTTCTTTCGAACCAATATGGTCAGAAAAGATTGTTATTTAACGTGAGTTATGGGATAAGAGCTTACTTCAAGGCGTACCAAGGCACGTCTGAGAGCAAGTTCCGCACGCTCGATATTAACGGAACCGTCGCTTTGTTTAAGGCGTTGTTCCGCACGTTCTTTAGCTTTTGTGGCACGTTCCACGTCAATTTCTTCCGGCCATTCTGCGGCTTGGGTAAGTATGGTAACTTGGTTGGGCGTTACTTCGGCGAAACCGCCGAAAAGGGTGGCTACGCTTTCTTTGCCATCGTTCATGATTCTTAAACGTCCGTAAGACAGAACCACAGACAGGGGTATATGCCCGGCAAGAACACCTAAGTCGCCTTCTTTTCCACGCATAATGACCATTTCCGCTTCTTCATCAAACATACTACGTACCGGAGTAACTATACGCAGACGAATTTTGTTTGCCATAATAT
>CAYMOU010000109.1:0-6769 GCA_964392115.1 uncultured Defluviitaleaceae bacterium | reverse complement strand
TGAGGATATTATAATGTCAATACTAATTTTAATTTTTTTTGCAATTTTTTTGTCGGAACAAAAACAGAAAGACTTTACGAGCCTTTCTGTCTTTTAATAAAGGGTTTCAAAGTGGGTGCAGGTAGGTATAACTATTACAAGTTTCTACTATAATACACTACTTAGAACTATCTAAAACGGCACATCATTTCAAGTATCCTTTTAATACGGGAACCATATCGGTTCTTTCCCACGTCAAGTCTATATCACTTCTGCCAAAATGGCCGTAAGCTGCGGTTTGTCTGTAGATAGGTCTTCTTAAATCCAAATATTTAATGATGGATTCCGGGCGCAAGTCGAAATGTTTTACGATGATTTCGGTTATCTCTGTATCGGAGATTTTGCCTGTTCCAAAGGTATCAACGTACACGGACATGGGTTGAGCCACGCCTATGGCGTAAGCTACCTCGATTTCACAGCGATTTGCCAGCCCTGCCGCAACTATATTCTTGGCTATGTATCTAGCCATATAAGCAGCCGAACGGTCTACTTTTGTAGGGTCTTTGCCGGAGAAAGCTCCGCCACCATGGCTGGCGTAACCGCCGTAAGTATCCACGATAATTTTACGACCGGTTAAGCCGCAGTCTCCTTGAGGGCCGCCCACAACAAAGCGACCGGTAGGATTTACGTAGTATTTTGTGTTTTCGTCCAACATTTCCGAGGGAATAATGGGCTTAATAACTTGCTCGATAATATCTTTTTTGATGCAGGCGTTATCAATGTTATCTGCGTGTTGTGTTGATACAACCACGCAATCCACCCTTTTTGGGGTATTGCCGTCATATTCCACGGTTACTTGGGCTTTTCCGTCCGGTCTTAAATAAGGAATAATGCCTTCTTTGCGAACTTGAGCAAGGCGTCTTGTAAGCCCGTGTGCCAGATGTATGGCCATAGGCATATAATTTCCCGTTTCGTCGCAGGCAAACCCTATCATCATGCCCTGGTCGCCGGCACCTACGGTTTGCTCCTCTGTGCCTTCTTTAGCCTCCAGAGCCATGTCAACTCCCATAGCAATGTCCGGGGATTGACCTTTTAATGCCGTGACAACCGCACAGGATTCACAGTCAAAGCCGGAACCGGCGTTTTTATATCCTATTTCTTCAACGGTTTTACGCACAGTTTTTTCTATATCAACATAGCAATCCGTGGTGATTTCGCCGGCAACAAAAACCAAGCCGGTAGTTGTTAAGGTTTCGCAAGCCACACGAGCCATGGGATCCTGTTCAAGTATCTTATCTAAGATAGCATCGGAAATTTGGTCGCACATTTTGTCGGGATGTCCTTCTGTGACAGATTCCGATGTAAATAATCTTTTATACATACTTCCTCCTAAAAATTGCTTGTATTCAATATGGGTCCTTTAAATACAGTGTTATTTAAAATTATTACAGTTTCTTGAGTAATAACCAAAAAGCTATAATAATAGGGAAAGATAATCTTTCCCTTAAAAATATACCCTTGTATAAAATTGTTGTCAAGTTTAATGTGGTGAAACGGAATGTTTCCGCTAAAGTCACATCTTGTAACCCTGACGGGAAAGTTGTTTGTATAGCATATCCGCAAGACCTATGCCACCTGCATCCGAGGCGTTTTTGGCGGTTTCTTCATCCAGCATATCCTGAAAAATCTGTTCTGCTTGGCTTTTAGGAACTAAACCGGAATCGGGAACAGTAGCTCGCATGGATTTCAACATCATATGAAGATAGTAGCTTTCAAATGCCTTACAGGCAGACTTTAATTGCTCGGGGTTATCTTGTTTGGAAGCATTTTCAAGCATTTGTTGAAATGATTCGGTTTGACCCTCTTCAATACGGATATTCATACCTTGTTTTACTATATCTGCATTACTTATAGCTGATATTTCCACAATTATCACCCCTATAGTCAGTACCGTAGTTTAACGTTGTATTCCGGTCTGACATTATTTGAAGTAATTAATAAATACGAGGAAACTTAAAAAATTAACCTCGTTTTAAGTTATTCGCCAATCCCAACATATCGTCTGAGGTTTGTATGGCTTTGGAATTAAGTTCGTAAGCCCTTTGGGCAACAATAAGGTTAACCATTTCTTCCGCAACGGAAACGTTGGCAAGTTCTATTTCTCCTTGAGTAATAGTACTGATATGAGCCACATCACCATCGCTTTCCCTAATGGGTTCGCCGGATGTAATTGTGGAGGCAAAAAGGTTCTTGCCTATGGCTTCCAAACCTTGTTGGTTAGTAAATTGCACTATATCGAATTGCGTACCCAGTTCAATAAATTCATTGTCTGTATTGGTGTAACCTACTTCACCTATAGAAGAAACGGAAATATCCGCAATACTTACACCGGCAGGAACAGTTATGGGTTCTTCATCTATGCCCAATACTTGATAGCCTTCGGAGGTTACTATGGTAAAGCTTCCGTCCTCAATAACATTCATTTTAAAAGAACCGTCTTTTGTATAGGCTACAGTCTCGTCATCCAATCGGACAACAAAGAAACCGTCGCCCTGTATGGCAAAGTCCAGTTGGTTATCAGTTTTTTGCGTGTTTCCTCTGGTAAATGTACGAGCTGTGGCTACCGGTCTGACGCCGTGACCCACTTGTAAGTTTACCGGTCGTCCGGTTTGGTTGGCAGGGTCAAGGGTAGCACGTTGTAATGTATCATATAAAAGAGATTTAAACTCCAAGCGTTCTTTTTTGTAACCGAAAGTGTTGACATTTGCCAAGTTATTGGAAATGGTATCCACGTTCATTTGTTGAGTAGTCATACCGGACGCCGCCGTCCATAAAGATCTCATCATAAAAATTACCTCCTAGGAGCATATCGGCAAAAAAGAAAAATTCGGTAACAAGTGAAAAAAGTAATTCTTCCTACAACTTATCAGCGTTTACTTTCTTCCTATATCACTTACGGTACGACCTAAAATTTGGTCGTGGATGGTTACCATTTTTTGATTGGCTTCATAGACCTTTGCCACGTTGATAACGTTTATTATTTCTTTTACGGAGTTAACGTTGGAGTTTTCAAGACTGCCTTGGATAACAGTGCCCTTAAAAGGTGCTTCTTCGGACTCTTTGATGGTATCGTAAAGGTTATCACCAAATTTTCTTAGGCTATGCCTGTCTGTAAAATCAGTGATGCGAAGGGTATCGATTTCTTCGTCTCCCACCAGAACTCTGCCGTTTTGGTCTATGGTTACAATGCCGTTGGGTATTTGTATAGGGCCGTTTTGCCCAAGGACACGATTGCCTTCTTTGGTACGCAAAGTGCCTTCTTGGTCTAGGGTAAAACTTCCGTCACGGGTATATTTGGTGGATTCTTTACCGTCTTTGTCTGTAACGGATACGGCAAAGAAGCCTTCGCCTACCAAGGCAAGGTCTAAAGGCCCATCAGTTCTTGTGATAGAGCCGGTGTGAAAGTCCGTATAAATATCGTCCACAAACACACCTTGAGATATTTTGCCGATTTTTTTGGGTGGTACTATATCATTTAAACGGGTTGTAAGCTCATCGGTAAAGGCACGGGATACAACCATGTCTCTTTTATAGCCGGTGGTGTTTACGTTGGCAATATTGTTGGAAACCACGTCCATAGTATTCATTTGATTAATCATGCCTACGGCAGAGGTGTATAAACCTTTTATCATACTTTACCTCCTATGTTTCTAAGCTTCCTTAAACCGGAATTTTCACCCGAGGTGATAAATTCTATATATCTTCCTGTTCCTATGGCCACACAGGAGATAGGGTCTTCTGCTATGATGGAATTTATTCCTGTACGTTTGCTTATAGCTTTGTCCAGACCGTAAAGAAGGCTACCGCCGCCGGTCATAACCAAACCTCTGTCGGAAATGTCGGATACCAATTCCGGCGGTGTGCGTTCGAAAACAGAATGCACGGCATCAATAATGCTTTGAACCGGTTCATGAAGGGCTTCGTACATTTCACCGGAGGTAACAACTATGTTTTTCGGAAGCCCGGATACCAAACAACGACCTCTCACTTCCATTTCAACCGGTAAAACACGCTTATAGGCTGTACCCACGTTTTTCTTTAAGGCTTCTGCGGTGCGCTCTCCTATAAGAACGTTATGTTTCTTACGCATATAGCGGATAATGGCTTCATCGAAATTATCCCCGGCCACTTTTAAGGAAGTATTTATAACCATACCGCCCAGGGAAATTACAGCCACGTCTGTGGTGCCGCCGCCAATATCTACTATCATAGAGCCGCAGGCACGGGATATATCTATGCCGGCACCTATGGCAGCGGCTATGGGTTCTTCTATTATATGGACGGCTCTGGCACCGATTTGTTTGGTTGCGTCCTCCACGGCACGTCGCTCTACTTCCGTTACGGAACTGGGAACGCAAATGCATACCCTGGGACGCATTTTAAGAAAGAAATACTTTCCCACAGATTTTGTGACAAAGAATCTCAGCATTTTTTCTGTTATTTCAAAATCGGATATGACGCCTTCACGCAGGGGTCGTATGGCCACTATGTTGCCGGGCGTTCGACCAATCATGTTGCGTGCTTCTTCGCCTACTGCCAAAACGGTATGATTGGTGTTATCGACTGCCACAACGGAGGGTTCCTCCAACACTATGCCCTGCCCTTTGATATAAACAAGTACGCTTGCCGTACCTAAGTCTATTCCGATATCTGCTCCAATCATAAACCCACATTCTCCTTTAATATTATTAGCAATAGTATGAAAAAAAACCAAAAATAAAAGTATGTATTTGAATACGGAAAATCCTCCGAATCAAATACTTAATGATTGGAGTTGTTTCTCCGGTTTAGGATATTTCCCTAAACCTTTATAATATATGTAGTATTATGGTAAGCGTCGGATTTATGTTAATCACACTAAATAGAATTAACCGAATTTTATTATATAATATAATGTAAAAATTTAAAAGTATTTTTGATAAAAAATAATTAACCCTATCTAATTTGAAAGCTACCGAATAACTTTTCTTGTAGCTTGTCTGCAATTATATAGCGGTGGTCGCAGAGCCCTGACCTATATTTTGTGTATTGTTTTCCGGGGGCTTTCAAATATTCCGGAAATAAAAAATAACACAGAATACCGGTGTATTCTGTGTTAGATAAATTATACAAGTTCTATAAGTACAATCTCAGCGGCGTCGCCTTTACGTTGACCAACTCTGATAATACGGGTATAACCGCCGTTGCGGTCTACGTATTTAGGAGCGATATCGTCAAACATTTTAGCTGCCATATCGATAACTTTAGTGTTGGCACGTTTTTTACGTCCGTCAGCCGGCACTTCGGTTACCCCATAGAGAGAGCTTAAAATCTTACGTCTGGCGTTAAGACGAGAAGGATTGTCTTTTTTGATTTGTTTTTGAACTTCTTCAAAAACGGTTACACGTTTACCGTCTACCACTTCTTTGACACGTTTGCCTTCGTTGTCTTTTTTGGGTACTTTTTGGGTAACGGTTACCTCTGAATAATTATCTTTTTCTTTAACGGCTAAAGTAATTAAGGGTTCTACGATGCGGCGTACTTCTTTTGCACGGGTAATGGTTGTTTTGATTTTTCCGTGGTAAAGCAAGTGAGTGGCAAGGCTGCGTAACATAGCTTTACGTTGAGTAGTAGTACGGCCTAATTTGCGTTGTACTGCCATTTTGTACCTCCTTACTTTTATGGTCTGTTCGAGAAAAATGTATGCGGTAAAGGGCTGTTATTGCAATTTCATAGGTTATAGTGGGTTTAACAGACGCAATTTTCAACGCATTAATCGGATAGGGGTGATAAATGCATTGAAAATCGGATTAAATCCCGGTTACCCAAAAAGGAGGCGAATCTGCAATAAGGCACCTCGGCTTATCCGGTAATGAAGAACTTTAATCAGTCGTCGCTGGGTTGTAAAGCAAGGCCCAATTCAGCCATTTTATTAAGGACTTCTTCCAAGGACTTGCGGCCCAAGTTACGAACTTTCATCATATCTTCTTCGGTTTTGTTTGCCAAGTCTTCTACAGAGTTAATACCGGCACGTTTCAAACAGTTGTAAGAACGTACGGAAAGGTCTAACTCCTCGATACTTAATTCACGAACTTTTTCTTTTTTGCTTTCTTCTTTTTCAACCAAAATTTCGGTATTGCGAGCATTATCCGAAAGGTCTACGAAAAGATTAAGATGTTCGGTTAAGATTTTTGCTCCGAGGCTGACAGCGTCGTCCGGAGTAATGGTGCCGTTTGTCCATACTTCCAGGGTCAGTTTGTCATAGTCGGTTATCTGTCCCACACGGGTATCTTCCACAACGAAGTTTACCCTGCGAACAGGTGTAAATAAGGAATCGACAGGTATGATACCGATGGCTTGGTCGAGCCTTTTGTTTTTCTCCGAACTTACATAGCCTCGACCTTTTGTTATGATAATCTCCATGTTAAGCTTGGCATCGGGGCCTTCGTTTAAGGTTGCTATATGAAGATTGGGATTCATAATTTCCAAATCGGCGTCTACCTGAATGTCTGCGGCACGGATTTCTCCGCCTGCTGTTGCGTTAATGTAGGCTGTTTTGGGTTCGTTGCCGGAAGCAGAATTTTTGATTGCCAATTCCTTTAAATTGAGAATAATTTCAGCAACATCTTCTTTTACGCCCGGAACAACAGAAAATTCATGCAAAACACCATCGATTTTCACATTGCTTACTGCGGAACCCGGCAAGGAGGAAAGCAATATTCGTCTCAATGAATTCCCCAACGTTGTGCCA
>CAYMOU010000108.1:0-6785 GCA_964392115.1 uncultured Defluviitaleaceae bacterium | reverse complement strand
TTATACATTTTGTGTATTATTTACACAAGATTTGTCTTTGAAGACGCACTCTAGTCTTTTCTCAGGCAATAGCCTACGCCTCGGATGGTTTTTATATATTCGCCGGAAGCACCCAGTTTTTGCCTAAGGGTTTTAATGTGCATATCTACAGTACGGCTTTCACATTCAAAGTCGAAGCCCCAAACTACCTCCATAATTTTATCCCTACTTAGTACTATTTCGGAATTTATCAAGAGGAAGTAAAGAAGTTCGTATTCTTTATAGGTTAGATTTACGGGATTATCCGCTACTCTCACGCTGTGGCGTTCGTTGTCGAGGGTGATATTTCCGTATGTAAGCTTATTGTCGGGTTTAGAGCTGCCGGCTCGGCGTAAGACCGCATTTATTCTGGACATAAGCTCCATTACTCCGAAGGGTTTGGAAACATAGTCGTCGGCACCCATATCCAATCCCTTGACTTTGTCGTATTCACTGCCTTTTGCGGTTAGCATTATTACCGGAATTTCGCTGTAAAGCTTATTGTCACGCAGTTTTTTCAGGATAGAAAGTCCGTCCTCCATGGGCAGCATAATATCCAGCAAAATCAAGTCGGGAAAGTTACTTTTGTTCAGTTCCTCAAAAAGTTCGGCGCTTTGCTCAAAGCCCAAGGATTCAAAACCGCTTCCGCTCAAGGCGTATAAAACAAGCTCTCGGATATTTTCGTCGTCCTCAACAATAAAAATTTTAGACATTTAGTTTGCACCTATCTCGCCTTTTATGTGTTTACCTGTCATGGAGAAAACAACCCATTCGGCTATATTAACCGCATGGTCGCCTATACGCTCAAAATATTTGGCTATCATAAGCAGGTCTATAGCCTGTTCGCCGTTGTTGGCATCTTTCATAACAAGTTCTATAAGGTCATTTTTTATAGTATCAAACAATTCATCTACAATATCGTCGTAGTCTATTACAGATTTGGCAAGATCCAAATCCTTCTTAACAAAGGCATCTATGCTGTCGGTAACCATTTTTATTGAAGCCGTAGCCATTTGAGGTATATGCTCCAATTTTTTGATATAAGGTGTTCCGCTTAACATAATTGTTATTTCGGCTATATCTGCGGATTGGTCGCCTATACGCTCCATATCCGTAATCATTTTCAGTGCGGCAGAAATAAGGCGTAAATCCTTAGCTACCGGCTGCTGTTGCAAAAGCAGTTTCAAACAAAGAGATTCTATTTCCTCCTCTTTGCTGTCTATTTCGTCGTCAAAAGCCATGGCTTTTTTAGCCAAAGTTATATCCTGCTTTTTCAATGCTTCCACCGATATGTTAATGGATGTTTCAATTAAACCGCCCATTTCTATCAGTAGGTTGTTTAATTGCGAAAGCTGTTCTTCAAATTTATTCCTCATCTCAAACCTCCCTTTCTTAAACCGGAAAAGAGAAAAACTCGAATTCCCTTCAAAAGACTTTAAAATTATTTAATTGATAATTTATCAGCCGAATCTTCCGGTGATATAATCTTCAGTACGCTTTTCTTTTGGCATAGAAAAGAGTTGTTCGGTATCACCGTATTCAATGACTTCTCCCAAGAGAAAGAATGCGGTCCTATCAGAAATTCTGGTTGCCTGTTGCATATTGTGTGTGACTATTATTACAGTATAATCCTTTTTCAGTTCCAAAACAAGGTCCTCTATTTTAGATGTGGAGATAGGATCAAGGGCGCTTGTGGGTTCGTCCATCAGCAGTACTTCCGGAGAAACCGCCAAGGCTCTGGCTATGCAAAGACGTTGCTGTTGACCCCCGGAAAGCCCCAATGCGTTTTTCTTTAGCCTGTCTTTAACCTCGTCCCAGATAGCGGCGTTACGTAGGGCTTTTTCTACTATTTCGTCCAAGGCGTGTTTGGATGTTATGCCGTGGGTACGTGGCCCAAAGGCTATATTATCATAAATACTCATGGGAAAGGGATTGGGCTTTTGAAAAACCATACCGACTTTTTTTCTTAATAAGTTTACATCCATGTTTTCATAAATATTCGCATTGTCCAGCAGGATTTCGCCTTTAATTTTACAACCTTCCACAAGGTCATTCATTCTGTTTAATGATTTAAGCAAAGTGGATTTTCCGCAACCCGAAGGGCCGATAAAGGCGGTTATCAAGTTTTCGGATATATTCATATCTATGCCCTTGAGTGCCTTGAAATCATTATACCATAATTCCACATTGCTGAGTTTGAACTTATCCAATATACTCATCCCTTTGTAATTCTTTTGATACCGTCTTTTTAATCTCTCAGGGTTTATTTCCCTGTCGCTTCAGTCGGGAATTTTATTACAAGAAAATTATTTTATGTTTCAAGTTCCACAGATTATATTCGGGTAATTCTTTTGGCAACGAAGGCAGACAGGGTATTTATTCCTATAACCACAATCAGCAGTATTACAGCTGTTGCATAGGCTTGACCGGTATACAAACTCTCTCCGGACAATGCCCACATATGAATGGCAAGGGTTCTGCCGGAATTCATTAAAACGTTGCCGTCGGCAGCGCCCGGGATTTGAGCAACTGTGCCGGCGGTATAAATAAGAGCGGCAGTTTCACCCACTATTCTTCCTACGGCAAGGATAACACCTGCCAAAATACCCGGTGCGGCAGAGGGTAAAACTATTCTGAATACGGTACGCAATCTACCGGCACCCAAACCGAAGGAGCCTTCTCTGAATGTGTCCGGTACTGCCTTTAAGGCTTCTTCTGTGGTACGCATGATTAAGGGCAGTATCATTATGGAAATTGTAAAACTACCGGCCAGCAGAGAATAACCCCAACCCAGATAAGAAACGAAAAACAAAAAGCCAAACAATCCATATACTATGGAAGGTATACCGGATAAGGTTTCGGTGGTGATTCTGATGATTTTGACCAACCTATTGCCTTTACCGGCGTATTCCACAAGGTAAATAGCCGTAAATATTCCAAAAGGAAGTGCTATTAACAATGACAGCAAAACCATCATAACAGTGGTAATAAGCGCAGGGAATAGTGATACATTGGTGGAATTGTATTCAAATTCAAACAGAGAAAGATTTATATTGGGTATACCCTGTATAAGTATATAGCCTATTATAAAAATAAGGGCGGATACGGTTATTAAGGTAGCCAACCATACAAAATAAGAAACCACCCTGTCTACCGGCCTTTTCTTTTTGTTCAGAAAAAAGAAGGCTAAAAAGCTAAGTGCGAAAACTATCAAAAAGTTTATAAAGCTCAATTTTTAGACCCCTTTCTAAGAGCAGAGAAGGCTAGGTTGATAATCAAAATAAATACAAACAACACAACACCGGTGGCAATAAGGGCTTCTCTGTGCAGCTCTGCGGCATATCCCATTTCCAGTACGATGTTTGCTGTTAATGTTCTTATACCTTTTAGCAAACCGGCAGGCATACGGGCCTGGTTGCCGGCTACCATTATTACGGCCATGGTTTCGCCTATGGCTCGGCCTATACCCAAAACTATAGCAGCCAAAATACCGGATTTTGCAGCCGGTAGAACAACTCTGAAAACGGCTCTTTCATGGCTGGCACCCAAGGCAACGGCACCGTCATAGTAACTGTCGGGTACGGCTCTGATAGCACTTTCGGTAATGCCTATGATAGTAGGAAGTATCATAATACCCAGCAGTATAGAGGCTGTTAAAATACTTGTACCGCTACCGCCAAACATGGTTCTGATTATGGGTACTATTACCACTATACCGAAGAAACCGTATACAACCGAGGGTATACCGGCCAGTAATTCCACAGCCGGTTTTAAGAATCTGTAAAGACCCTTAGGGCAGATTTTTGCCATAAAAACAGCTGTAAGTATACCTATGGGTACACCTATAACTATTGCTCCGGCGGTTATGTAAATACTGCCCAGTATCATTGGGAAAATACCGAACATAGGCGGAGTATCCCCGGGAGACCATTCCTTACCCAAAAGAAATTCGAATACGCCTATTTTACCAATGCTTGGAATACCGTTTGCAAACAAGAACAAACAAATTAATATGACCGCTAAAACAGAAGTGGTAGCCGAAAGCAAAAATATATATTTCATTACGGATTCTCTGAGTTTGCGAATTATAACAATCACCTCCGAATAGGTTGGTTGTGTTCGGTTTTAAATTAGAAAAATATCTTATTTAATATAGATTAATTTTACAGAAACCCACTTTAACAGTGGGTTTCTTAAAAAAGGAAGTATAAGGAAAAAGTTGTTGTATAAGATAGGGGTTATCTAAAATTATTGAACTTCGCTCCAAGATAAGGCTTCGCCTACGAAGATGCTTCTTACTTGTTCGGGAGAAATGTCTTCAAGAGGGTTTTCGTTGTTAACGATAACTGCAAGGCCGTCAAGTGCAATAGCGATAGGTGTTAATTGTTCTTTTTCAGCGTCTTTCAAATCACGGCTAGCCATACCGATGTCGCAAGTACCTTCGATAGCACCGGTCATACCTGCTGTACTGTCTGTAGTTTGTATTTCGATAGCTGCGGCAGAGTTAATAGCCAAGTAAGCTTCTTTAAGTTTTTCGATAATGGGTGATACAGAAGAAGAACCGCCGATTACAATACGTCCGCTTACGTTGGTGTTGTTGAAAGCAGGTGCATCATTTACTACTGAAATATAGCTTTTTGATACAACTTCTTGACCTTCTTTGGAAAGTACAAAGTCGATAAAGTCTTTGGCAAGGCCGGTGGGTTCGCCTTTGGTTGCAATGTTAAACGGTCTTGAAATTTTGTATGTACCGTTTATAACATTTTCACTTGTAGGTTCTACACCGTCAATTTTAAGTGCTTTGATAGTGTCATTCAAAGAACCCATGGAGGAGTAACCGATTGCAAAAGGATTGTTAGCTACTGTAGTCATCATAACGTCGGTTTTGTTAGCGATGTCGGCTTCTTTGGTGGTCATATCTTTTTTGGAACCGTCTTCTTTTTTAACTTCGATTTTAAATAATTCGATGAAAGCTCCTCTGGTACCGCTACCTTCTTCACGAGATACTACGTTGATGTCTGCATTTGTATCAAAATTGCTTGTATCTGCCGGTGTAACTTCGGGTGCAGCGGGAGCATCAGGGCTGCCGGCCGGAGCGGAAGGGCTTGGTGAGGGTGCTGCCGGAGCGCCGCAAGCTGTTAATGCTGTCATGGCAAGTATTACGGAAATTACAATACCTAATATTTTTTTCATAGATTTGATTTCTCCTTGTTTTTTCATAATCAATAACGGTCGGTTTTTTAAAACCTCTTTGACCACAATCGAATAATAAACCGGCTTTGTAAAAACAGTTGCGGACTTTTGTAAAATCTGTGTAAAGTTTTGATTTCCCGGAATAAAATACGCAATATTGGGTTATATTAACGGATTTTGCTATAAAGAAAAAACAATCGGTAACAAATTTTTTATTTGATAATAGTATGCATTGTTTATGGTTTAATTATTAGTCTTCTTTGTAAGGCGCATGGAGAGGTTTATTTATGGGTAAAGTTTTCACGTTCGGTGTTTATTATTCGTGACTATTGTTTGCTTTGGTTCATAAATCGAAACTTATGGGAATAAAATTTTATGAAGGGAGGTACCGGAATGGGAAAAGGCGGAGTAAATAATCTCAAGAATAAAATCATTAAGTTATTTGAATTGCCGAAGGAAATAGTATTAAACCTTCCTTTAATATCTATAGTGGGAAATTGCGAAATAACCATAGAAAACTATAAGGGAATAATAGAATATTCCACAGAAAGAATCAGAGTGAATACCAGTTGCGGTATTTTAAGGGTACAGGGAAAGGTGTTGTGCATTAAGCAAATTACAGCCGATTGTATTAAAATAACCGGTCATATTACGGCTATGGATTATATTTTATAGACCTACGGAGGAACAATATGCTTTTAAGTTTCTGGAACTTTATCAGAGGATATGTTATTATACAAGTAATGGGTGTAAATGTGGAAAGGTTTATCAACATGGCCACCCATAAGGGAGTTTACTTTTGGGATGTAGAGCGTACGGATGAAGGTATATGCCTGCAAGCCTCGGTAAAATCCTACGGAATACTGCGGCAATCCGCAAAGAAAACCGGCTGCAAACTAAAAATTGTGGGTAAAAAAGGCTATCCTTTCTTAGCCCATCGTTATCGAAAGAGAAAATTGCTTTTCGCAGGTTTTTTTTTCTTTGTATTTTCGCTGTATCTCTTATCAAGCTTTATTTGGCTTGTAGAAATACAGGGCAATAAACGAATTGGACAAGAGGAGTTATACAAATTTTGCAAGGCAGAAGGCCTTGGCATAGGCGCAATGAAGCAAAACCTTAACATAAACGAATTTAAAAAGAAACTGATGAAGACCTTTCCCGACATTTCATGGGTTAACATACATATAGCCGGCACCAAGGCTACCCTAGAAATAGCAGAAACCATTCCCAAGCCGGCCATTATTGACAAAAGCATACCCTGCAACATTATTGCAAAAAAAGACGGCTTGATTACTCACATAGCCACCGAAACCGGTACACCCTTGGTTAAGGAACACGATACCGTTCTGGCAGGTGATGTTTTGGTCAGTGCAGAGGTGGCGGAAAAAAACGATGCCGGCATAATAAGCGAGTTTGTCCATGCAAAGGCACAAATTTGGGCAAAGATGTATTATAAAATCAGCTTTAAGGTTCCTTTTAAATATTACCAAAAACAATACACCGGTCTACAAAGAAAGGACCACAGCCTAACTTTGTTTAATAAAAATTTTAATATTTTTAGTACTGGCGTTCCG
>CAYMOU010000107.1:0-6810 GCA_964392115.1 uncultured Defluviitaleaceae bacterium | reverse complement strand
TAAAATACCGCACGGCGGATGCGCTGCTCTACAGCCTTGGTTTCCTTTGCTATTTCGGCCTTTGTTGCCGTAGGGCTTAATTTCTTGGTTGCTACATAAGTAAAAATATCTTTCATAGCCGGGTAATCAAAGTCCCGGGAGGTTTCTTCCTTTTCGTACAGGAATTTTATTATATGAAAGAAATCGTTTTTAGATATATCTGCAATTATACCAAGCTCGGAAAGAAGAATCTCCACTGATGTCATTATGGTGGCATTTTTATCTTTTGGGGCTTTAATTATATTAGCGGCATTTGAGAAAGTGTTCAGCGTCTGCTGTATCCCGGTGATGGAATCAAGCAGCTTTTTATTTTGTATTACTTTTTGTATTATAGAAATAAGCTCGATTTTGTTCACCGGCTTGGTTATGTAATATTCAATATTTAAAGAAAACGCTATTCCTACCATTTCTTTGTTTTCTACTTGCGACAGCATAATTATTTTACCTTTAAAATCGGTTAGGCTTTTAATGGTTTCAATGCCGTCCCTGCCGGACATAAGTAAGTCAATAATTAAAATATCTACCTTTTTTAAGTTTAACAGTTCAGAACTGATTTCCGCTCCGTCCTCTGCCATTCCTACAGTCTCGCCTAAATCAGCATCTTCAAGTATTTCCTTTATCATGGAACGGATAGCAAAATCGTCATCTACTATAAAGAAATTCAATTAATCACTCCCTTTCCGTCAGTTTGTTTATGGGTAGCCGGATGATGAATGTAGTTGTATATTCGGCGTTCACTTGTGAGTTTAATTCAACCGTACCTCCCAGACCGGTTACAATCTCTATTACATAGGGTAGCCCTATACCTGTAGACGGTTTCCCCGTTTCATCAAATTTTGTTGTGTATCCCGGAACAAAGATTAAATCTTTTTTAGATAGCGGTATGCCTTGACCGTTATCAAAAACAATAATTTCTATGTTTTCGTCCTTATGTAGAATTGATATTTTAATATTACCGTCTATATGTATTGATTCTACGGAGTTTACCACCAAATTGTTAATTATGGATAACAGCGTACATACGTGAAG
Source organism: uncultured Defluviitaleaceae bacterium (assembly GCA_964392115.1). GTDB lineage: Bacteria > Bacillota > Clostridia > Lachnospirales > WRBF01 > CAYXWM01. The sequence goes on along the minus strand of CAYMOU010000107.1, from coordinate 5,742 downwards.
GTTTGGCATGGTACCGGCTATGTGTAACTCGAACTTAATATTTTTATTTAAGGAAAGAGCGTATTTCTCGTTGGTTGATGCTATTACTTGAACTATTTCTTCCACCTTCATGTAATCGGGACAGCCTTCTTTTGAAATTAATTTGGACAATCCGGCGTATATTCTTTGGTTGTCCTTTTTTATTTCATGAACAAGCTTCGATATGTCTAAAAAATTTTGTGCTATGTTGTTTTGGTTTCCTTGTTCGTTTTGGGCCTTTTGGTATAGTTCAAAACATTTCCGGGTTATATGCTCGGCACTGTTTAAGGATTTTTTAACTAATATAGTTTCCTCATACAAACCGGATATGAGTACCAGCATTTGTTTGTTTTGCTCGTCTTGGTGCTTGCAAATTATACTTTTTTCCCTAAGTTTAATAGCGTTGTAAAATGCTAAGGCGAAACAACTTCTTATTAACGAAATTATTAAAAGCTGCATAGCATCATAAAGCGAGAACCGGTCATTTAACATATAAAATCGGACGATTTTTTCTAAGCAATTGCCGCCAAAGTCGCTTAAAACTATAAATAACCCATAAATAATAGGCTTTTCATAATGTTGTTCTGCGTTTGACAGAAAATAAACAGCTACGTATCCAAAGTAATAAAAAAATGCCGGGAAATGAAGCAAAAAGCTTATCTCAAGGCTGTTACCCAAATACACAGCAAAGCATATTCGAAATAAAACAACTAAAGCACCTGCTATAGCCCCATACAAAAGTATGGGGTATTTTTTTACAAACAGAGAGTAAAAAAGAAATAAGGTAGCCCCAAGACCGATTCTAAATGAATCTAAGAAAGGGCTTATATTAAATTCGCCTGTAACAGGAATAACTGTAAAAATAAGAACTATAAAGAAAAAGTGAGACACTTCCAATTTCCTGAACAAAAAAACCACCTGCCGGGTTTTTTATTTTTTTGGCTAAATTCACCCTGTATTTTAAGGGTTCATTTCCACATTATAAAAATCTTATAAATTTTATTAATAATTAATCTAGGTTTTTGTAGTTTTATATAGACGGTCAATTATAATTTTAAATACAAATATGAAAATTATACAATGAAAAAGGAGGAAATGCAATGAAAAAACTTGGTGTAACGACAAAAATATTCATTGGTCTGTTACTTGGTGTTGCCGCCGGTGTGCTATGTTATTCGGCAAATGCAACCGATTTTGCCGTTGAATATATAGCGCCTATCGGTACTATCTTTCTGAACCTAATTAAAATGTTAATTGTACCATTGGTATTTTCCTCTCTTGTAATCGGTGTTACAGGATTGGGTGACATAAAAAAACTTGGCAGAATAGGTGTAAAAACACTGCTTTTATTTTTCGGTACAACGATAGTTTCTGTTACCTTCGGTTTGCTTTTGGGCAATGCCATTAACATGGGCGCCGGTGTTACGGTGAAAGATGTTGCTACTATCGAAGCAACACAAGCCCCATCATTAATCGAAACCATTGTGGCAATTTTTCCGGCTAATCCCTTAAAAGCATTGGTAGAAGCTCAAATGCTTCCGACTATTGTTTTTGCCTTATTTATCGGTGTTGGTATTTTGTCAGTGGGAAAGCAAGCAAAACCTTTGGAAAACGGCATCAACGCCATAGCCGAGGTTATGTATAAATTAACTGCTTTTTTCATGAACTTGGCTCCTATCGGTGTTTTCGGTTTAATCACACCTATAGTTGCCAAAAACGGCCCCGAAGTTTTGGCGCCTTTATCCTTGCTGATTCTTGTGGTTTATGCCGCATCCTTCTTACAGCTGCTCATAACATATCCCATAATAGTAAAGGTATTTGCAAAAATGAGCCCTATAAGGTTCTTAAAGGCAATGCTTCCAAGTGCAACTTTAGCATTCAGCACTTGCAGCAGCTCCGGAACCTTGCCTATTACCTTAAAATGCACCAGAGACAACCTTGGGGTTTCCAACAGTGTTGCCAGCTTTGTCCTTCCTTTAGGCGCAACAATTCACATGGACGGTACATCTATATACCAAGGTGTTTGCGCCTTGTTCGTCGCAAGCGTCATTGGGGTAGAGTTAAATCTAATGCAACAAATAACCATAGTAAGCACTACGGTATTGGCATCTATAGGAACAGCCGGTGTTCCCGGATCCGGATTTATTATGCTTACTATGGTGTTGACATCTATAGGCTTACCTCTGGAAGTTACCGGACTTATAGTGGGCGTTGACAGAATTTTGGATATGGCGAGAACGCTTGTAAACGTTGTAGGCGACGCAGCAGTTGCTGTAGCGGTAGCAGGTTTGGAAGGCGAGCAATTAAATATGGTTGAGGTCAGCTCGGGAAATGCATAAAAAGCTTATGAGCCGCTAACCCGATAAGTTGCATATTCTCACTCTTTTACCTCACTATGCCGGTTGGGTGCGGCTTGTTATAAATTTTTTTTATATTAGAAAGGATGTTTTATATGAGTACTTATAATCCTTATGAAAACGTTGTTGCAACTATAGAAAAAGCCGCTAAAATACTTGAATTAAACCAAAGCGATTACATAGCCACAATGTACCCCGAAAGAGAATTAAAGGTTTCTTTTCCGGTGAGATTGGACGATAATACTATAAAGGTATTTGAAGGTTATCGTGTTCAACATTCCAGCTCCAGAGGCCCTTGTAAGGGTGGTATTCGTTTTCATCAAGACGTTAATGCAGACGAAGTAAAGGCCTTGGCAGCTTGGATGACCTTTAAATGTGCTGTGGTAGGTATACCTTACGGCGGAGCAAAGGGCGGTGTTAAGGTAGACCCCGGAACCCTTTCCCATAGCGAACTTGAACGTCTTACCCGTCGTTTTACAGCCATGATTGCTCCGCTGATCGGACCCGAAAAAGATATTCCCGCACCGGATGTTAACACAAACGGCGAAGTAATGGGCTGGATTATGGATACCTTCAGTATGCTTAAAGGTTACGCTGTTCCCGGGGTAGTAACAGGTAAACCCTTGGAAATAGGCGGTTCTCTGGGTCGCCCGGAAGCAACCGGACGTGGGGTTATGATTACAACCCGAGAAATTCTTAAAATGAAGAATATTCCTATAGACAAGGTTCGTGTTACCGTTCAAGGTATGGGTAACGTAGGCAGTATTTCCGCAAAGCTTTTGTATGAAAGGGGTTCTACAATAGTTGCGGTAAGTGACGTATCTTGTGGCATTTACAATCCCAACGGGTTAAATATTCCCGAAATCATGAACTATCTGTCTGTAAAAGGTAATCTTTTAAAAGATTATAACGAAAGCGGATTACAAAGGGTAACAAATCAAGAACTTCTGGAACTGGATACGGATGTTTTAATACCGGCTGCTTTGGAAAACCAAATAACCGAAGCAAATGCTCATAATATTAAAGCAAAAATTATAGTAGAAGGCGCAAACGGCCCTACTACCGTTGCAGCAGATGCCATCCTTGATGAAAAAGGTGTTGTTGTTGTTCCGGATATACTTGCAAATGCCGGTGGAGTTATAGTATCATATTTTGAATGGGTTCAAAATCTTCAGTCCTTGGTATGGGATGAAGACGCTATCAACGACACATTAAACAGAATACTCTGCAAGGCAATAGACGGGGTGTATCTACTCCATTTGGAAAAAAACATTTCCCTGCGCACAAGTGCCTATGCCCTTGCGTTAAAAGAGTTGGTCAAAGCTAAAAAAATACGTGGCGTATTCCCTTAATGTTAAGGCAGTTACACTAAAATAATATAAACCCGGAGGGAGAAAACCTTTTGCACGGCTAAGAAAGGTCTTCTCCCTAAAACTCCGTCTTTTTAAAAGACGAAATTTGAAGCAGATTTACACAAAAGGAGGACTTAAAATGAAGCAGTATAAATTACTTTCCAAAAACGAACTGATGGCAGAGCAAGCTAATTTACAAAAGGCCTTTGACGAATACAAGGCCAAGAATTTGAAATTAAACATGGCCCGTGGCAAGCCCGGAAATGACCAAGTGGATTTATCCATGCCTATGCTTGATATTTTAAATTCTACAAGCGACTGCAACACCGAAAACGGTATAGATTGCCGCAACTACGGTGAATTAACCGGTATTCCCGAAGCAAAAAAACTTTTCGGCGAATATATGGGCGTTGCCGCCGATGAAATAATAGTTGTAGGCTCGGCTTCTCTTACATTTATGTACGACTGTATGTCTAGGGCAATGCTTAAAGGTGTATACGGCACAGAAAAACCTTGGTGCAAATACGATAAGATTAAATTCTTATGCCCTGTTCCGGGTTACGACCGTCATTTTACCATTTGTGAGTTTTTGGGAATAGAAATGATAAACGTTCCTCTCACAGAATACGGCCCTGATATGGATATGGTTGAAAAGCTGGTAAGCGAGGATGAAACCATAAAAGGCATTTGGTGTGTTCCTAAGTTTACTAACCCCTTAGGCAGCGTTTATTCCGATGATGCCGTTCGCAGGCTTGCCAACCTAAAACCGGCAGCGGCGGATTTCAGAATTTTCTGGGATAATGCCTATGCAATGCATCATGTATATGAAGATGTGCCGTTGTTAAATATTTTAGATGAATGTAAGAAGGCCGGTAATCCTCATATGGTATATATGTTTGGCTCTACTTCCAAAATAACTTTCCCGGGAGCAGGGGTTGGATTCTTTGCGGCTTCTAAGGAAAATATTGCCTATACCACCAAACAGATAAGCGCACAGGCCATTGGCTGGGATAAAATGAATATGCTTCGTCATGTACGCTTCCTTAAAGACCTTGACGGCATTCGCTCTTTAATGGATAAACACGCAAGCCTTATGAAACCTAAATTCGATTCCGTTTTAAAAGCATTGGAAAAAGAACTTTCCGGGCTTGAAATAGGCACTTGGGTAAAACCGGCAGGCGGATATTTTGTAACGTTCATTGCGGAAAACGGCTGTGCCAAACGGATAGTATCCCTTTGCGAAGAGGCAGGGGTTGTTATGACTCCGGCCGGTGCTACTCACCCTTACGGAAAAGACCCTCAAGATGCTTATGTGAGGATTGCTCCTACCTACCCATCACCCCGGGAGTTGGATACAGCAATGGAAATATTCTGTTTAGCTGTAAAGATTGCTTCTGTTGAAAAATATTTATCTGAATAGTTAATTGCATTGAGTCAATCTTATTTAGCCGGCATTGTTTAGATACTAAGCAATGCCGGCTTTGGCATTAAAAAAAGAAACATGATGTTAAAATGAAAAACTTAGTGGAAATACTATATTTTATCAGCCATTTGTTATAGTAAATCTACTTTAAAATCGAATACACGATTTTATATTCGGCTTTTTTGGAAAGAGGGAGTTTGAGGGAGAAAACCTTTTTTCGCCGTATGAACAAAGGTTTTCTCCCTCAAGGTTTTGTATTTTTTTAAGTAGAACTACTGTAACTTCTTTAAGGTATTTTTTTCAAACGTCCACAAACTCGAAATTATGTGTTATAATAGCTGAGATTTATAGTCTGACAGAAAGCAGGAAAGTTTAGTGATAGAAACAAGAAACGACATAAGAAACGTAGCTATAATAGCCCATGTTGATCATGGCAAAACAACGTTGGTTGATGAACTCTTAAAACAAAGTGGTGCTTTCAGAGCGAACCAAGTAGTAAGAGAAAGAGTAATGGACTCTAACGACCTTGAGCGTGAGCGTGGAATAACCATTTTGTCTAAAAATACCGCTGTGTTTTATAAAGACACCAAAA
>CAYMOU010000106.1:0-6875 GCA_964392115.1 uncultured Defluviitaleaceae bacterium | reverse complement strand
CTAAGTCTACATACTTACCCACATTTATTTTCAAATCTGATAGAGCTATCTGCATTGTTCGCGCCTCCTTAATGTTTTTATTACTATTATAGTGCATAGGTGTTGTTTCGTCAACAAAATAGGTGCTGTTTGTATTATACCCGGATAAAGTGGATTATAGATTTGACGATGTTTCGGCGCCGAAACCTACACTCAAGTATAAACGGAGTCTACGATAGAGTATAGTCTAATGACATGGCATAACATAAAAATGTGTCACATAGGTTATGGTTCTTAATATGTAATGTTTCTTTTTGTCTGACTATCCTAACGGGGCTTTTTGTTTACAGGCTGCTTCAAAAACGACCGTTATTGAAACAATCCTACAGCCTACGGCAAATTCAAGGTTTTAGCCCTACAAAATGTGTCATAAATAGTGCCAAAATCTATTGATGTTTAGACACGTTAAGATACAGTAAATTTAATTACAATAAGGAGGGGAAGCCAATGCTCATAGGGTATGCACGAGTAAGTGATGAGTCGCAATCGTTAAATCGCCAAATAGATAACCTGGTAGAAAATGGTGTTGATGAGCGCAATATCTATAAAGAAAAGGTCACTGGTACTAAACGAGAACGTCCAGAACTTAATCGTATGATTAACGAACTTAAACCGAATGATGTCTGCCTTATTGCTGAACTGACAAGGTTGAGCCGAAGCACCAAAGACCTATTCGATATTGTCGAGCAAATATAAAACAAGGGAGCGAACATTAAAAGCTTAAAAGAGAGCTGGCTGGACACAACCACACCGCAAGGAAAGTTGATGTTTACAATTTTTGCAGGGTTAAGTCAGTTTGAACGAGATTTAATATCAGAGAGGACCAAGGATGGTTTGCGCTCGGCTAAGGCAAGAGGCAGAAGCGGTGGTAGGCCGTCAAAACGTAACGAAAAAGAGTTGTCTGTTAAAGCACTTTATGAAAAAGGCGTCAGGATTTCTGAGATTGTAAAGCAAACCGAGTTGAGCAGGTCTACTGTAAACAGAATTGTTAAAGATATTAGGAGCGAAAACGGCTGATAGCGGAAATTTCTAAATAAAGCAAGAAAACCCTCTGCAAGTGGGAATACTAGGCAGAGGGTTGTTTCACACTTATTCGTAGTGCGTTATTGTTGCTTGACCTGTATTAGCGCTGACTTGTTCGCACAGACCGGCTGTGCGCCGATAGTAGGTGTTGGCTTCGGCCAACCTGCCTTCATGCAATGCAAAGTCGCCAAGTACACGCAAGGCATACGCTTGACATACTTCTGTCACCACCTTTATCATATAAATCGTCTATGCGCAGGTAGTAGGAATCGACGTCGGTCAACCTATTTTCACGCATTGCCAGGTCGCAAGGCCTAGTAGAGCGTTCGATTGACAAACCCTAGTGCCAGTTAGATCATTTTCGAATACACGTTATTGCTTTCGTAATGTCAATGTTATAAAAATAATTATTATTTGAATGACACTTTGCGGTAATAAGATGAAAAAGGGCAAGCCGCTAATAAACAAAAAGTTGAATCGCTGTCTATTTATCTATAAACTCGCACATAACAATCCTTACGTTTGCCTTCATACGCTTGAATAAATGCATCATCGTCTGGTATTCGGCGTTCAGGGTCATAAACCACAAATAAAATGCCATAGTTTTCAGGGACTTTCGTAATATCAGCGGCAATACCTTCACTTGCTACACTTGGCGGAGTCTTTCCTCTAATATACTTGCTTTCTACTATTAGATCACCTTGCGCTTGATCTGCCCGATAGGACGAGAGACCAAATTGTAGGACTGGGAACTCTCTTGAGAATTTACTATGTACATTTAGCAGTCCATGCAGTTTATCATTAAAGTCGTTCTCGTTCTTAGGTTTTTCTCTTTGAAAAATGTCAGGAATTGCCCTCTTGAGTATTGCATCAATTTCTATTACACGGTTATAAAATGGCGTTTGCATATATCGCCGTTCTGATATAATACCCAGTAATGAATTTTTATTGATCGGTCGTGTTAGGTCGTCATACTTGTTGCGCATTGCTGTTGCTGCGGCAATGACTGACCTACCATAGCGGCATACAAGATCATATATCTCGTCCAATTTATCGTCAACGTTCATAGAGCCTTGCCAATACGAAACTATGCTGGTTACATCATCAGGATGTTTTCTTACAAAGTCATCCTTCGTTGAAATATCTTCAAGATTAGCTAAACGCAAAGTAATATAAAGCCGCTGCTTTGTTTCATTGTCATCATTATTTGGAAAAGCACTGATGAAATCAATAGCATACTCAGCATCATAATCATTTAAGCCGGCTGCATATATGGCGAATCTTCTATCAATGCATTGTGAGCAACAACCACAATGAGCGGCTACTCCTGGTTTTGTACGTGATGAACTGCACGAAACAGAGGCTGAAATTAATCTCTCTGCATGATATTTTTTAAACACTTCAACTATTTCTGCTTTTGTCTGGCTATAAAACGGGGCGATGATATCAAACGAAGGATCAAACAACTTATAGAATCTACGAAGCAGACCCAATGTCTTGGGATGCGTCGTTCTACTGGCGCGTGCATTAATTACATCAGATTGTTTTGACAGATTCAAACTTGTTATCCCGTTTTCATATACATAGAACGAATGCTTACTGTAGCAACTGCACAGTGAAAAAGCAATTGCAGAAAATAAAAATATCCGCGTTCGCTGAGTTTCATCTTTGCTTTTCAATCCGTTATGATTGCAACATTCAAATCCATACTGTTTGATCCTATTGCTATATTGCTTATTTAAAGCGTCAATAAGGCATTTTTGTGTGTGCGTTACTGACTTATTTGATTTATGGCTGACAAAGCACAGTGAACGATTTGTTTCTTCGTTCAACCTTTGAATAGCTCCTGCCAGTGAATCCAGTCCTCCTGAAAATAAAATGATATCGGTGTTTTCTATTTCACTGAAATTTTGAAATTCATTAGTAAACAACGAAAGTTGTTTATGCTTAATCTCCGCAGGGTTCTTATCTGTCTGTGAAAAAACAAATTTGTAACCTCGGTCTCCGGTCATAAATGTAAGGGCTTCATTCAACGCATTAGTTGTTTTGTCATTGTTCCAGAAATCAAAATCCAAAACAGGAATATGTAGTTCAAAACTACGTGACCATGATCCGTAATTAAGGCTATTGCGTTCGCCACGATTTGCCATCCGGTCTGCACAAAAAACGTATGCAGCTATTTGCAATAAGTCAAGTATTCTTACAGGTAAATCATCAGCATTTTGTAAAAACTGTGCATAGCCAATAGTTATATTGGAGGTTAATTCTCCAACATCTTTGTGGAGAAGGTTAATCTCTGATGCTGTGCAATCATTTGTTGTGCAAAGTTCACCACAATTTACGCGAATTATATTCGGAGTCTGATGGTTCATTTACCTTCAGCCTCCCTTCGAAATTCCTCTCGCAATTTCCCAAAGGATATTCTTAAGAAGCTCTCTATCTGACTTTCGTCAGGTAACGAACTTACGGCATATTTATTATACCAACCAGCTGCAAATGACTGAGTCAGTTTTGATATCTCAAACGTGTGATCGGCTATAGATTTTGATTGTTCAGACATCTGGCGGTTGAAGTCCTGTAGGGTTTCGTAATTATCTATGCTACTTGCGGCCGCTCGTTCTATGTAATATTTTAACTGTCGCTCAGTGAAGGAGGCAAAAAATGTACGAGCCATTTCGCAAAAAGCAGCGCCATTTCCAGCGTTGCTCCAGACATTCTCGGAATGATCTGATAAAAGCGATAACTGCGTCGTTTCATGGTTCTTATGATAATCAATTATTGCTTGCATAGCAGCATCTTTCGCAATCTTATTGATTTCTAAGGAGCCAACATCTGTTTTTATATATATCTGTGCGCTTGACATTAAAGAAAAAAGCGACATCTGATCATCAACATCGTATCCATTTTTATTGAGAAAATCAATCTGGTTTTCCTGTTTTGCTGAAAAAGACAATGTTGTCAAGAAGTATAATGCCTTAACCACAGAATCGTCAAATGGCATTAATTCATAAGTATTTTTAACAGCATTTAAGGTTTCATTTGCAATTTGAGCAATTGAAATTCCACCAATCCCAAACAAAGAAAGCTGGTGAATTATTGCATTCCATTGTTTCGTATGTGGAAGAAAGCCGATGCGTTCATGTCCCATAAGCGATTATTCCTCTCAATATCATTCAATACGAAATTTAGAAGCTAAAAAAACATCATAGTTGCGGGTTGCAGTTATTATGAAATTGTTCGCACATCTATATTATTGGTGAAATTTTTCAAAATTCCTAACTTCTTTGTTTATAACTTTAATTTACAATTTATTTTTGTACCATATAAATTTCGCATAATTGCTACAATGTGAAATCTCACTATTTCACATTTATTCATAATGGGAAGTATAAAAAATCTTTAAGTATAAACAATCCCTAAATATCAATTATGGAAAATCTAACATAAGTTAATAATGTTAATACAAACACATATTAATTAAGTGTGCTATCGGAAATGTATTTCCAAAAATATTCTTCTGCTTGGGAACGATTCGAAAAACTTTTACTATCAGACGAACTCTTTCTATTATTATTTTTAACCACTACTTCTATACTTTTTCTTTTGATGACTATACTTATATCTTTTTGTGGCATATCTTTACAACTCCCAATCCATACCAAGTCCCCAACGGGCTTCCAACGATATCCAAATTGCAACCGTTCTATTGCATTCCGCATCTCGGCCGCACTTTCATAGCGTTTAGCAGGGTTAGCGTTACAAGCTTTTTTAACTATCTTTTCAATACGTTTTGGGATGTATGGTTCAAAATATAACTTGTCAATGAGCTTGCCAGTATACAGAAGATTATTTATATTATCAAATGTTCTTAAAAAAGCTTTCCACTTAGAAATATTGTTAATCATTCTATAAAGAGTCATGCCAATAGCAAAAATATCTGTCTGTACCGTTGCTGTAGAGTTTTTAAAGGACTCTGGGGCTGCATGCGTACAATACCATTTCCAAGGAATTATCACATCATTAAGAGCTGTGGCTAATCCAAAATCTGATATTTGAGGAATGCCTTTGTGGAGCAGTATGTTCGCTGGTTTTAAATCTCTATGTATAATGCCTTGTATATGGGAATGTTCTAAGCCAAATAAAACATTTTTTATAATCAACATACTATCTACTACCGGAACAAATTGACTCTTTAACAAGTTTTCTAATGATCCACCATTAACTAACTCCATATCAATTACGAACTGTATGTCATGTTGAAAGTTAAGTAGTTCACCGCTAAAAATTTTCACAATATTATTATGTTTGCATTTATAAGGAATCGATGCTTCGCTAAATAATTCATAGGCTTTTTTAGGATTTGAAACATTTAAAATTTTTATTGCTTTATAATCATCTAATACTCGGTCATGTGCCTTATAAACTGCGCCAAAGTTACCTTTTCCGAGCTTCTTAATTAAAGAATACTTGCCTATTGATTCACCGGAATAATCTATTTCTATATCCATAGTTATACCTCAAAATCATACCAAGAAACTATCACAGCAGCAAGTTCTTCATCTTTTAATTTCTGTTCCCCAAAGTGATTTTTACACTCTATAATCTTTTTTCCCTTTGCGGCAGAGATCCAAGAACTAGATTTTCCTATTACTGGTATATTTTTGATCTTGCAAATGTAATTTAATATCCCAAATGAATATTGCATGTATGGAATTTGTTGAAGTGATGAGTTAAGATGAATCTTATAAGCAATTTTTTCTAGAGAATATTTGCTAATTATCTCATCAAATAAGTTATAAAAATCCATCATTAATTCATCGGGAGTAGACGAGGCTCTGAATAAATGTTTCCCCGTTGTGACAATTACTGTATCACTTTGATTGTCACCTTTTAATACTGCAAACCACAACTCTCCTTTTTTAATAGCAAGCCCTAACCCGACCATTCAATTAATTCCCCTCTTCAAATAGTATATTCCGAAATAAGATGTACAGTTAACCTACAAAAATGTCGATCCACTTAACACTGCAGTCAATTTATAACCCTAATTGAGTTTCTCATTAATCGTTATAATGAGAAATGGGAAATTTATAACCCCCCTTAGCTCGCTTTTTAGAGCCACCCGTTTTCTGCAGCTTAATTCGGTGTTATATAACGCATTACCCAGGATTCACAAACACACACAGATAAATTCATAAATCTGCTAAATATAGTATACAGCGTTCTTACAAATAAATAAATAGGTTTTTGACAAAAAGTTACATATTTTGGGGAAGAGTTACGAAGGCACACGGATAGAGTACAATTAACCTAATATTTCTATATGCGAGGTTTTGCCTGTAAATCATAAAAATATATTTACAGATATGCCTGAAAAATAGTGTTTATGTGCAGACACGTCAATAGCACTAAAGGTCGGAGCAGCAACCGCAGGTGCAGCTTATATAGTTTGCGGACTGTGTGGCTATCAACCAAACAGAAAAACATCTCGCCTTGACCTTGCAAGTTCAATCAAATCATTTGAAAACCCACTTATGGAAAACAAAGCAAAATAATTACACCGGCTATTGTTCTTCCATTCAACCTTAGCAACCTTTGCTTCAAGAGAAGTCAAAACATCAATTCCCACTTTATTAGCCCAATATTTGCACTCGCCAAATAAAATATCATTACCTGTGCTATCAATGGCCACAATATCAATCTCGGTGTTGCTATCCCACCACCGACCAATCTTATCAAAAATAAAAGGCAGCTTATCAGTGCCGTTCATTTGCCAAAGCTCATTTTGGCAAACGTCCTCATACACATAGGCA
>CAYMOU010000105.1:0-6977 GCA_964392115.1 uncultured Defluviitaleaceae bacterium | reverse complement strand
TTCGAGCACAAGTATATATAATAAAGTCAATGAATTAGATATATACGGCATAAAATTTATTTTTGTGGATTAGCATTTCAAGTATATTTATAATCTTTTCTTGGGTATTTGTCAAGCAAATCTCGTAAAAAAATTGAAAATATCATGTTTTTTTAATGCTATCCCCAAAAACCTTGTTTCAAAAGGCAGAACCAACCGTAAAAATTACCGTATTTTTACAAACAGAGGATTAACTGCTATAATTTAATATTGTATATTATAAAGGGACATATGTAAATAACAATAGTGTGAAATTATTAGAATTTCTCCGGAAAATAAATTATTCTATAAGATAAACATAAATGTGTATTGACATATCTCGCAAGATTATATAGAATACATAATCAACAGTATTAATTATTAAAAAGTAATTATTATCTTTTGCCACTTGAAATTTTAAAACAACTGTGTTACAATGATTTTAAACTAAATACTCCTATTTAGGGGTGTAGGAATGACGGATTCCGTTAATTAATAAACAAACATAACAGACAATTTGGAATCTTTAACAATTTTTTCTATATACAGGAGGAATGTATATGTCTCAATGCAAAGTATGTGCAAATGCGGATAAATCTTTAGGCGAATTTATTTCTACCTTTGAACATGAAGTCTCTCATCATCGTGTGGCTAAACAATCCACCAAATGCGGTTTCGGCTTAAAAGGTGTTTGTTGCCGCTTATGTTCCAATGGCCCTTGCCGTGTAACTCCCGACGGACAAAACGGCGTTTGCGGTGCCAATGCGGACACCATCGTAACCCGTAACTTCCTTCGTTCCGTAGCTGCCGGTTCAGGTTGCTATATCCACGTTGTAGAAACTACAGCTCGCAACTTAAAAGCAGCTGCTTTGGCCAAACACGAACTCAAGAGCGAAAAAGCATTAAACAAGCTTGCAGATATGTTTGGAATACATAAAGATGATATGCATGAACGTGCTGCCGCAGTAGCCCAAGCGGTACTTGACGATTTATACAAAAGCGAATACGACACCATGGAATTAACCGAAAAGATAGCTTACGGCCCAAGGTATAAACGCTGGGCAGAGCTGGGCATACTACCCGGAGGAGCCAAATCCGAAATAGTTTCGGGAGTTGTAAAAACTTCCACAAACTTAAGTTCCGACCCTGTAAGTATGTTGTTAGACTGCTTAAAACTGGGTATTTCTACCGGAATTTACGGATTGACTTTAACAAATCTCCTTAACGACGTTATGTTGGGCCAACCGGAAATCCGTATGGCACCTGTAGGTTTGAGAGTTATCAACCCCGATTATATCAACATTATGATTACAGGTCACCAACACTCTATCTTCGTTGATTTGCAAAACCGCCTTACCCAACCGGACGTTGTCGCAAAAGCACAAGCAGTAGGTGCAAAAGGCTTTAAACTGGTAGGTTGTACTTGCGTAGGTCAAGACCTTCAATTACGTGGTGATCATTACACCGAAATTTTCGACGGTCATGCCGGCAATAACTACACCAGCGAAGCTGTTCTTTCCACAGGTGCAATTGATGCGGTTCTTTCCGAATTTAACTGCACTCTGCCCGGTATCGAACCTATTTGCGATCGTCTTATGATTCAACAAATCTGTCTTGACGACATTGCCAAAAAAGCTAATGCAGAGCATATTCCCTTTGACTACGATAACAAAGAAGCTATCAGCCTTCAAATTATTGATCGCATAGTTGATGCATACAAAAACCGCCGTCCCAAAGTTGAATTAAACCTTCTTCCCGAACACGGTAACAGCACCACCATTACCGGCGTAAGCGAAGGTTCTCTTAAAGACTTCCTTGGCGGAGACTGGAAACCCCTTATCGACTTGATAGTTGCAGGTGAAATCAAAGGTGTTGCAGGCGTAGTAGGCTGCTCTAACCTTACTGCTCTTGGTCATGATGTATTTACTGTTGAATTGACAAAAGAATTAATCGCACGTGACATCATCGTACTTTCTGCCGGCTGTTCTTCAGGCGGTTTGGAAAACTGCGGATTAATGTCTCCGGAAGCTGCCGAACTTGCAGGCCCCAAATTGAAAGCAATCTGCAAAAAATTAGGAATCCCGCCGGTACTTAACTTCGGCCCCTGCCTTGCCATAGGACGTCTTGAAATCGTTGCCGGTGAAATCGCCGAAACTTTGGGCGTGGATATTCCTCAATTACCTTTGGTTCTTTCTGCTCCTCAGTGGTTGGAAGAACAAGCTCTTGCAGACGGTTGCTTTGGCCTTGCCCTCGGTTTGCCCGTACATTTAGGCTTACCGCCTTTCGTTACAGGCAGCCCCGTAACTCTCGACGTTGTTACCAACAAGATGAAAGAGTTAACCGGCGGACAGCTTATTGTTGAAACAGACGTTAAAAAATCTGCAGAAATCTTAGAAGGTATTATCAACGAAAAACGTGCCGGTCTTAATATCTGAGGAAGGGTGGTTATTGCATTGAAGCGAATAATGATTGATAGAGAAAAATGCGACGGATGCCTAAACTGTACCCTTGCATGTATGACCGCCCATTCAGCCGGTAAAAACATCCACCTTCTCGACCTTTGCGACCCTTCAGCCGAAAGTCGCAACCATATAGTACAGCTTCCCGATAAAGGTTACTTCCCTATATTTTGTCGACATTGTGATGAGCCGGAATGTGTTAAATCCTGTATGAGCGGTGCTTTGAAAAAATACGACTATTCCGGTATGGTACTATATGACCCCGAGGTTTGCGGCTCTTGCTTTATGTGTGTAATGAACTGTCCTTACGGTGTATTGAAACCCGACCGTCTTACCGGTTCAAAAGTTATAAAATGTGATTTTTGTGCGGAAGAAGAAAACGGCCCCTCTTGCGTTGCTTCCTGTCCGAAAAAAGCCATAACTGTAAAGGAGGTGGAATAATGAATTACTGTGTCATTGGTGCCAGTGCAGCCGGTATTGCCGCTATCAACGTTTTGAGAAAAGAAAACCCCGATGCGAACATTACCTTAATTTCTACCGACGACCACGTTTACTCCCGCTGTATGCTTCATAAATATTTAAGCGGCGAACGTACCTTGGAAGGCATTAACTTTACCACCCAAACCTTCGACAAAGATTTGAACGTAAATTGGTTAAAAGGAAAAACCGTTAATAAGGTGGATTCTCAAAACAACTGCGTTCAATTGGAATCCGGCGAAAGCATTTCCTACGATAAACTCCTCATAGCAACCGGTGCCCAATATGTTATTCCTCCTATAGAAAACTTGAGGACTTGCAATAACATCTTTGGTTTCAGAGATTTTAAAGATGCCTACGCTATAGCGGAGGTTGCTAAAAATAAAAAACGTGCTGTTATTATCGGTGCCGGCTTGGTTGGTATGGATGCGGCCGTTGCTCTGTTGGAACTGGGCTTGGACGTAACCGTTATAGAAATGGCCAACCGTATAATTGCCTTGCAAATGGATGAAACTTCTGCAAAGGCATACCAAGACCGTTTTGAAGCTCACGGCTGTAAATTTATATTGGGCGCTAAAGTTTCCGCCGCCGTTCCGGACGGAGACAACAATGTTTCTGCCATCCGTTTGGAATCCGGCGAAACCGTACCCTGTGATTTTGCAATCGTAGCCGCCGGTGTACGCCCAAATATAGGTTTCCTTGAAAACAGCGGCATAGAAACAGACCGTGCCATAAAAGTAGACGAACACCTTCGTACTTCTCAACCCAATGTTTACGCCGCAGGTGACGTTACCGGTCTTTCCGGTATATGGTCAAGCGCCGTTAAACAAGGCGAAGTTGCTGCTAAAAATATGTGCGGTGCAGATGAAGTATACGACGATACCTTTGCCCTTAAAAATACCTCTAATTTCTACGGCTTGCTGTCTCTTTCCGTAGGAAACTTAAACGACGAATACGACGAAGCTATAGTTCAAAAAGATGCTAAAACCTACCAAAAAATCTTTTTGAAAGACAACTTGGTAAAAGCCTTTATTATGCAAGGCAAAATCGACTACAGCGGTATTTGGCAGCATCTTATTAAAAATAAGATTTCCGTTGAACCTTTCAGAGACAAATTGTTCGATTTATCCTTCGCCGATTTCTACGACTATGACCAAAACAGCGGCGAATACAAATGGTTTGTGAAATAAACCCATAACTTAATGACAAAACATAAAAAGGCATCGTTTCTACGGTGTCTTTTTATGTTTTTTAAGAAACTTATATTAATGCGAATATTAATTAAATAAAATATAATTATAATAATACACAGTAAAGATAAAATTACTTCACATAATATAATTATGGTTAACCTATTTTGTTGTATTGAAATTATTATAGTAAAGTGTTACAATAATAAGTGAATTTATTGATACATTCCATTTAAACAGTATATAAAACTTTAGTATCAGTTTCGGTCATACAACCGGGAAGGGAAAATATATGAGTTTTCCGAAATTTAAGAATCCTACTTTAAAATTCATTGCTGTATTTTTTGTTATCATTTCATTAACTGTATTGGGCCTTTATACATACAACGAAATATTAAAGAAAGACTTATCAGAGGCAACCTCTAAAACCATGAAGGAGATTCTTCAGCAACAAAGTTATAATTTTTCCTCTGAAATTAATGCCGAAATGACCATGCTTAATTCTGTTGCAATAAATCTATCTTATCAGGAAGACGATATAAGAAAAATTATGGCTCTTCTCCATGAATTGGAGAAAAGCTCTAATTTCGAATATATTACCATAGTTAATCCCCGGGGCAAGGGTATAGCAAGCACCGGGGACTTTGTGGATATATCCGACCAAGATTTTTTCAATCGTGCCTTAAGGGGCGAAACCGTATTATCGGAACCTATGTTATCCAATATACACAACACAGTGGTTATTAATCTATCAACACCCTTAATAAAAAATGACAAGATAAATGCAGTGGTTGTAGGATCTTATAACATAGCCAATCTCAATAAGCTTCTCTTGCCATCTTTTGAAGGTAAGGGCTATGCCTTTGTGGTTACTTCCAAAGGTGAAATAATATCAAGAACAACAAATGACTATATGGTCACACGTTCGGAAAATCTCTTTGATTCTTGGGAAACCGCCGAGTTTTATTCCGGCGATAATTTACCTACCATATTGGCAAATATACGGGATAAAAAATCCGGGAGTTCGGGATATATTATTCAGGGAGAAGACCGCATTGCACATTACTCTCCCGTAGGAATAAACGATTGGTATATTTTCATTGCTGTTCCTGAGGATGTGGTAGGCTCAAGTGCCGCACAAATTACCGGTAAAACCGGCTACTTGGCTACGGCTATAATAATATGTTTTATGCTGTTTATTCTTCATATTTTCTCAATGCAAAAGAAATCTTTAAAAATGCGAGAAATTTATATTAACGAACTGGAGCGTGTGGCATATATTGATGAACTTACCGGGGCAAGGAATTTCAGCAAATTTAAAATGGATGCCCAAAGATTGCTGGAGGAATACGAAAACACAAGGTACATTATTATAAAACTGGACGTAGAAAACTTTAGACTGCTTAACGAGATGCACGGGTTTATGGAAGGTGACAGAATTTTAATTAACATATCCCGAGCCTTAGATAGAATTATAGACCGAGAAACAGAGATTTACGCCAGAATAGTGGCAGATGAATTTGTAATACTCTTACGTTACAGCGAAGAAATCGAAATAAATAAATCCGGTCATAGGTTCGAGAAGTTATTTTATGAATTTATGGGTAGCGATTTAAGGCATAGCATCATGTTCCCTACCGGACGCTATGTAATAGAACCCGGAGAGACTGATATTTCTACCATATTTGAAAAAGTTAACTTTGCACACAGAATGGCTAAGGTCAGCGGAAAGAAAAAAACCTATGATTACGACAGCCAAATGAAAATCAAGGCTATAGAGCAAAAAGAAATAGAAAATAAAATGGAAATAGCTTTACAGAGAGAGGAATTTATACTTTATCTGCAACCCAAATACAGACTGAAAGACGAGCAAATTGTGGGTGCAGAGGCTTTGGTAAGGTGGAAAAAGGAAAACATTGACTTGGTGTACCCGGGAACCTTTATTCCCATTTTCGAAAGAAACGGGTTTATCACCAAACTGGATATGTATATGCTTGATAAAGCCTGTGGTGTTATAAAAGGGTGGATAGACAGTGGCATTCCTCCGGTAACGGTTTCTGTAAACTTTTCAAGATTGCATATTAACAACAAGGATTTCATAGATAAAATATGCAGAACCCTGGATAAGTACAAAATACCCAGAAATACCATAGAAATTGAATTAACCGAAACCGCCATCTTCGACAACGTAGAAGTATTGAAGGATGTATTGTTTGAGCTTCATAATGCCGGTTTTACACTATCTATGGACGATTTCGGCATAGGCTATTCTTCCTTGGGATTGCTGAAAAACCTTCCCGTTGACGTTATTAAAATAGACCGAAGCTTCTTTGTGGATGCCTCAGACCAACATCGCTCCAGAGCGGTTATAGAAACAATCTTGGATATGACCAAAAAACTAAACATACACACCGTAGCCGAAGGTGTAGAAGACAGGGAACACATAGACCTTCTTCGAGAACTGGGTTGCGAAACGGTACAGGGCTATTACTACGCCAAGCCTATGCCCTCCGAAGAATTTTCTGAAATGCTGGTGAACCATTACGGTTTAGAATAAGAATTTTAGGGTCGGGGCTTGCTCCGACCGCTATATGTAATACTCAAATGGCTACAACAAAAAAAGCTTCCGAATAATACGGAAGCTTTTTTGTATATATAATACTAATTCCATTTAAAACAGTAGATAAAAATTTGAAATTTAGACAAAGATTCAAGTATAATTTGCAAATTTTTATCCTTATAAAATATGGAATTAGTATAATTAATGATTATTGAGCGTCAACTTTAGCCATATGAGCAATCAAGTCTACAACTTTGCAGCTG
The DNA here is from genome assembly GCA_964392115.1 of uncultured Defluviitaleaceae bacterium. GTDB lineage: Bacteria > Bacillota > Clostridia > Lachnospirales > WRBF01 > CAYXWM01. The sequence continues at coordinate 10 of CAYMOU010000105.1, read as the reverse complement.
TAACCCCATT
>CAYMOU010000104.1:0-7031 GCA_964392115.1 uncultured Defluviitaleaceae bacterium | reverse complement strand
CTGTCCGGCTCTTATTATATTATATAATAAATTAACAAATTTTCAAAGCTTTTTGCTTTTTATCTTAAAAAATATATGTTATCATTAAATAAAGAAGAAAAATCCGGTAAACCAAATGCCGGGCTTAAATTCTGTTTAATTGTGCTTTCTTGCGTAATTTATAAGACAAGCTTGGGTAAAATTTAGTTAGAATCTGCAATTTAACCGGAGCTTTTTGTAAACCAACCCAAAACCGGTTGGACTAAATATTATATAACTATTATTGCCAAAATAAAACAATTTCAGAAGGAGTTTAAATATGAAGCAGTCCAAAACCACAAAAGGACGTCGTTTTATTTCTGTAATGGCTTTGATTATTGTCGGGATTATGATTTTAAGTATAATAATTATGCCTGTTGTAGCAAGAGGCGAAAGCTCCGGCATAAGTATTAGGGCCGAATTGGGCGTATCAGGTAAATATAAACTTGATGTTAATGCCCCATTAAAGGTTTTTCTTGAAAACACCGGCGACGATTTCGAAGGTGAGTTACAAGTCAGGATGAATGTTTCGGGTACTTCGGAATATATGAGGTATAATGTTTACGCTCAACCGGTTCAAATGCCTCGCAATTCATCCAAAGTATATGAAACGGAAATACCCGTAAGCACCGTTGTTGGCAGCCTGGATGTTGAATTGGCAGATAAAGACGGTAATAAAGTGGGGAAATATACTGCCCATGCCTATCCCGTAGAGCCGGGAACTGTGTTGGTAGGTGTTTTAAGTGATTCTCCGAATTCCTTAACTTATTTACGAGCCTTACCTCTACATCAATATATGTATGACAAGGAAACCAACGAACTGGCGGATAATCTCATATTTTTAAACGAGTTTCCGGAAAATGCTTCTATGCTAAAGCCTTTTGATATGCTGATAATCAACGATTTTGATACCGGTTCGTTATCAAACGAAGACAAAAAAATTCTGCAAGACTGGTTAAAAGAAGGCGGAACCTTGGCTGTGGGCACCGGGCATAACTTCCAAAAGGTAATGAAGGGCTTGGATTTTATAGATGCCAAAGTAGAGGCTACCTTCGAAACCGAAACCCCGGGCTTGGCGGAAAATCTGCCGAAACCTCTTACCCTAAATTCCATGCACGTACCGGAAGGAAGTTTTAAAGAGGGCTTGGTTTTATCCTACTATATACAGCAAGGCTTGGGCACGGTTATTTTACATGGCTTTGATTTGGGCGTAGAGCCTGTACCCTATATGTTTTCCCAATCTAACAGATTTTTAACGGAAGACTACACAACTTACATTCAACCTTCAACCAACGGAGGCTTTAACAGGGAGGATATATTTACCAGGTTTACTAACAATCTTCCTTCTTTAAGTGATGATACCATCATGGTAAGCTTTGTTATTTTGGGAATATGGATAGTATTCGTGGGTCCTGTACTCTATATCTTTTTGAAGAAAAAGGACATAAGAGAAAAAGGCTTTGCCATTATCCCTATTATGGCCGTACTAACTACCTTTTTAATATATTTGTTGGGAAGCAACGGTATGTATAAAAAGGCTATTATAAATACCTTTTCCGCTGTTACGGTTATGGAAGATTCGTCTGTTTCGGATATTATGCAGGTAAGCGGGGTTCTATCGCCCTATGCCGACGACATAAAGGTGGACTTTGACAAGGAGATTCCTTTAAACCTTCCCGGTAATATGTACTACGAAATGGATTACCGTTCCTACAATGATGCAATTGAAAAAGACGTGAAAAAAATACTCTACGGTGCAAAACCTTCATTAACCTTTTACGATAAAGAAAGCTGGGGTTTATCTACATTTTCGTCAAACTATACTTCTGACGTGGGCAGACTTAACGCAGAGTTAACTCTGGATGGCAATGTTATCAAAGGTAAAATCACAAACGATACCAAGCTGGATTTTGATGAAATAATACTTGAATTTTCGGGAATGTATGTAAAATTGGCTGACAAGCTTATTCAAGGAGACAGCGCAGAAGTATTTTATCCCTTGGACTTCGAAAACGAAGCCTTGGAAATGTACTCTCAGATTTCTCAAATTTTCAATATAGATACGAGTAGAGGAATCCAAACCAACGAAAGAAGAAAAAACAGTCTAAAGTTTGACCTTATGCAAATGGATTACGAATACAACATGAAGTTTGCATACTTAAACACAAAACCTCGCATCCAAAAACAGGCACCGGTGCAAGAGCCTTCGGAAAACAAGGTGTATAATGTATCGGGTGAGGATACCGGTTTGATAAAGGCTAAAATTACGGCATTCAGCGAAACCAAAATAAATGATGTTGGTATAAGAGTAAACGGAGACATAGCCAATGAATTTAATACCAATGTATTTAGACAAGGTGTCACCGTTAAATTAGGCTCTGAGGGTAAAATTGATATGCCTTACGGCATTTTGGGTGTAAATACCATTGAAAGTATATCTAATTTGGAAATACAAAACGACGGCATTTATATGTATGACGAAGGCGAAGTTACAATGTCATGGGTTGCTCCGGCCAACACCGAAACCACAAAGTTTTCGTTTATGACTTACACTTCTCACAACTATGAAATTTTTAACGTTAGAACAGGTGAATTTGAAGTTCTCAGCCTCGAACAATACCAAAACAATGTCCAAGATTATTTTGACGAAGAAGGCAAGTTAACAATTCGCATTCAGGGCCTTACAACGGGTGAATATATCTCTTTGCCGAAAATTAAAATATCACTGATTGCTTTACAACCAGGTGACAGATAGTAAAGGCAACAGCTGAGAACTTAAAAATAAGCCCTGAATTTTTGAATACTCAATATTAAAGTCTTTTTGAAAGGAGTTTGAGGGAAACATATCTTCAGAAAAAGTTTCCCTCAAGGTCTTAATCTTTTAACACTACCATCACTACACCAATCGGAGGTTTTGTATGCTGCAAATAGTTGATTTGGTAAAGCAGTACGGTAAATTTGTGGCAGTAAACAAGTTGAACCTTACCATAGAAGACGGCAGTATTTTCGGGTTTGTTGGCCCTAACGGTGCCGGAAAAACCACCACAATGAAAATTGTGTCCGGATTGCTGTCCGCCACGTCCGGTTCCGTTATAATTAACGATGTGGACGTTACCCGTAATCCCGTAAAATTAAGAGGTAAAATAGGCTATATGCCCGACTTTTTCGGCGTTTACGATAACCTTAAAGTCTCGGAATATATGGACTTTTACGCCGGGGCCTACTATATACCCTATAAAGAGAGAAACGCCATTATAGATAACCTTTTGGAACTGGTGGACTTGGGTCACAAAAAAAACAACTATGTCGACACACTTTCCCGAGGTATGAAGCAAAGGCTTTGCTTGGCACGAAGTTTGGTGCATGACCCGGAAGTGTTGATTTTGGATGAACCGGCCTCCGGTTTGGACCCCATAGCCCGGGTTGAAATGAAGGAAGTTCTGAAACAACTGAAAAACCTAGGCAAAACCATTATTATAAGCTCTCATATTTTAACGGAACTTTCCCAGCTTTGTACTTCCATAGGCATAATTCACCACGGAAATTTAGCCGCCGAGGGCACTATAGATTCCATTATGCGTCGTTTTAATAAAAACAGAGAAATATACATGAAGCCCTTGGAAATTACCGAGGAACTGATTAAACTTCTTCAAGAAAAACCGCAGGTCTCCGAAATTACGGAAAACGTAGAGGACTTGACCTTCTTCTTCGACGGCAACGACGCAGAACTTGCCGATTTGGTAACGGAAACCGTCTCGGCAGGAACTAAAATCGTCTGCATAAAAGAAAAAGAAACCGATTTGGAAGACTTATTCACTCAAGTAGTAAAAGGAGAGTCCGAAAATGATTAATCCCGTATTCAGGCGAGAATTGCGAACAAATTTAAGAACTTGGCGTTCTTTTGCGGTTATAAGCATATACGTGTTGATTTTAAGTATATTCGCCGGATTGACACTTCTGTCGGTTTACGGTAATTCTTACAGCTTCGGCTTTAATCCCCGGGACGCCATCAGAATATATGCGATTTTGGCAGGTTTTCAAATAGGTATAATTACCTTGATTATACCCTCGCTTACAAGCGGTACAATTTCCGGCGAACGTGAGCGACAAACTTTGGATTTGCTTTTAGTCACAAAAATGTCCACAGTTACAATTATTATAGGAAAATTATTATCCTCCGTATCTATGGTTATACTTTTGATGTTGGCATCTTTACCCGTTTTCGGAATAGTGCTGTATTACGGCGGTGTTAATATTTTACAAATGATGGGAATGTTCGGTTTTTCTCTGGTGGTAGCCATAATGGTGGGCAGCCTATCTATTTTTTATTCGGCTGTATTTAAAAAGACCGTTGCATCCCTGGTTTTAACCTTTATTACCCTGGGGTTTATCGGGTTAGGGCTTTTTGTTATTATGAGCCTGGTACATTCTGTAATGTGGAGCTTTTTTGGAACCGGTATACCCGTTTGGCTCTGGTATGCAACCTTTGCGATAAACCCATATTTCAGCTTTATTTCACTAATGGATATGCAGCTGGGAAGCAATTATATTAACGGTATGTTATACAGCTTAGTAGATTACGCCTTAGGTCAAGAAGCTTTCTTCCCTGTATGGATAGTAAACTTGATTTTCAATATACTTTTTTCTCTGTTGATTTTATGGTTAAGTTCCGTAATTATCAACCCCGTAAAAGGTAAGAGGAAAAAGCGCAAACAATCCCTAAAAGTAAAATAATTTATAACGGAAAGATTTTTATGAACGTTCGTAAGAAAGAAGGATATTATGCAGTCTTTAATTAAAGCCTTAAAACCCTTACGAAAGAGAATGATATTGCAAAATTGCCTTAATTATGCCCTTTGGGGTATGGTTATGGGCTGTTCGGTGGGTCTGATTTTGATTGTTTTGGGCAAATTCTTTTTAATGGAAGATATATTGCTGCAAATTATATCCGGCCTGTTGATTTTCCTTGCACTGGGAATTATTTTCGGCATAGCCCTAAAGCCGGATAATTATAAAGTAGCCGCAACAGGCGATTCCTTGGGTTATAAGGAGCGTTTTGTTACAGCTTTGGAATTAGCCTGTCGCAATCAACAAAATATTTACGCTACCCTTGAAATAGACGATGCGGTGCAACAGGCCGGGAAAGCCGACTTTAAAAAGTATAAAATTACTCCGCCGAGGAAACTGCTTCTGTTGATTCTGATACTTTCCGTAGCCATGTTAACGGTGGGTTTTGCAAGAAGCCCCAGGGAGGCTCAACTAAACGAAGAATTGCAAATTCGTGAAGTTGCCGCAAAGGAACAAGGCTTAATAGAAAAACAGGCGGAAGAAATTCTGAAAGGCATTCCTCAATCAAAAACAAAGGAAATAACCGAACGACTGCAATTGCTGTACAATCAATTAAAACAGGCCAAAAACAAAGGTGAACTTATAAAAAGTTTGCAAAATGCCCAGTCGGAACTAAAACGCCTTGCCAAAGAAAGCATATCCAAGGACCTGAAACAATTGGGCGAAAAATTGGCTCAAAATGCCTTGACCCGTGAATTGGGTGAAAATTTGCTTAAAGGCGATCCTAACGCTATCGACAATCACCTGAAAAATTTCAAGGAATTTCTTCAAGGGGTATCCTCCGACGATTTAAAGGACTTATCCGAATACTATAAAAATTTGGCTGACGAAATAGAAAACAACCCGGAATTATCCCAAGCTTTAAGCGATTTATCCGGAAAGCTGGCACAAGGCGGCAATTATGATGCCGAGTTTGAAAAACTGTCCAAAAAATTAAACGACCTAGCCTCTCAAAATCAGGACTTACGAGACGCCATAAATAAACTGAACGAAAGCGTTGCGAAATCAGCAATACGCCAAGGCTCCAAATCTCAACAACAGGAACAATCAAACTCAAATTCCGCAAACGGCTCTAATGCATCTACGGAGGCAAATTCCGGTCAGCCAAGCAAGTCCCAAAGTAATTCCGGGCAACAAAACAACAACGGTGCTTCCTCATCTCAACAAGGTAACGGTTCGTCTTCCTCCTCACAAAACGCCGGTCAAAACTCTACCACAAATGAACCCGGAGCCGGACAGGGCAAAGGACACATAGAAAACGAAGAAGTCTATGTTCGCAAAGCCGCCGGAATGCAAACAGATGAAATGGACATTTACGGTGGCGAAAACGAAGGCGGTACAAGGCGTGAACAGGAAATGAGCTACGAGGGCAACAAGGGCAACAAGGGCGGTAATGTGCCGGTAAGCCGAGTAATCAACGAATATCGTGACGAAGCCTTAAATTTTACCGACGAAACACAAATTCCCGCCGGGATTAAAAATCTGGTCAAAGAGTATTTTTCCAATTTGTAGCCTGAGGATTTTCCGTGCAATTACCAAACTTACAGTGAACATTCTATTACAGTGAACATTCTATAAAGAAATAATGCGTGACGCAGCACAGCTTGCCCGGCGACAGAAGCCCTGAAGATTTGTTGGTTAAGACTGTCCCGGCACCCAAAAGCTTTTGGAGGATTCTGTAAAGTAGCAGAGCAAGAAGAAAAGTCCCAAAAAGACTATACTCAAATTTAGGTGAATAAATGAACATTTACAACCCCTTGGCCTTAATAGGTTTGATTTCGCTGCCTGTTATTATAGCCATGTACCTATTCAAAACCAAATACAGAGAGAAAGAAGTCTCAAGCCTGTTTCTGTGGAAAAATGCGGTCAAGGCTCAATACGCCATGAGGCCATGGCAAAAACTGCGCAAAAATTTACTCATGATTTTGCAGCTTCTTGCCGCCTTTTTCTTGGTTTTAGCCTTGGCGAACCCTTATATAATGTCCGCAAAGCAGGTGTCTCGTTATATAGCGGTTTTGGATTGTTCTTTGAGTATGCAGACTGCGGACGAATCTCCCAACCGTTTTGAAGCCGCCAAGCAAAAAATTGCAGATTTTATGGAAAACGCAAGCCCGGGAACAGAATTTGCCCTTATTGAAGGTAGCAATCAACCCCGGGTTATTTCC
>CAYMOU010000103.1:0-7119 GCA_964392115.1 uncultured Defluviitaleaceae bacterium | reverse complement strand
ATCTAGCCAATCCTTGCACCTCCTGATTTTAAACCTTTGGTAAATTGGTTTCGTGTCTGATTCTTTTTATAATGATTGTCTTTCAAAAGGATTTTTAATCACAGGTGATTAAAAAAGCCCGGGGTTAATAATATTTATATAAACACCTGAATGTTCGAGAGTGGGTAAATGACGGTACCCAAGAATATTGGGCAGTGCTTGCCGTGTTACTTAAAGGGTTGATTTGCGGCATTTCGGAATACCGTGAGTTAACCTCTTAAATCAAATTTAAGTAACATTTACCGCAAAGCCCACGGTGCTTTTTATGCAATGCAGCCGGCCGGCATAAAAGCACCTTCTTCAGCAATATTTAATGCCGAAATTACATTATACTCTACGACGCTTCGGCGGTCTACAACCATTATGAGGAACCGGGGTTACGTCTTTAATCATAGTTACGTCAAGACCGGCGGCTTGAAGCGCACGAATAGCGGCTTCTCTGCCTGAACCCGGGCCTTTAACGAAAACTTCGATGGTTTTCAGGCCAAATTCTTTTGCAATACCTGCAGCGGTATCTGCTGCCATTTGAGCTGCGTAAGGGGTAGATTTTCTTGAACCGCGGAAACCCAACTGACCGGCAGAAGCCCATGACAATGCGTTACCGCCCATATCGGTAATGGTAACGATGGTATTGTTGAAGGTAGACTGGATGTGAGCCTGACCACGGTCGACGAACTTTTTGTCACGGCGACGTCTTGTGGTAGTTTTTTTAACAGCTTTCTTAGCCATTCAATGGACCTCCTATTTCTTCTTATTGGCAACGGTACGTCTTGGGCCTTTACGGGTTCTGGAATTTGTTTTTGTACGTTGTCCGCGAACGGGTAAGCCTTTACGGTGACGGATACCGCGATAGCAACCGATTTCCACAAGACGTTTGATATTCAAAGCAATTTCACGACGCAAGTCACCTTCTACCTTTTGGGTAGTATCGATAACTTCACGAATTTTGGAAATTTCGTCTTCGGTAAGGTCGCGGATTCTGGTGTCGGGGTTGACGCCTGCTTCCTTTAAAATTCTGTTGGAGCTTGGTCTGCCGATACCGTATATATAGGTAAGCCCTATTTCAACACGCTTTTCTCTCGGTAGGTCAACGCCTGATATACGTGCCATTTAATGCATACACCTCCAAATAATTAACCTTGTCTTTGTTTATGTTTAGGATTAACGCATATAACTCTGATGGAGCCTTTACGTCTGATTATCCTACATTTTTCGCAAATAGGTTTGACTGACGGTCTAACCTTCATGATAATCACTCCTTTGGGGATATTATTTATCCCGCCAAATAATTCTGCCTTTGGTTAAGTCATATGGTGACATTTCAATTCGAACCTTGTCACCGGGAATTATACGGATAAAATTCATACGCAATTTACCTGAAATATGGGCAAGAATTTTATGGCCGTTTTCTAATTGAACTTGAAACATTGCGTTAGGGAGTTTCTCCAAAACTGTTCCTTCAACCTCTATTACATCGTCTTTAGACATGCTTCTAACCTCCTCTTCCGGCAGCATTCAAACAAGGAGTTACGAAACCACGGCAGATACTTAGAAAACCCACAGCTAAATCCGTTCCCAAACATACCCAAACGATAGGATAGGGATGTTATCGTTTCGGTTTTTGGATGAACAAAGAATTAATCTTTGTTGTTAAACGGCGCTAAAGCTTTTCTAAGGTCCGAGTCCAAAATTTGTCTTGCATGGATTTTCTGTTGAATATCCAAAAGAACATTATTGGTAGGTTGGATATGTTTAAATTTTTTCTTCTTTGGTCCGGAAAATTTGCGTAAGGAACCGTCCGCAAGAAAGGCATATTCAGCATCAACGGATATTACTACAAAGGCTAGGCCTTTATCCCGTCCTCGTTTTGAATAAACTACTTGACCAACACTAAGCATTCCGGTCTCCTTACTCTTATATACAATTCGCACAGCCGTAACCGACCACTGCGAATACAAGTTTATTTATAAAGTTTATCAAATAAACAAATAGATTTATACAGCGAATCAGTTTAACATATCCGCAAGGTTGTTTCAACATGAACCGTTTACTAATTTTATATAATTTTATAGAAAATCCGGCAAAATTATATAAAATTAGTAGTTATAGCCGAAAAGTCGACTGATATTCAGGTCGATACACCTTAGACTGTTAAAATTTCCGGGTCGGAGTCGGTTATCAAAACGGTGTTTTCGTAATGAGCCGAATATTTTCCGTCGGAAGTAACCACTGTCCAACCGTCGTCCAAGATATCCACATCGGCTGTGCCGGCGTTAACCATAGGCTCTATAGCCAAGGTCATTCCGGGAGCCAGACGGGGTCCGCGGTTAGGCATACGATAATTGGGGATTTGAGGATCCTCATGCATATGCTTACCCACGCCGTGACCTACAAATTCACGTACTACCGTGAATCCGAAAGATTCCACGTATTCTTGAACAGCGGCTGATATTTCATGCAAATGCATTTTTGCTCGGGCGTACTCTATTCCTTTAAAAAAGCTCTCTCTTGTAACGGCTATTAATCGCTTAGTCTCTTCGGAAACGGTTCCGACGGCAAGAGTGCGGGCGGCGTCAGCATGGTATCCGTTCTTGTTTGCAACGATGTCGATACTGACAATATCGCCTTCTTTTAGCTTTTTCATACCCGGTATACCGTGAATTACTTCATTGTTTACCGAAATACATATGGCTGCGGGATAACCCTTGTATCCTTTTGAAGAAGGATAGGCTCCTGCGTTTACTATATAACTTTCGGCCAAGTCATTTAATTCTTTTGTGGTAATGCCGGGACGCACGTTACTTTCGAGAAGCTCGTGGGTCTTTAGCACTATATTTCCAACGTGACGCATATGTTGGATTTGTTCAGCATTTTTAATTAAAATTGCCATGGATAACTCCAATCGATTCTGCCATATCTTAGGACAAGAAACCCTTATAGTGACGCATAAGCAGCTGGGATTCCAACTGTTTTACGATTTCGATGGCAACACCGGATACGATAAGGAGAGTTGTTCCTCCAAAGTACAGGTTGAAACCGAAAACCCATTCTAAAATTATGGGAGCAATAGCTATCAAAGAGTAGAATGCGGCACCAATCCAAGACATACGATTAATTGTATTTTGGATATAGTCGCCGGTAGGTTTGCCGGGACGGATACCCGGAACGAAACCGCCGGATTTTTTCATGTTTTCAGCCATTTCTACGGGGTTTATTGCAAAAGATGTATAGAAGAAAGTAAAGCAGAATATCAACAATATATAAACTAAAGCACCAATGGGAATATAAATACCTCTGTCCATAAAAGGCAAGGGAATGTAAGTCATGTTGCTGATGGAAAGTACATTAACAACGCTTGTTAACCATTCGGGACCTTGACCTTTTGGCCAGAAATTCAAAATTACACCCGGGAATTGAAGCAGAGAGATTGCAAAGATGATGGACATTACACCGGCTATATTTACTTTAATGGGAATATGAGAGCTTTGTCCGCCGTACATTTGTCTGCCAACCATTTTCTTGGCGTATTGTACGGGGATACGGCGTTCGCCTTCTTGTATATAAACAACAAAGGCCACAAGACCCACAAAAAACACAAGCAATATAGCAGCTGCAACAAATCTCCAAGCATCTGCACCAACCATCTCTTGAGAGAAGTTGAATACACCTTTAAACAAACCTGAAAGAATGTTTGCAAAGATTATAAACGAAGCACCGTTTCCGATACCCTTTTCGGTTAAGAGTTCGCTTATCCACATGATAAGGATAGTACCGGTTACGATAGCGACAGTAGCCATAATATAGACGAACAGGTTTCTGTGATAGAACAGATTTTGCAAAGAAATTACTGTTGTTATACCTTGAAGCAAGGCAAGAGCAACTGCCAGAACACGAGTATACTGGTTAATTTTCTTTCTGCCTTCTTCGCCTTCCTTCTGGATTTGCTCCAGTTTGGGAATAGCTACTGTTAAAAGTTGCATTATGATGGATGCGGTAATATACGGTCCTATACCGAGAACAAACAGCGTTCCCACACCGCCACCGGCTATGACAGCAAACATATTAAGGTTGCCTGCCGAGTCAGACCTGAGAGAAGCCAGTGCGTTTAAGTCCAGACCGGGAAGAGGGATGAAGGTTCCGAGACGATATATAAGAAGTACCAACAGTACATAAAAAATCTTTTTACGTATATCTTTTACCTTCCAAGCGTTCAAAAAGATGTTGAACATCAAATCACCTCTGCTTTACCGCCTGCCGATACAATTTTTTCAGCGGCTGATTTGCTGAAGTAATTTACTTGTACCGTTAATTTGCGGTCAAGATTTCCTTCACCCAAGATTTTCACGCCGTCTTTAGGGTTGCTTACCAGGCCCTTGGATTTTAAAGCTGCTATATCAACAACAGCGCCATCTTCAAATACGTTAAGCAAAGCAACGTTGATAGCGATGATTTCTTTTGTGCTTCTGCAATTAAAGCCACGTTTGGGCAGACGTCTGTAAAGAGGCATTTGACCGCCTTCGAAGCCGGGACGAACGCCGCCGCCTGCACGAGCTTTTTGTCCTTTATGACCACGACCGGCGGTTTTGCCGTTACCTGAACCGTGGCCGCGTCCTTTACGCCAGTTCTTAAATTTAGAACCTTCTGCGGGTTTTAAATCACCTAAGTTCAAGACTGCACACCTCCTTTAAACTTCTTCCACCTTAACTAAGTGACATACTTGTTTTACCATGCCCCTGATAGCGGGGTCGTCGTTTTTGATAACCTGAGAATTCAACTTGCGTAAGCCTAAAGCTTGGATGGTCTTTTTATGTTTAGGGATTGCTTTAATTGTAGACCTTACAAGCGTTATTTTTAAATTCGCCACGTTTGACCTCCTTCCGATATTACAGGTTGCGATATATCAAGAAAAATAATTTGGTAACTTGCCGTTAGCGGCTGTTACTTCAAGATTTCTTCTACGCTTTTTCCACGTAAACGGGCAACTTGTTCGGGGGTTTTAAGTTGTCTCAAACCTTCGATGGCAGCGTTTACAACGTTACGTTTATTGTTGGAGCCGAGAGATTTTGTTCTTACGTTACGGATACCTGCAAGTTCCATAACTGCACGAACAGAGCCGCCGGCTATAACACCGGTACCTTCAGCGGCCGGTTTTATAAGAACAGAAGCTGCACCGAATTTACCGATGGTTTCGTGGTACAAGCTGTCTTGTTCGTTGCGTTCGATACGGATTAAATTTTTCTTTGCGTCCTCTCTGCCTTTGCGGATAGCATCGGGGATTTCTGTAGACTTGCCAAGACCTACGCCTACATGACCGTTCTCATCGCCGACAACTACCAGTGCCGCAAAACGAAATGTACGCCCGCCTTTAACAACTTTTGTAACACGGTTGATAGTAACAACCTTGTCTTTAAGTTCAAGTGCGTTTGCGTCAATTTTCTTCAAGCGTTTTCCTCCTTACTCTATGTTTAATGCTAATTAAGGACAGAATATTAAGCCAACCTTAATTTCGGCAGCAATATTATTAACAATTAGAATTGTAAACCTGCACTTCTTGCACCGTCAGCCAAAGCGGCAACTTTTCCGTGGTAAACATAACCGCCACGGTCGAATACCACAGATGTGATACCTTGAGCTACAGCTTTTTTGCCGATAGCTTCGCCTACGATTTTGGCTGCTTCCATGTCGGAAGTGTTTTGCAATTGGGTAGCAATTGCTTTTTCAACGGTAGAGGCGGCAACAAGGGTATGACCTTTGGTGTCGTCTATAATTTGAGCGTAGATATGTTTATTGGAACGGAAAACAGCCAATCTTGGTCTTTCCGCTGTTCCTTTGATGTATCTTCTCAATCTGTAGTGACGCTTTTCACGGGCAAGCTTGCGTGATTTTTTCTTAATCATTTCCGGCACTCCTTTCCTACAGTAGTCATTCGTCTGAGTGGACTTTTAGGGAAAAAGTAGCTTATTACTTCTTACCTGCTTTACCCACTTTACGGCGAATAGTTTCTGTGCTGTATTTAATACCTTTGCCTTTGTACGGTTCAGGTCTGCGTTTGTCTCTGATTTCAGCGGCGAATTGGCCGACGGCTTCTTTATCGATACCGGAGACGATGATTTTGTTGGCCTCAACGGTAGTGGTGATTCCGTCGGGGTCTATCATTTCTACGGGATGAGAGTAGCCTAAAGTTAAGGTTAATTTATTGCCGGATTTTGCTGCTCTGTAACCTACGCCGTTGATTTCCAAGGTTTTGGAATAGCCTTCGGTAACGCCGACTACCATGTTGAAAATGAGAGTACGGGTTAAGCCGTGAAGGGCTTTGTGGCGTTTTAAGTCGCTGGGACGAGATACTGTAATTGTTCCGTCTTCGATTGCGATGTTCATGTCATCAACCAATTTACGGGTAAGCGTGCCCTTTGCGCCTTTAACGGTGATGTTGTTGCCTTCTGCAAGGGTAACTTGCACACCGTCCGGAATAGTAATGGGTAAGCGTCCGATACGTGACATGGTCTGCACCTCCTGGATTGCTGTAAAGTCAAAGTCAAAGTCAAGACCTTGGGGCTCGGCCCCAAACCCCGCCACTTTTTAAAGTTCAGTATTTTTGCTTGGCAAAAACGTCCCGGGGACGCCCGATATCTTTCGGGTACTCAGTGGACAAAACTTTTGACATTTGTTATTCAAACAATTATCTAATGTGTTGGTGATTGTTACCAAATAAAGGCTAAAACTTCTCCGCCTACGCCTAATTGACGAGCTTCTTTGTCTGTTACGATGCCTTTGTTGGTAGAAACAATAGCTGTGCCAAGGCCGCCGAGAACTCGGGGCATTTCTTCACAGTTTGCGTAAACTCTCAGACCCGGTTTGGAAATACGTTTAAGACCGCCGATTACTTTCTCGTTTTTGTCTTTGCCGTATTTTAATCTGATACGCATAGTTTTTTTAGGGCCGTCCTCGATGATTTCGTAGCCGAGAACATAGCCTTCTTTTTTCAAAATATCAGCGATAGCTACCTTTACACGAGAGGAAGGTACATCAACTGTTTTATGTTTAGCCGTGTTGGCGTTTCTGATTCTTGTAAGCATATCT
>CAYMOU010000102.1:0-7172 GCA_964392115.1 uncultured Defluviitaleaceae bacterium | reverse complement strand
CAGTGGTGAGCGACCGGTGGTTTTCCTTGAAAAACACATGAGCGAACCGTTTACGGAGAATAGCTTTTGTTACTATTCCTTGTTCATTTGACTGTAAAGCCAATCTTTGTTACGGATTAGGTGATAATATGCAGGTTTACTTGATAACCCTTAAACTTCATGCAAATTGGGTTCACAGCCTAAAAGAAAAACGCATGGTGGTTAAAAGTTTATTGGAAAAAACCAAGAATAAATTCAACGTTTCAGCAGCGGAAAGTGACACACAAGATTTGCACCAATCCATAGTTATATCCATAGCTTTTTTGGCGGCGGATAACGCCTCGGCAGACAGTATGTACGAAAATATAGTAAATTATATAGAAAGACATACGGATGCCGAGATTGTAAGTGTAGAGTTTGAGGAAAGATAAATTCATAATAATTGTTAAGCCTTAACAGTAAATATCCGGACCGGATGTTTTGTTAAGGCTTTATTTTTTTTGGACAAAGGCTCTATGCCTCAAGATTTTAAAGTAGACAATAAATCCCGGAAGGGACTTAAAGAATTTATTTTGGAAGCCTGTATAAAATTTTTGCTACCGGAAATAATTGTAATATCGACCAAGAAATGTGCAGAGGTGTGCTATGTATAGATTAATAAAAGAATGGTATATGAAAGAAAAAAAGGTACTTACCCTTTCAGTAATATGCGGACTTATTTTTACATTTATCGTGGCATTTATGACATATGCATATTCGGAAAGTATGCAGCGGGAAATTGCAGAACAGGTAATCAGATTGCACGTAAAAGCCAACTCCGACTCGGACGCTGACCAAAACTTAAAAATAACGGTTAGGGACAGAGTATTGGAGAGATTCAGATACGGGCTGGAAGCATCAGCCAATGTGGACGAAACCAAGGATTTCATATTAGCCAACTTAGACGAGATTCAAAAATTCGCCCAAGAAGTGGTATACGAAAACGGCTATGATTACAACGTAACGGCAGAATTAACCAACGAATATTTTCCCACAAAATCCTATGCAAATGTAGCCTTACCTGCAGGAAATTACCAAGCCTTGAGAATAAACATAGGCGATGCCGAAGGTAGCAACTGGTGGTGTGTAATGTTTCCGCCTCTGTGCTATGTTGACATAACCCAAAAGACCATAACCGAAAAACAAGATACACAATTGAGAAAAGTGCTCACTACCGAAACTTACAACTTGGTGGCTAAACATGACGAACCCGAAGTAGCTGTAAAGTTTAAGATAGTTGAATGGTGGCAGGAGTTGATGAAATGAACACTATCGAAGCAAGAAAAATTACACGACCGCAAAACCTGTTGATTTTGGCCGTGGCTGTAACATTGATTTTTGCGGTGTTTCAATACCAAGACAAAAATAAAATATTAAACCAAGTAAACGCCGGTTATCAGCGTTCCTACAATAATATGCTGGACAACCTGGGCAACATTAAGGGTATGCTGGTGAAAGTAACCGAACTGAAAATACCCTCTCAACAAATGGGCGTTTTTGCGGAGATTTGGAAAGAGGCAGACTCGGCAAAAAAATCCCTGGAACTTATGCCTTATTCCCAAGATACGGTAAATAAATGCTCCATATATTTATCTGAAATGATAAACCAGTCCTACCGACTAATGAGAAAATCCATGAGCCGCACCGGCCTGGAAGTAACGGATATGGATGTTATACAAAAGCTAAAAGAATATACCTCTGTAATTCATAAGTCAATCACCGAAGTAGGTTATATGGGCTAAAGATAAATACCTTGATGAATATTGTTATTTTTACACAAAGCAAAGACGCTAAACCAAATGTTTAGCGTCTTCTCTTATTTTGCGTAACTTAACTTCTGTAATAATTAATCAAACAACCTGCAAGAATTATTTCACGTTCGTCATTAGTCATGGAAGAAATAGAGAGCTTAAAGGACTTAGAATTATCCGAAACCACAAACGCTTCGATTTCTTGGGTAGCGTTAGCCACTGCATCCCTTATATTAGGAATAAAAATATAATCCTCCAGTCCGAAGGGCAGCTCTTCCGAAATAACAAAGGGCAACATACCCCAGTTAATAAGGTTGGAGCGGTAGCGTTTTGTTGCGTATTCAACGGCTATGTTGGCACAACCGCCCAACACCCTTTGACAACTTGCGGCTTGTTCTCTTGCGGAGCCGTCGCCGGGTTTGTTGGCGTAAATAACACTGCCTATGCCGGTGTTTTCGGGCGTAACGCTATAGCCGATTTTATCAAGCTTGCTTAAAATTTCCGCATCAAAGGGGTTTTCTCCTGCCAAACGGGCTTTTTCCAAAGCGTGAACTTCTTTAGCACGAGGCACATAGTTGGGGTCTTTGCGAGACAAAGTAAATTCCGCAAGTCCCAGAGGGTTGGAGCGATACGAAGAAGTTTCGCCGGAGGGTATTAACTCGTCTGTGGTTGTTACCGGGTCGGTGATAACAGAAACAACTTTCAACAGTAAATGTTGAGACAAGGCAGGAATAGTGGGCCAGTCTTTAATATTGGGGCCCAGAACCAGTTGGGTTTCGGGTTGGGGTTTGCCTACGCCGTTGTATACCCTTGAATCGTAAATGTTGGAATTAAAGGCAAAGGTAGGCCTTGTGAATTCCGTATCTATATTGTAAGCCGAGGTTAAGAAGCCTTGGTTACGAGCGGTAGCCGCAATGGAGCGAGCGTCCATAAGGGCAACGGAAGCAATTTGTCCTTTGCCGGGCACTGAACCCTCACGGCTTGGGAAGTTACGGGTAACGTGTCTGATGCTTAAGCCGTTGTTGGCCGGTACATCGCCTGCACCAAAACAAGGGCCACAAATTGCGGAACGAATGGTAGCACCTACGTTCATTAACCTTGCTATTGTGCCGTTTTCCACAAGGCTGTAGTAGGTAGGTTGGCTTGAAGGATAAACGGACAATCCAAAAGCACCGTTACCCACGGAACTGTCTTTCAAAATATCGGCTACATCGCAGATATTTTCAAAAGTACCGCCGGCGCAACCGCAAACAACACCTTGAGAAACCAAAAGTTTACCGTCAACCAGCTTGTCCGACAATTTTAATTCGGCGTTTTCCATTTGGCTTGAGGCTTCTTTTTCCACATGAGCCAAAATATCTTTGGGGTTTTTGATAAGATCGTCTATTAAATAAACATTAGCCGGGTGGAAAGGCATGGCAATCATAGGACGGATTTTATCCATATCCACCTGAATTAATCCATCGTAGTATACCACTTCGCCTATGCTTAATTTTTTGTAATCTCCGGGTCTGCCGTGGATATTGAAATATGTAGCAACTTGCTCGTCTGTTTCCCAAATAGAGGAAAGACAGGTGGTTTCGGTGGTCATAACGTCTATGCCGTTTCTGAAATCCACGCTTAAGTTTTTAATCCCGTCGCCGAAGAATTCCATAACCTTGTTTTTAACGTAGCCGCATTTAAATACAGCAGAAATTATGGCAAGGGCAACGTCCATAGGGCCAACGCCTTTTTGGGGTTTGCCGGTAAGCATAACGCCTACTACTTCCGGGTAAGGCAGGTCATAGGTTTTTCCCAGTACTTGCTTAGCAAGTTCGCCGCCTCCTTCACCTATGGCACAGGTTCCTAAGGCTCCGTAACGGGTATGGCTGTCGGTTCCCAGTATCATTTTGCCGCAGCCGGCCATCATTTCTCTCATATATTGATGAATTACGGCCTGATGTGCCGGGACGAAAACTCCGCCGAAACGTTTTGCAGCGGAAAGCCCGAAAACATGGTCGTCTTCATTAATAGTACCGCCAACGGCACAAAGAGAGTTGTGGCAGTTGGTCAACACATAAGGAACGGGAAAGGCCTCCAGTCCGCTGGCCTTGGCGGATTGTATAACACCCACGTAGGTAATGTCGTGAGAGGTTAAGGCATCGAATTTTAATTTCAATTGTTTTGTGTTATCGCTTGTATTGTGTTTGGTAAAAATGTTGTAAGTTACTGTGTTTTGAATTGCTTGCTCTTTGGTAAGATTTCTTTGGGACAAAAAATTACCGGCATTGGAATCGTCATTTATAATTTCTTTTCCGTTTAGTACATAAACACCTGTATTGGATAAAGTAACCAAAGTAAGCCTCCTTGTTTGATTTGCAAAATTTATTATTCTTGGTGCTTTGCTTGTTCCACTATCATATCTTTTAAATCTCTGGCTCGTTCTTTTATACGAGGTGATGCGGTTCTGTTGACTATTAACCGGCCCAAATGGCGTAAGCCTTCGTCAAACTTACCAAGCCTGTAACAGAAGGTGGCCAGTAAATATATTATGGTATTTTCGTCCAAACCGCAAATGGGAGTTCTCTCTCTGGGCAAAGCGGAAGTAAGCCCTTCGTAGGCCTGGTGCAGAAATGCAAGCTCACGTTCTTTATCACCCTGTATTCTGTACAGCCACCCTAATTTAAGGCAGATATAGCCTTTTTCGCCGTCCTTGCCTTTTTTTACTATAGTATTTAAAAGTGCCAGTTTAAAGGACTCTATCCCCATGGTCAGTTCCATATGCATGGGGTAATTTACCGGTTTGAATTCCGGGGTAATGGTTTTTAAAATAAATTCGCCTTGACGGTCGGTAATTTGAAGAAAGTTTTGCTTTATGGCCGAATAACCGCAATGATTACAAATAATAACCTCATATAACAGGGGTTCTATAGGCGTAAATATGGGTCTTAGGTCATAATCCACCGATTCAAGTTTCAGCTTGCCGCTTTTTACGGTATTGGCCTTGAACTGCTTTAAGCATACAGGGCATTCATAGCCCTTTTCAAAGACATAATCCGTAATATCAAATTCTTTGCCTGTCTTGCCGGCATCAGCTTTAGACCAAAGGTCCAGTGGTTTATCTTTCTTCAAGCCCTCTAATCCAAACCGCTCCAAACCTTCAAACAGATCAATCAGATAAATCCCCCCTGTCGCCGATACCGGTGCCGATTCCGGTTTCGGAAATCGGAACAGTTAATACTAATCCTTTTCATACTTAGATACTTCAGTCGTTGCCAATTAAACAACCCAAATATATCATCGTTAGTTAAGGATAGGTATAAGCCGTAATGCTCAGGAAATAAAAAAGTAAAATATTAAATCGGACACAGTAAATGTGCATAATATCAATAATATTACACAAAAGACCAAATGCCACAACCGGCATTACAAACTCGACAAAACAATTATAGCAAATAATAAACTTAAAATCCATAGCATTTTTTAATTAAAGTTATGTAAATGCTGATAAAATGTAATTATTCAGCATTCACCTGTAATTTTAACTCGTTTACAAATAAAATCAAGCAATTCAAAAAGCAAGGCCGGTAACGGTACAGCTTAAACCAGCGGTGTAAGAGATGAGATAATCTCCTCCAAGTCTTTTTTGTAAGACGGCGGTTTTTTTGTATGCTCCGATATTTTTGTTATTTTTTCTACCAACTCCGGAGCCGCTGTAACTGCTATACGCTCAAAATTAGGGACAATTTCCCTTACTGCGTCTTCCACAATTCTTTTTGTTGCCACCAGTTTTATATCGTCCGCTCGCTCTGTTAAATCAATACCCACAATTGCAGTATTTCCGTTTACCAATACCCTGGCGGATTTTATACCGTCCAAGCCGGTAACTTTTTTTGCCAAAGTTTCAGCCAAAACTTCGGTATCCTCTGCATCGTCTTGAAAATGTGCCACGTCGTTTGGTTGAGAATTGGGATTTACATTGGCTCGGTTGGCTACGTTGCTGCAGGCACAAAGGCACAGGATAATAAGCAAAATCAACGGTTTTTTCATGATACCCTCCTTACATACTGTCCATTAAAAATAGTAATATTAGTATGTCAAATATTCGGAAGAATATTATAAATTTTTCTTGTATTGCGAAATCAAGTTAAATATTGTAAACTATATTTACATAGATTTGACAGTTACATAGGTTTGCGGAGACATAAATCAACCATTATGAAGGGAGTTAATTGTTTTGAAAAAGTTAGCAATACAGCTATTGGTAACGGCGGTTTTATTGGCAGGCTGCGGTGACGGAAGTACACAGGTAAACGTAAACAATACCCCAAGCCCAAGCCCCACAGCAAGCCCGGCGGAAACCCCGGCACCCACGCAGGACTCTTCCGGCAAACCGGACGAAGTAACTTCGGCTAGCCCTTTGGCCACCCATGCACCGGTTGACAACGAAAACCCCATAGACCGCCATATTAATTTTGAACTTGCTGCTTCAACATATGAAATCAACGCAGTATCATATTATTATTTGCAATCTTGGAAAGAAGAACTCAATAATGTGGCGACTTTGACAGGAAAATCCGACGTCATAAAAAAAATAGACGAGAGAGCAGAGTTTGCGGCCAATGAAGAAGGCGAGCAATGGGGTGATGGCTCAGGCAGACGCTCGGCTGAAGCAATGGCAAGTGCCGGGGTTTATAAACAAGCCGCATATTCCATGATTGCTGAATTGAAGGAAAAGGGCGAGGAGTATGGGTATGTTTTTGCATATGAATACAAACCGTTGTTGGATTCCTTTATAAACAGCCAAGTACTGCATTTCAATCCTTTTAAGGAGTCTCCCGACAGTGTGACGGCAAACTTGACCATGTATAGCTTTGTTGCCTTGGGCAAACAATTACCCGAGCAAGAAAAATTGCCGAAAGACCTAAAAGAACTTGTGCTTTCGGATACACAAACCGGAAATAACGTACTTAAATTTTCGCCGGTTAATTTATATAAAAACAGCTTTTTAAACGGAAGTTACGAGAAACCTCCGGCCATCTTAAACGGAATAATTCAAGAAAAACACGGTAGTTTGACTTATAAAGTTGCGGAACCTTCCGTTATGGGTGTTTATGAAATCTTAGCAGCAGAAAATCAGGGAGATGTCATTAAGCTTACAGTATCATTAAGCCGAGTGGATATTACACAGGGAGATTCGGCACCGGTAATACTGGGGTTAGGAACGGTGGAATTGAAAAAAACTCCGGAGGCTTTGTGCAAATACACCATACAAAGCTATAATGCAGAGTATGAAAAGTTTGACGATTTATTGTAACCGTTAATATTTTATGGAAAAAAAAGGCCCGCTAAGCGGGTTTTTTGTTGTAATACTAATTCCATATTTAATGAAGGATAAAAATTTGCAAATTATCCTTGAATCTT
>CAYMOU010000101.1:0-7264 GCA_964392115.1 uncultured Defluviitaleaceae bacterium | reverse complement strand
AGGAAAATAATTTGACATTATAATACTTTTAATATAAGATGATTAACAGAAAAGTATATATCTTTGCCTTTACCGTAAAGAAAATTTGTAAGGTAAACCAAATTTGAATCCGGTATCAATAACATAACATTAAAGTCTTTTTGAAGGGAGTTTGAGGGAAACCTTTTCTTCAGAAAAAGTTTCTCCTCAAGGTCTTATTCTTTTTATTTATTCCACCTACCACCAAGGAAAGAGAGCGGGCAATGCGAGTAATTTCGGGAACGGCAAGGGGCAGAAAGTTGTTGTCACCTCAAGGAAACGACACCAGACCCACTACCGACAGAATTAAAGAAACGTTATTTAACATAATATCGCCTAAAGTGCCGGATGCCGTATTTTTGGATATTTTCGGCGGTTCAGGAGCCATAGGCATAGAGGCTTTAAGCCGAGGCGCAGAATTCGCCGTTTTTATCGACAATTCGCCCAAAGCCGCCAATCTTATCCGAGAAAACCTAAAGCTAACCCGTCTTAGCGAGAAATCCCTTGTTTTGGAAACAGACTACAAAAAAGCACTGCAACTATTATCCGAGCAAAACCGGCAATTCGGGGTGATTTTCCTTGACCCGCCTTATTATAAGGACTTTACCGAGGAAGCCCTGCATTTGGCGGTTAAATACAAGCTTCTTGCCGACGACGGCATTATCGTTACCGAACTGGGCAGCAAAGAACCTCTGCCACAAGTTCCCGGGCTGCAAGTCTACAGACAGAAAAATTTCGGTACAACTACTATGGTCTTTATGTGTGGTGAAAATCAGTGACAGCAATCTTTCCCGGCAGTTTCGATCCGGTTACCTTCGGACACCTTGATATAGCAGAACGAGCCGCCAAATTAACGGACAGGCTCATTATGGCAGTAACCGTAAATTCGGCTAAAAAAGGCCTGTTCAGCCCGGAAGAAAGAGTGGAACTACTCAAACAAACCACCGCTCACCTTCCAAACATAGAAATTAAATACTTTTCCGGCCTGTTGGTGGACTTTGCAAAAAAAGAACAGGCAACGGTTATAATTAAAGGCATACGTAACTATGCCGACTTTGAATACGAGCAACTTATGGCACGTATTAACTCACGCCTGTCCCAAGAAATCGAAACACTTATCCTTTATTCAAGGCAGGAACACCTGCATATCAGCTCCGGAGCCGTTCGAGAAATGGTAAGACTGGGTGCCGAAATAGATTTTATGGTGCCTCAATGCGTTAAAGTGGCAATAACCGAGAAAATAGCTAACATTAAATATATACAAAGAGATATTTAGTAATTAACGAAGCAACCAAGGGGGTCATTTTTATGGATACTTTAATAGAATATCTGGACGAATTGGAAGATATACTGGACTCCGGCAGAGGGCGTCCCTTTTCGGGCAAGATTACCGTTGAAAAAGAGAAAATATTTGATATAATCGGAGAAATCAGATTAAATTTACCCCATGAAATACGCCACGCAAAAAAAATAATAGAGGACCACGACCGCATTATTGAAGATGCAAACAACAAAGCTACAGCCATCTTAGCGGAGGCCGAGCAAAGAGCCCAAGAAATAGCCAGCGAACACCAAATATACGAGCTGGCAACAGAAGCCGCAGAAAAACTGGTGGAAGAGGCCAAGAAATATTCCAGAGAGGTTCGCCTGGGCACCATGAGTTACGTGGAAGAAATCCTAAATCGTACCGAAACCGCCGTCCGTGAGACGCTTAACGACATGACCCAAGGTTTCAAGGCGGTTGAAGAAGAACTGAGCGACACCATAAATCGTATAGCCGAAAACAAGCAGGAAATACGTGGCGGCAGAGAATAACCCTACATATACGGCAAACTCCGCAGAAGCAATGTGGAAACCGCAGCTATAGTCCCAAACATCAAGCCCACATCAGTGGGTTTTTTTGTGTGTATAAAACCTATAAGACCTTGGAGTCAAGGCCATAAGACCTTGGAGGAGAGAACCTTTTTTTCTACGGCAAAAAAAGGTTCTCTCCTCCAAACCTCCTCTCTCCAAAAAAGCCGAATATGGGTATGTGGAATGTGAAAGATTCTTTGAAAGGCATTCCCGGTTTTTATAATAAAGTCTTTTTGAAAGGGGTTTGGTGAAGACTTTTTCTTCAGAAAAAGTTTTCACCAAGGTTTTAGCTTTTTACCTAGTTCGCTTACGTAGACCCAATATCCACATAACTATTGCGAAACAAAGCAGAAACAGCATAACGCTTAGAAAGCTGACAAGTGAGAAGCTGTATTTGTCCGCCAGACCGGGCACGGAACCTGCCAAGGCGGAAACGGTTTGGGTTTTAAAGTCGAACAGGGGATAAATAAGCCAACCTACCGTTGCGGTAATTACGGCGGTAATAAATTTACAGAGCAGGTATCCCGATGTTTTAATATCCGTGTTTCGGATGAAGCTGACAGACTGGGCGTGTATGGAAAAACCGCCGAAGGCTATAACCGCTGCACAAAGCACCAGACTTTCCCGGGTTAGGCCCGGTTGGGATATAAGTTTTGCACCGTTGGTTATTTCCGTAATGCCTACCAGTAAGCCTTTTACCGTATCTTCGCTGCCGGATAAGCCCAACATTGAGGCTATGCCGTGGCTTAGGTTGGTTATTTCGAATATTTTTACCACCACGGAAAACAAAATTATAAAGCCGCCTACCATTGCTATGGTTTCCAGCGAATTTTTTATACTGTCCGACAGAATTTTCCCGAAACCTCTGCCATCGTTGCGTATGGATGTTTTCATATTTTTAACGGCTGTAGCGAAAAGATTGTTTTGCTCCTTAATGGGGACCGATTTGGTTTTTTTATAATATTTCAACAGCAGCCCGGTAATTATAGACGCCGAATAATGTGCCGTTAAAATAAAATACCCGGCGGCTTCGCAGTTAAACATTCCCAGGCCTACAACGCCTATTATAAACAAAGGCCCGCCGTTGTTAACAAAGCCTGCCAAACGCTGGGCCTCAGTTTGGGTCAGTTGGTTTACTTCACGAAGGTTTGCCACGGTTTTAAGCCCCATGGGATAGCCGGAGGTCATGCCGGTTATTAAGGCATATCCTCCGCAACCGCTTACCCCGAATAAGGGTTGCATTACAGGCTCCAGAAGCGTACCCAGAAAACTAACCACGCCCAAACCTATGAGCAGATTTGTGCCTATTATAAAAGGCAGTAGCGAAGGCAACACGTTATTAAACCATAAATTTAACCCTTCCTTGGAGCCTTGCAGTATTTGTTGAGGGAAAATCACCAGTAAAACGTTGAAAACAGCCACAATTAATGGTATAATTATTGCCCTGCATATTTTTTGCAGTTTCTGTAAATTTGGCGTTCTGTTTTTCATAGTATTCACCCGGTTTCCGACTTACGCCAATATATTTTTTGTAAACAAAAATCTTATCAATTCAGTGTCCCGGATAAGGACACGCCTAAATAAAGCTTATTCGGAAATTCCCGATTTATGATTAATATTAACCCAAACAAATAAAAAGCACTGCATAATCAATACCCAAAATTCATCCCACCGCATTCAGGGAGGTGAGCAAATGGAAAACCGACACAAAGGCAAGAGTAGGGCAAAACCGGGCTCAAAAACTACGTCAAAAACCGGGGCTAAACGACCGGCCTCTTCACCGGCAACCCGACCGGCAGACCCGGCAAGGCGAAAATCCCCAAAAAGAGAGGCACCCACACGAGTAGCTTCTCCCAAAAAACGCATAAAACCACGCCCGGAATCCGCCGCTAAAGGCAGACCTTCCTCAAGACCCTCACGGCAGGACAAGCCCGGAACCCACAAAAAGCGTACCCATGCCGGAACCATTGTTTTCACCGTTATATTCCTTACGATTATAACCTATATGTGCAGTGCGGTTTTTGCCCTGTTAAACAAGAACGAAGTGCCCGGCATTACTGTCTCCTACGGCTCGGTGGATTTGCCGGAAATTTTGGATGCCATAATAATCCGAGAGGAACGGGTATACAAAAGCCCAAAGGCCGGGGTAATCAATTTTCAATACGCAAATTACGACCGGGTAAAAAAAGGCTCCTTGGTTTGCTCGGTTTCAGATGCTCAAGCCGTGGCTGAACTTACCGGCGACATTACCGATTACAATTCACGGATTATGCAAATGCAGAGCATGAGAATGAACATATCCGGTTTCGCCGGAGATGTGGAAAATCGCAATAAATATATAAAATCAGCTGTAGAAAAAGGCGTCCCGGAATTTATCAAGGGTAACATGGGTAAATTACAGGAATTTGCCGACGGCATTACCCAAAACATAGAAATGCGAAACCAAATGTTGCTGACGGACGAAAAAGGTTCGGTTAAAGAATTAATCGCCGCCAAAAACGAAGCCGCCACCAGATTGGCCTCCAACCTGACCAATGTAAGCATAGAGGACAGCGGTATTTTAAGCTATGTGGTGGACGGCATGGAAGAGGTTTTGAACTTTGAAAACAAAGACAGCCTGACCGAAGAACATTTACGCATGACTGTGGATTATTCCACCTTGGAAAAAAGCCAAGAAGTTGCGGAAAGCGAGCCTATTTTTAAAATAGTGGAATCCAACGAATGGTACATTGCCGCCTTGGTTCCCGAGGATGCGGCCGCCACCTTTAAGGAAGGCTCTTTCAGAACCATCTATGTAAAAAAAGATGCGGAATTTGTTCCCATGGACGTTCAAATAAACAAAATAGTGCAAAAAGACAGCAAAACTTACATACTTTTTAAGATTACCGGCTCTATGATAGATTATCTGGATTGCCGTAACGTTAAAATAAAACTCACCGATACTTCACAGCAGGGCTTTAAGGTTCCCGTAACCGCCATAGTGGATAAGACCTTTTTAAAGATTCCCAACAGCTACGTTAATTCCGATGATTTAACCGTGTTGAAAAAAGTAAATGACCAAATTGAGAGATTAGGCATTAAAACTCTCGATTCCGTGCCGGCTGACGAGGCGTATACCTACGTGCTTTTAGATTTTAACACCCTAAAGCTGGGCGACCTGTTATTAGAAAATGAAGACGACACAAAACCCTATGAAATTACCGAAGTTGCCAACGTCCAAGGGGTATTTAAAATCAATTACGGCTATGCGGAATTTTGCAAAGTTGTGGTGGATGAGGACGCTGCTACCATTAACGGATTCTGTATTTTAGACTCCGCCGAAAACAAAAGACTAAAAATTTCAGACCAAATTATCGTAGATGCAAAAAACATAGTTGAAGGACAGCCGGTATTCTGATATACTTTAGGGGAATAGGTAAAAAATTGCACAAAAAACCCGGAGAAATTATAAAAATTTCTACGTCTCGGATACGTATGTTCGATTGTAGCCTTGGGCTAAATCCGGAACAATAGGTATATAGGGTTTAAAATACAGAGGAAATCAACGTTTCCGAATAATTATCTTGATAAAATCCTATCAATTAGGGCAATTCTGATGATTTCAAGAGAAACGGGTTGCTCCTAAACGTATTCGAGAAAGAACATTGCTTGGGCCGGAGTATCCCAAGTTAAATTTATTACGGGAGTAATTATGAGTTACATTGCTGAAAACCTGAAAGAAATAAACAAACGTATAAAAGAAGCCGCAGAAAAATCCGGCAGAAAGCCGGAAGACATCACCCTTATCGGTGTTAGCAAGACTATAGACCTGCCGAGAATAGAGGAATTGTTGGCACTGGGCGTAAACAATTTGGGAGAAAACAAGGTTCAAGAGTTTTTGCCCAAATACGAAGCCCTGGAAACTAAGGCCCCAATCTGGCATTTCATCGGTCATCTTCAAACAAACAAGGTTAAGTTTTTAGTAGGAAAAGCAAATTTGATACATTCCGTGGACAATATTCGTCTTGCGGAACAAATCAATAAATATTCCGAAAAGATTAAAAATGTTACGGAGATTTTAATCGAAATTAACATTGCCAACGAACCCACCAAGTCCGGTATTTCCCCCGAATCAGCTGAAGAATTTGTCAAATCCCTGTCAGAATTTGAATTCATCAAGGTAACGGGACTGATGACCGTGGCGCCGAATGTCGATAATTGTGAAAAGAATAGGATTTTTTTTACAAAAATGCATAATATATTTGTTGACATCCGGGATAAATATGCTAATAATATAGATATGAAACATTTATCCATGGGTATGACCAACGACTACACCGTTGCAATTGAAGAAGGTGCCGATATTATCCGCATTGGAACAGGTATTTTCGGGCACAGGGATTATGATATTAAGTAAATGTGGCCTTTAAAACCGGTCGTAAATATTTAATATTTATTTAAACAATTCTTAATTGCATTGAGCTTTTGCGAATAGTATTGCCGCAGAGGCTCGTACATATTTTTCAATTTGGCAACGGTAAGGTGCAAAGATAAGAGAATCGAACATTCAGACATATGTATTTTTGAAGGAGTCTTTTGTGCGGACAGGCTCCCGGTCTTATAGATAAAAAAGATGCTGCCGTAATATATAGGAGGAGATAACGTGAATATTTTCAAGAAGGTTCAAACGTTAATGCTGGGCACGCAATACGACGACAGCGAATACGACGACGAACATTACTACGAAGATGAGCAAGATTACGATGATTCCCCGCAACTTATCCGTGAGAGAGAAAGAGAACGGGATAGAGAACGAGAAAAATCCGAAACCAAACACAAACGTTACCAAACAGCTATTAAACATGAATATGACCGTGAATCCAATGTGGTTCCCATGCCAAACATGGCAGCTCAAGAACCCCATGACGTTTTTATTTGCAAGCCCAAATCTGTAGATGATGCTTCTACTATCTGCGAGCGTTTCCGTGACAATGCAATTTGCATAGTTTCTCTGGAGGGCTTGGACAATTTGGACGCACAACGCATAGCCGACGTTTTAAGCGGCGCAGCTTTTGTTTTGGACGGCGACATTCAACGCATTACAAACTGTGTGTTTATTCTTGCTCCAAAAGGTTATAATGTATCCAACGAGCTTAAAAACCAAATCAAAACCGGTAATTCCTTCTTGCCTTGGTTGCTTTCAGCCTCTAAATAGGCAAAAGGCGTACTTGCCTTGATGTAGGTTCTGTGATATTATATTTTACACAAAGATTTTTAGAACAGGATTAAGCGGACATTTTTTGCACCGCCGAATCACCGGTTTTTTTGAATCGGCCTGACCCGGTTAATAGTCAAATACTAATTAAAGAGTAACAAAAGCGTCTATTCGCAGTGGTGAGCGACCGGTGGTTTT
>CAYMOU010000100.1:0-7463 GCA_964392115.1 uncultured Defluviitaleaceae bacterium | reverse complement strand
AAAAAACCTACGAATTTGTTAACGCAATCGTGGGCGGTGTTATTCCCAGAGAATACATCCCGGCGGTTGATGCAGGTATCCAAGAAGCAATGCAAAGCGGTGTTATCGGCGGTTACCCCGTATTGGGCGTAAAAGCCACCTTGTATGATGGTTCTTACCATGATGTTGACTCTTCCGAGCTTGCCTTCAAAATTGCAGGATCTCTTGCATTTAAAGCAGCTATGAAAAAAGCCGACCCGGTACTTCTTGAACCTATCATGAAAGTTGATATTACCGTTCCAGAAGAATACATGGGCGACGTTATGGGCGATGTTAACAGCCGCCGTGGTCGTATCGAAGGTATGGAAATGCTTAACAATGCTCAAGTAGTTCACGCTTTCGTACCCCTTGCGGAAATGTTCGGTTACTCTACAGACCTTCGTTCTAAAACTCAAGGTCGTGGTGTTTACGCCATGGAAGTACACCATTACGAACCCGTTCCCAAATCCGTTCAAGAAAAAGTAGTTTCCGGCTTACAAAAAGGCGAATAATTCTTAACGGTTATCCATTTATTTTGACAAAATTATCAAATAGTGATAAATTATAATAAAATCCATTAAGGAGGAACAAAAATGGCAAAAGCTAAGTTCACCAGAACCAAACCCCACGTTAATATCGGAACAATCGGACACGTTGACCACGGTAAAACCACTTTAACAGCGGCTATTACCAAAACCTTATTAAATCGTTACAACCTTGGCGAAGAAATCCCCTTCGACAAAATCGACAAAGCTCCCGAAGAAAGAGAACGTGGTATCACCATCTCCACTACTCACGTAGAATACGAAACACCCAACCGTCACTACGCTCACGTTGACTGCCCCGGCCATGCCGACTACGTTAAAAACATGATCACAGGTGCTGCTCAAATGGACGGCGCAATCCTTGTTGTTGCTGCTACAGACGGCCCTATGGCTCAAACTCGTGAACATATCCTCTTGGCTCGCCAAGTAGGCGTTCCTTACATCGTTGTTTTCATGAACAAATGCGACGCTGTAGACGACGAAGAACTTCTTGACCTTGTTGAAATGGAAATTCGTGACCTTTTGAACGAATACGAATTCCCGGGAGACGATACTCCTATCATCCGCGGTTCTGCTGTTAAAGCTTTGGAAGATCCCAGCTGCGAATGGGGTGACAGACTCGTTACTCTTATGGAAGAAGTAGACAAATACATTCCCGATCCCGAACGTGACACCGACAAAACTTTCCTTATGCCTGTTGAAGACGTATTCTCCATCACCGGCCGTGGTACAGTTGCTACCGGACGTGTTGAAAGAGGTACTCTTAAAATTCAAGAAGAAGTTGAAATCGTTGGTTTCACCGAAGAAAGCCGTAAAGTTGTTGTTACCGGTATCGAAATGTTCCGTAAACTCCTTGACTCCGCAGAAGCAGGCGATAACATCGGTGCTCTCTTACGTGGTGTTCAACGTACAGACATCGAAAGAGGTCAAGTTTTGGCCAAACCCGGTTCTATCACTCCTCACACCAATTTCACAGCTCAAGTATACGTTTTGACTCAAGCAGAAGGTGGACGTCATAAACCTTTCTTCAACAACTACCGTCCTCAATTCTACTTCCGTACAACTGACGTTACCGGCGTTATCTCCTTACCCGAAGGCGTAGAAATGTGTATGCCCGGGGACAACATCGAAATGACTATCGAATTGATTACTCCTATCGCGATGGAACAAGGTTTACGTTTCGCTATCCGTGAAGGCGGTAAAACAGTTGGTGCAGGTTCTGTTGTTACTATTAAAGAATAATTTTGCCTGTTAGGCAAGTTAAATTAAATTGAAAAAAGCCCCGAAAGGGGCTTTTTTTGTTTGGGGAATAAGCAATTACTCCTTTTTGTATGAGTTTTGAAGTCTTGAAAATTCATTCTTCTCCTCGACGTAGATATCATCAGCTTCTTTTTCAAAAAGATTGAACATAATCATAGAACTATCAGTAACATTAAATAAGTGCAGCATATTATTATCCACTTTATAGCATACTACACCCTCCTTAAAATCCGTACAGTATGTAATTATTTCAGGTCGTAAATCTATTAACTCAGATATTCTTTTTTCTGATAAATGAACCTCATTTTTCATTAAACTTAAAAATGACTTGTAAATCGTTGTTACTTCTAAATTGTACTCCGCTAATGTTAAAGTAAAAGACAGACGGGGTGCATCCCCGTATGTAGAAATAATATCGCTCTCGATTTCTCTTAGTTGTTTTTCTAACGTTTTATTATGATTAAAATGCGGTGTGTTAATTATTTGTGTCAGATCAAAACAACACAATCCGTTCTGATAACTTATAGGCAGATGGCAATGCTGTGAGAAATCTCTAAGCCTTATAATGTAACGGTAGTTAAAACAACTGTCATATGTTTTCTGTAATAGTTCATTTTTAAAGTATTTAAATTCGTCTGAATTTGTTCCGCAACAAATTTCAACGCAATTTCTTAGAGATTCAATTAAGATTTTTCCTGAACTTATATAATTGATTGTTAACGAATTTATTGCGATAAAATCATCGAAACCCGGTGGTATGTGCTCTGTTCTTTCAATTCTATCTGTGATCATTAGGGTATAGCAGTTTAACATATTTTTAAGGTTAAATCTAAAGACTTTAAATAGTTGGTTTATCTCTTGTATGTATCTGGTTAACTCAATATGGTGCTCGATATAATTTAATTCAACCTCGCTAAATTCAGCTAAAATAATGTTGTCAATATCATTGAAATACTTTGAAGTAATAAATCTTTCTGTATCCAAAATGACACCCCTTTTATGTACCGTATATTTACAAGAACTGTTTAAGCAGATATGCTAAATATTATGTGGCTGATTTTAAGGTTAATCTTGATATGCAAGGTTTACAGTAATTAGCTTTATTATACTATATAAATATATTATTTTAAAGTGAATTTATAAAGATTTAAATTGGTATGAAAAAAAGACAATAACCTGTTTATATAACTAAGGTTTTTGTCTTTTTTAATCATTCTTATTTAGATACTATAACCCCTACTCCTCAATCAACGGATCATCCACACCCTGAACCGGCGTACCGGGATTATCCGGCACAACCGGCAATTCAGGCGTAGGCTGATAAGACGGAACCGGTGTAGGTGTTGGCGTAGGCGTATAAACCGGTGCCGGGGTAGGTATGTTGATATTGGTGGTTGGTGTTGGTGTATAGGTTGGTGTTGTTACCGGTGAATCCTCCGGCGGCATAGTTGGGTCGCCGGTGTATTCGGGTGCTTCTGTGTCTGTGTTGGGTATGCCTGTGGTATGCACGTCGCATTCTTCCAGGCCGTAGCCGTGGTCTTTGTTATAGGTGGTAACGGCGGTGCCAAGCACTTCCGGCGGACAGAAAGGTGTGGCTCGTTTGCCTGTGCCGGTGTCTATGCTTACGCTTAAATGCACGTTGCAGTAGCTTGTAGGTTGGGTTCCGGCTACAAACACATCCTGCTTGACAGTGGAGCCGTTAACGTCATTTTCGCAAAGCCCCGAAACCGCAAGCTTGCCGGAGGCACTGCATACATAGTTGAACTTCATGGAATCCGGTGAGTCAAAGTCCTTGTAGGGTAAATTCTTGTGTATGGTTTCCATGATGCTGCGCCATAAGTACATGTGATAACCGTGGTCTTGCTTTATGGTCTTGGGTTGGTCGAAACCAAGCCATATGCCGGATACATAGTAAGGGGTGTATCCCACAAAGGTAAGGTCTCTTGTGTTTGTGGTGGTACCGGTCTTGCCGGCTATGGGCATTTTTACCTTTCTAAAGGCTGCCTTACCGCCGGTTCCTCCGCCGGTAACTACATCCTTCATCATATCCGTAAGCACAAATGCCGAGGTTTTCTTTAATACCTGTGTAGGCTCTATGGTGTTTTCCAGTAAAATATCGCCGTTGTGGTCAAGCACCTTGGTGTAGAATATAGGTTTGTTGTATTCGCCAAGGTTAGCGATTGCTCCGTATGCGGCTGTAACTTCAAGCTGGGTTACGCCGTAGGTTATACCGCCCAGGGCCAAGGACGGAACTTTATCACGTTCGTCAAGGGTACTAAAGCCAAAGTTTTTGAGATAATTATAGGCAGGCTCTATGCCCATATTCATCAGGTTTTTAACGGTAACTACGTTCATAGAGTCTCGAATGGCTGAGCGAACGGTGCTTGGTCCTCTGAAGCCACCGTACCAGTTTTTGGGAGACCAGTTATTGAATTTCGGGTAGGATACCGGAGAGTCGTCTATTACCGTAGACGGAGTAACCAGTCCCAAGTCTATAGCCGGTGCAAAGGACGCCAAAACCTTGAAAACGGAACCCGGTTGCCGTGGTGAATCCGTTGCACGGTTAAGGGTTTGGTTGGCGAGCTTTTCTCCTCTGCCGCCGGTAAGTGCCTTAACCTCACCTGTGCGATAGTCCATAATAACCATGGCCGCCTGTGGCTGCGGTATAGGGAAAAGTCGTTCGTTGATAATTTCGTCGTTTGCGCCTGCAACCTCGTTTTTAACAGAATCTACCCAAGGCTGAATTTGGCTTTCTTTTTTAACAGTGTGGTCCTTTTGATAATGGCTTACCTTGCCGGTAATGCTGTTTTTTACGGAAAAATAATATTGTATGTCAATCTCGAAGTCTCCCGGTGGGAACAGGGAATCGTCTTTAAAGGCGTCGTCCATTATCTTTTGCATTTCCAAATCTTGGGTCATGTAGATTTGCAGACCGCCGTTGTAAACCAAATTGTTGGCGGTGGCAGGGCTGATATTCAGCTTTGTCTGCAAGTCCTTAGAGACCTCCGTAATCAATCTGTCTACAAAATAGCTGTGATAAGATGTTTGCCTGTTTATACGTTCAACTTGGTTTATACGCTCGTAAAGGTCTTCGGTATCCGCCATGGCTTCGTCGTATTCTGCTTGGGTTATCATTTCCAATTCAAGCATCTTATCCAAAACCATTTTCCGCCTTACCTCATTGTCTTGTGGACGGTTAAGGGGTGTATACTTTGATGGATTCTGGGTAATACCGGCTATGGTGGCGCATTCGGACAGGTTTAACTCCGATACATCCTTACCAAAGTAAAAGTTGGATGCGGTTTGTACGCCGTTTAGGCCGTGGTGCAAGCCTATGGTATTTACGTAAACTTCAAGAATATGGTCTTTTGCCTTTTCTTTGGTGCCCAATTTCTTTATGAGGTTTTCCTCATAATTTACGGCCAGGTACTGTTCTTGAATCTTGGTTTCCATGTCGTTCTTGGTAATTCCTCGTATGTTCTTGATTAGCTGTTGGGTAATGGTACTGGCACCCTGGCTTTTGTCGGAGGTAAGCGTTACGTATACCGCCCGAAATATGCCCTTAATGTCCACCCCGTTATGTGTATAAAAACGCTCGTCCTCTATGGCAACGAAGGCGTCTTTCAAATCCTGAGGAATTTTATCGAATGTTACATATTCACGGTTTTCCTTGGCAATCAGGCGGTCTACCTCGTTGCCTGTTTTGTCGTAAATAATGGTGGTGTAAATGTCCGGCAGGATGTTGTCTATATCGCCGATTACCGGTGCGTTTTGTATGATGCCCATATATGCGCCTATAAGCGCCGCCACCGTACCGAAACCGCCTACCAGCAATACTATTATAAATATCCTAAAGGAAAATAGGCTGAATTTGTTCTTTACCTTCTTTTTATTTGAACCGGCAGCCGAAATTTCCTTTCTTGTTTTGTCTCTGGAATAGTCCATAAATAACCTCCTTGTGAAAAGGGCAAACCATCGAATTATTATATCACAAACAGGAACCGGGAAAAAGCCCTATCTTATGAAAACCGGCTTGGAAATTATAAGACCTTTGTAATTAGGCCCTTTTTTTAAGGAAAAATATCCGGTCAATTCCGGTGAATTCGGGCATAAAATTATAAATACCGGAAGCAAAATGCCTTGTCCGGCCTCTCACCAAAATACCCAAAAAAGCCAAGGGTGATTAAATGGTTCGAAAAAGATTCTTTGTTTCAAATGCCTTTACCCGAAAAACACCCAAACGAAGCCGTGCAACCCCGGCACGGAAGAAATTTTACAAGCTAAAAGTAGCCTTACTTATGTTAATGGTAATGTTATTTTTAATGACGTCATTTGTCATATATAATTTTGACGAAAGAATGATGCCCACAGCCATTGCTACATTTAATCAGAAGATAAAGAACAAAATAAATCTCCTGCTAAATTCGGCGGTAGAGGAGGTGCTTTTAAATAGCAAACTAAACTCCGACGATTTTTACGTAAGCAGCTTGGATAAAGACGGCAGAATCAGCACCATATCATTAAACACCGTTTTGGTAAACGACGTTTGCGGAAAAATTGCCGTGTCTGCCTCCGAAAAGCTGCTAAAGATGGGAACGGAGGAAATCGAAGTACCCGTAGGCTCTTTACTGGGAATAGACGCTTTTTCGGGCATGGGGCCCGGCTTTCCGGTTGTAATAACGCCCGTAGGCAACACAACGGTAGACTATCGCTCCAATTTCCAATCAACAGGCATAAATCAGGTTAATTTTCAGGTCTGGCTTATTATGGAGACCGGGTTTCGCATAGTCAACCCAAACCAAGAGTTCGAAATTAAGGTAAACCGCAACATAACCTTGGTCAACACTGTATTTAGCGGAAAGGTTCCCGAAAACTATATTAATGCCTATCCTCAAACGGTACATCCGTCTGTAAGTAATTAGTTTATGTATGCTTTAGTTATATAAAGATATAGATTAGCAAACATAGGGTCGGCCCGAAGTATAGCTACATAATCCGAGAGGTAAGTGCCCGGTAAAAGTCCGTTAAATATTAAATATTAACAGTTTCAACCTTTAAAATTAAAATTTTAATCTTAAAGTTTCGACATACAACGACAAGAAAATATGTAAATGATTGCTAAATTATGCATGATGTAGGCCGGCCTACTGCATAAATTGTCGAATTATAAATGCCGAAGTCGAAAGTTTTATATTGCAATTCTACTATTTTTGTAGGATAATATTTTAGTTATATCTTTTAACATAAAGCACTCTTGAAAGGTTGATGTCTTTAGCTTATTCTGATTGGATGAACAAATATGTCGGGGGACTAGAATGAAAAATTATGTTGATTACAGAGATGACCACTTGCTGCTGGAAGAGCAACGTTCTGCATTAAACAACGAGATTAAGTTAAAATCCTGCAATCTATCGGATCCTCGTGTAGTCGAACTAAACCGTAAACTTGAGACTAACATTATGATTGCCCAGCTTCGTATGATTCTCAGCATGGAAACAGACAGGGGAATGATTGAAAAATGCAATAAAATGCTTGACAAATATACAAGCCTGTAGTAAAATCCTTTTGTCGACATTTTGACAGGCCAGCCCGAGTGGCGGAATGGCAGACGCAAAGGACTTAAAATCCTTCGGGGGCAAC
>CAYMOU010000099.1:0-7524 GCA_964392115.1 uncultured Defluviitaleaceae bacterium | reverse complement strand
GCCGTCACGGGTAAGCATGACAACGTCCGGTTTGGCTTATTAAAGGGTATTTTTTACATAGTCTCTGTTGATTACATCATAAAACAAGTCGGTAAGCAGTCTTACTTTTTTCTGTTCTTTGTTTTGTTTTTCCACAAGGCAGGCGTGGTCATATTCGTAAATTCCGTCTTGGTGTACGGAATTTGAAGGTTGGTATTCGTTGTGTTGGTTGTATTGGTTGTTCCGATCGTTTTGGCCGGTTTGGCTGTTGCAACATAGGCATTGCTGACATTGCCGCTGATATATATTTCTATTGTCATATGGGGTAGGGGTTGGAGCCGGAGTTGGGTTTTGAGTCGGTATTTGCTCTTGGAGTTGTTTTATGGCGTAGATTGCAGTCATTATTTCCAGGGCTTTTTCTATTATTTCTTGAGTTTGCCGGGTAAAAAAAGGTTTTAAGTTCTCCAGCAACTGCATTTCACGAGGAGGGTTTTGTTGTACGCTTTTCCTTTCGCTTTCAATTAAGTCCAGAATTTTGCCGAAGTAGTTTCTTTCCATTATGTCTCTAAGTTGCAAAACTATGGTGCTTAACTCGTTTTGGAGCATTCGATTGTTGTTTGGATCAAGGCCGTTATAAGAAGCATTGTTGTAAGAAACATCGTTATACATAATCTTCCTCCTTCAGTACCAACTTTGATACATCTATTAATCCCCAACCTTGTTGGTTTGGTGGGTAATTCAAATTTATGGAGCTGTTTTTGATTTTCAGTTTGACTTGGTCGGGAGTAAGGTCCGGATTTTCGCTGAGAAGCATGGCTACAGCACCCGAAATTATAGGGGTAGACATGGATGTGCCGGACATTTTTAAGTAAGAGCCCATAACGGTTTTATCTTTCTTTTTCATACTGCTTACGGGTATGCATTCCGTTAAGCATGAAATTATGTCTGCCCCGGGAGCAACCACATCCGGCTTGATTATACAATCCGGTGTAGGCCCTCTTCCGGAAAAATTCTCTATGCTGTCACCCCAAATCTGCACACGCTTGTTATCATCAGAAGCACCTACGGTTATTACCTTTTTGGATATGCCGGGAGAAGTAACGCTTCCGGGGTTTGGGCCGTTGTTGCCTGCGGCAATTATCATAACTATGCCTGCATCCCAAGCGGCTTCAACAGCCCTTACCAAAGGGTCCATTTTGTTTATATCCTTAGTGCCTACCGATAAATTACCTACTTTTATGTTATATAAATCCTTATTATCCAACATCCATTGCAGCCCTGCCAAAACATCGCCTGAGTTTCCGGAGCCGTCGGAGTCCAACACTTTTATAGAAACTATATTAGCCTCGGGTGCTATGCCCATATATTTACCTCGAGACAAAAAGCCGTTACCTGCGGCAATGCCGGCTACATGTGTAGCGGTATCGAAAACCATACACATTATTTGTGATAAATCCTAATAAAAAAAGAAACACAAAAATTACATGTTAAATCAAAAGCAGGAACAGGTGTAAAATATAAATAAGAAGAATTCCGGATAATTATATTGAAGTTGAAGATTTCCACGAAAAGAACGCATTTCAAACACTTATACTGCAACACAATTTTCTTTAAAACCATGCCCGTCAGACGGCAAGGTTTTTTGGCATAATACTATGTTTGGTAAATTAACAGCCTGTGTTATAATATTTTACAGTCAAACCGTCATGGCGAGGTGGTCATAATGAAAGATTTGCAACACATTCGAAATTTGGTAGGAGATATAACGTCTGAAGAATTAAAATATGTTGATTATTATTTGAATAAAGAATTGGGTATTTTTATTCCGAGTGTAGGTTACTGCGGTTATGCAATCAAACCACGGCATACACATCCGGCCTATTCTGTTTTGGTACTGTTCAATGAAAGTGAAGGCGTTTTAAAGGCAGAACTGGAACCCGGTAACAAACATTATCTTGCTGCTTTGTTATCACCGGAGATTCCTCACGAAGAAAAGGAAACCGGAGAATTTTCAAGGTATATAGGCATATTTATATCCAAGCAACATTTTGAAAAAATATTGGGCTTTTACAACAGAGATTCTCTTGATTATGAAAATTGGCATCAATTCTTAATTTCCAAAGAAATAATGCTTCCCATAAACAGATTTATGGAGGAATATGACAGGCAACAGCCGGGATACGAAAATATTCTGGAAGCCCTGTCCATGATTATTACTCACGATATTATCAGAAATGTAATAGGCAAGGCAGAGCCGGAATCCGCAACATGGAACAACGACATTCAAGGAGTTATTGATTATATACACCAAAATTTCCATAGCCATCTTTCGGTTACGGAATTATCGGCTATGGCAAATATGTCCGTATCAAACTTTACAGGAAAATTTAAAGAACAAACCGGCTTATCTCCAAACCGATATATAATACAAACCCGGCTGAAAAAAGCCAAAATTTTAATCAGAAGCAATACTTTAAATATCACGGAAATTGCCCTACAATGTGGGTTTAGCAATACCGCCCATCTTACCTTTGCTTTTAAAAAGCATTTCGGGCTGACTCCCTCGGAGTACAAGGAGTTATAAAGAGTTATCTAAAAAGCTGCCTTAATCAAGCGGAAAATTTAATTGTATAAATAATTGACCGGATTATATAATCAAAAAATTTCAAACCGGTTTATAATTGATAAAACCGCTTGAAAGGGGTAATTTCTATGAAAAAAGAAGATATTTACAGCTTAATGAATAATAATCCGGTTTTCTTTCTTGCAACGGCAGAGGGAGAAATACCTCATGTAAGGGGTATGTTGCTGTACAGGGCTGATTCCGAGGGTATTATTTTTCATACAGGCACCATGAAACAACTATACAAACAGATACTAAACAATCCCAACGCAGAACTTTGCTTTTTTGATCCCAAAACCGGTATGCAACTAAGAGTTAGCGGAAAATTGGAAATTTTAAAAGACAAGGCCCTGATTGATGAAATAACCGAACATCCGTCACGAGGATTTCTTAAAGCCTGGAAGGAAAGCGGCGAACTTGAAGATTTCTACAACGCCTTTATTGTCTGTAGTTTAAAGGGCGGAAAAGCCAAGGTTTGGACTATGGAAACAAATTTGGATTCTGCCCATGAAATTTGTTTGGATTGATACATAGGAATATGTTAAAATTTTAATACTTTTCTATATAACAAAAGTCTGATTTACGGGATTGTTTTACCATAAATCAGACTTTTTTATGTACGTATATTTAATTATCAGTCAAGAAAAGTTACTTTTCCGTCTTTGATATTATAAATTGCTCCTACTGTCTTAACTTTGTTTTCATGCTCCAGCCGGCGGATAATTTCGCTGTTGCGGATTTTGTTTATGCTGTTTTGCACATTTAAAATTTCGCATTCGGTGGGGTTTTTGTTATCGCTGATACCGGCAGATATTTCGTCCAAAATATGACGAATATGCCCTTCAGCACCTCCGGCAAGAGCCGCCGCCACCGCACCGCAACCGGTATGACCCAGTATAAGTATTACTTTGGCTTGCAAATGCTCGGCTCCGTATTCTATACTGCCCAGTTCAAAATTACCTATTACATTTCCGGCAGTACGAATAACAAATAATTCTCCTATTCCGGCATTAAATATATGTTCAGGAGGAACTCTGGAATCGGAACAGGTTACAACTACAGTATGTGGTTTTTGTCCGTTTTCGGCGGTTTCTGTCCTTATATTCAGTGATATGTCCGAACTGTTTTGTGTTGCTTCCAGATACAGGTTGTTTGATAGACGTAAATGTTCCAAAACCTCGTCCGGTGTATTAAGAGCCGGTATTGATTTGGTAAAGCTCATTTTCGGAGAGCCTCCTTAATTTCATGGTTTATTGTAAATAATACAAAAACATATTAGCACATAACTCCACTTTAATCAAGTGAAATAACTATAATATATATTAATGGTGTACATAATTCAATGGTTTTATATTATTACCGGATAGAAAATAAAGAAATAAATATCAGAATAAATAATAACATTCCTGCACAAATTAATCATAATAAAAATAAAGGGGTTAACATAATGAACAGACAAGCGCTTATAGACCAAGTAA
This sequence comes from uncultured Defluviitaleaceae bacterium, assembly GCA_964392115.1. Taxonomy (GTDB): domain Bacteria; phylum Bacillota; class Clostridia; order Lachnospirales; family WRBF01; genus CAYXWM01. Next base: position 3,444 of record CAYMOU010000099.1, on the reverse strand, counting down.
AAGAAGAATATGCAAGTATTGCCTCCGATGCAAGCCAACAGCATTTTACCCAAACTACAACTGATTTAACGCCCGAAGCATACTACGAAAACCTGTTAGGCTCGGTAATTCACGAAATATCAAAAGGAACATTTGATAACTGTAAAACAGGCAGCGAAATTGTAAACAAAGTAGCCGCCGATAAAAGTGTATTATCCGATTGGAAATACTAATATTTTTATGGTGAAAAAACCGCTGTGATCCCTTGATACGGCGGTTTCTTACTTTCTTAAAATCCGTTGTTCCGGGCATTGAAACAATTTGACCTGTTATGATACAATATGCTATAGGGTAAATTTTTTCACCATTTCAATATAAAGAGGTTAAGCATGAAATATATATTTTTGACTGACATAGACGGAACCCTCATCAAAACCGGTTTGCCTGTGCCGGAGGCGGTCCGAAAATCCGCCGAAGAATTTGTTCAAGCAGGAGGTTACCTTGGCTTGTCAACAGGACGGGCAGCCAAAGCGGCGGCAAATGTTGCTGCTTCCATGCCGCTAAACTGTCCCTCTGCGGTGCTTACGGGAGCGGTACTTTATGATTTCAAAGAGAACACAACGGTCTTTAAAACACCGCTGGATGCAAGCATTTTTGACTTAATACATAATATTTACATCAGCCACCCGGAAGTCAGCATAACCGTAGCCACCGAAAATGATATTTTTAATATACGCATGAATGAAATGCTTCAAAATAAAGGTGTTTTTGAGGACAGAACAGCGCCCTTGATTATACCTGACGAAATTAATTCTCCGCTTTATAAGGTGCTTTTGACCTGCGATAGCGTGGAAAAGCTTGAATCCCTAAAGCGAGTTGTAGAGCAAACAGGACCTATGCATATGGCAGCCGCAAGCCGTCATTTTTATGAAATTACGGCTAAAGGTGTTTCAAAAGGTACAGCCTTGGAAAGGTTAAGAGAATATTTCGGCGGAGAATGTATGCTTTTTGCCGCAGGAGATGCCGAAACCGATTTGGCTATGTGTGCTTATGCAGATGTTTTTTTCGTTCCGGAAAGTGCAAGTGAAAGTGTAAAAAGATTTGCTGATGTGATTATTCCTTCGCCTGTTGAAAACGGAATGTGCAAGGCTTTTGAATATGTCTGTGAAATTATCAGAAAAAACTCGCACCACAAGTCGTAAACTCTCTGCAAATTTAACAAAAGTCACACACGATTTTCGGTATTACTATTGTATATATAACAATTAACCGGTATGATATAGTTAAATTATTAAACAGAACGAAACGAGTGATTGGTCATTAAGGCTAAAAGAGTAAATTTTATAGAAAAAGAATTGGAAAAAAACGGCGTTGTAATGATTAACAGTTTGATGGATGAACTGAACGTTTCACGCTCTACCGTTCATCGTGATCTTTGCGAACTGGAAGAACAAGGAGTTTTGCAATGTATCCGTGGCGGTGCGGTCAGTAACAAGATAAAAACCTCCTTCGAATACCCTTTTGATGTGCGCAAGGATATGCACCTGGACGAAAAAATGCGTATTGCAAAAGCGGCGGTGGAACTTGTCAGTGACAATGAAACCCTTCTGCTGGAATCCGGAACAACGGTTTGTGCTTTTGCCAACCGCCTTGCGGAATATCCCGGAAAGCTTTATATCGCCACCAATGATTTAAACAGTGCCCAAGCATTGATAAAAAACAATAATTTTGATATTACCGTCCTGGGCGGTTTTGTTCGGAAAAACCACAGCTCATTGTACGGATTTTTTACGGAAAATATGATTTCACAAATTCATGCGGATAAGGTCTTTCTGGGTATTGACTCGATTGACTTTAACATCGGTTTCATGAATTTTTCGGTGGAAGATGTACAAACCAAGCGGTTGATGATAAAATCGGCACATGAAGTTATAGTGCTTTCCGACCACTCGAAATTCAACAGTATTGCCTTTGTTAACATCTGCGGGCTGGATGATGTACATACCATTATTACCGGCAGAGAACTTGACGACGAATCGGTGAAAAAGCTTGAAGAACGAGGAATACGAGTAATTTTGGCTTAACTTTAAAAAGGGTGTTGCAAAATGTATTTTATACATTGCAACACCCTTTTGTATTTATATAGTAGTTCTGCTTTAAAAAAAGATAAAACCTTGGGGAAAACTTTTTCTGAAGAAAAAGTTTTCCCCAAACCCCTTTCAAAAAGACTTTATAATTTTATTTAAGGGAAACTGTTTTAAAGTTGTTTTTTAATAAGAATAGATTTCTTATCCTAACGACACTTTTTAACTACGTTCATAAACGCCTTAACTCTGGGAAGTTGTACGTGTTTGTTAAAGTCGCCGTCTTCTTTAAATGTAGTGCCAACCACAGCTCCGTCGGCTATGCTTAAAATAAGCTCTATGGTTTCTGCCTTGCAACCGGTGTTTGCAAAAACCGGCGTTGTTTTAACAGCGCCTTTAACCTTTGAGAGTACGCCGGTATCTGTAGCTGAACCTGCGGTCAGTCCGGAAACGCAAATTACGTCAGGGCGATGGTTAAACTCTGTTGTCTTGGCTATTTCGGCTATGTCACGGTTTCCCAGATATACGGCTGCCTCGGGTACTATGTTGTATAAAAGTTTAAGGTTGTTAAGCCCCAATCTTGCACGATGGCGTGCTATTTCTCCGGTGTTGGTATTCCAAAGCCCGAAATCCGAGGCATAAACGCCACTCATAATTTCTCTTATAAATACTGCTCCGGTGGCCGCAGCAAGATCAAGACTGGCTATAGGGTCCCAAAGCACGTTAACGCCGAAGGGAATTTTAATATCGCTTTTAAGCTCACCTATAATGCGTGCCATAGCAGCGGTTGTTTCGGGTTTAACACTGGTAAGGTATGGCAGAGACATCTCGTTTGAGAACATAACGGCATCTACGCCGCCTTCCTGCAAAGCCAGAAACTCTTTACGGGCTGTGTCCACTACCTTTTCCATACCACCGTCACGGTCAAACATAGGATCGCCGGGTAAGGCCAAAAAGTGACACATTGCGATAATAGGCTTTTCGGTTTGAAAGGTCTCTTTAATCCATTGCATATGTATTTACCTCCTTAAAGTATGTAAATTAAATTTGTGATATATGCCTAACCTACAAATTTACGCTCAAAACCGGTGGGGTTGTGAGGTTAAAAAACTTCAACCGGTTTCTTCATTCCGAGTTTAGGAAGGAGCATACAGGTTTGACATATTGCCCAAATTTGCTTGCAAAACTGAGCAGAAAAAAGATTGACTATAAAGTGACGTATAATGAACAATTATGAAACAATACTGAAATAAATATAATTTATGTTTTTTAATAACACAGAGCAAAAACCGATAGTTTAGGGCTTTTGCAATTGAAATGATTTGATAAAACTATAACACGAATGAACCAATAATGCAACATTTAATTTTTATAAATTTTA
>CAYMOU010000098.1:0-7528 GCA_964392115.1 uncultured Defluviitaleaceae bacterium | reverse complement strand
AAAAATTAACCCCTGCAATTATTGAGTTTGTGGATATAGCCGGGCTTGTTAAGGGTGCCAGCAAGGGCGAAGGCCTGGGAAACAAATTCCTGGCACATATCAGAGAAGTGGATGCCATAGTTCATGTGGTTCGTTGCTTCGAGGACACCAACATAATCCACGTAGACCAAAACGTTAACCCCATACGTGACATTGAGACCATTAACCTTGAGCTGATTTTGGCCGACTTGGACTTTTTGGATCGCAGAATCCAAAAAACCGGAAAGTCCGCCAAAGGCGATAAAAGTCTCCAAAAAGAACTAGACGTACTTAATACTTTAAAAGAGGCGTTAGAACAGGAAACCTGTGCTAGGAACGTCCTTTTTTCAAGTCCGGAAGATTTGGAATTGGCAAAGTCCTTCAACCTTCTTACCCTTAAACCCGTACTCTATGCCGCAAATGTCAACGAAGATGACCTGCTTGAGGATAACTCCCATGTCCAAAAAGTAAGAGAATTTGCCGCCGCCGAAGGCTCCTCCGTCTTTACGGTTTGTGCAAAAATAGAACAGGAAATTTCCGAGCTCAGTCCGGAAGAAAAAACAGAATTTTTAAGCGACATGGGCCTTACCGAAAGCGGTCTTAACCGCTTAATCACCGCCAGTTACGACCTCTTGGGCCTTATCAGCTTCCTTACCGCCGGCCCGAAAGAAGTACGAGCCTGGACCATTACCAAAGGCACCAAAGCTCCTCAAGCCGCCGGAAAAATCCATACCGATTTCGAACGTGGTTTCATCCGTGCCGAAGTCGTCAATTACCACCACCTTATCAGCCTACGCTCTTATGCAAAAGCAAAAGAAGCAGGGTTGGTTAGATTGGAAGGTAAGGAATATGTTGTGGCGGATGGAGATGTAATATTGTTTAGGTTTAATGTGTAATAAGGTTTTGATGCACTGAAAACCGTATAAAAGCAGGCTTTTGTCGATTTGACAAAAGCCTGCTTTTATGTAAATTTAGCTTCATATTCTTCTTGAAGGTAGTAACCTAAATGCTTGTTTCTGTTTCATGCATAAGCCGGATATTTGTATTTAGTCAACCAAATCTGCGTAGTACCAATTACTTGATACTTTTCTTATATTCTGTAAGTTCAAGTGATTTGTTTCATTTCCAAAATCATTAGCATAGGCCATGCCATCATCAGAAACGTATAACAATATCCTATCATTGGTAAATCCATTACTGACAAAAAAAATCGCCTTTAATACGCCATCTTTGTTTTGAAAATAGACTTTTTTGTTATGAGAAGCCGCTCTGAATGGGACTAAATAGCTATTAACACCAATCTGCTTTAATTGATTATCTTCATACATTTCAATAATTTTTTCCCTGTTATTTTTATTTGCAAAAAAATCTATATCCATATAAAGTTGCGAATAATTTATCAATATGTAGTATGAAAAAACTATTAACATCAAGGTAACCGGTATAACTGCTTTTAATTTTCTTACCTTAAACCTTAGAATAAGATGTAATACAGAAAAAATAAGGAAACCCATATATAAAAATATAAATCCTATTAAAACAGCTCCAAAAAATAAATTGAATCCTATATTATCTACTGCAATAATTAGATCAAACCGAACCCAGTCAATAAGGATAAACAATACAAAAGCAATTGCATAGACAATTATTATTTTATTTCCTTTCAATTCATTTCGCCTTCCTTTGTTCGCAGGATTGAGGCTATGGCATTAATAAGCACGCCGGTTCTTTAGTGCATTGATGCATGCTTACCATAGTATCCCTTTACTTATTAATATTTATCATACCATTATACCAGGGGATTGTACACCTAAAAGCCTGCTTGTACAAAAGCAGTATAGCTATGCAAATTTTTTGGCGAATACTAAGAAAAGCTATTCATATAGCCGGCTAAATAATCAATAACAATCACACTTCTTAACAAATTACACAATTTTTTACAAATGCTTATTGCATTATTCGCTACAATTAACCATAATATAATTGCAAACACAAACACCTTATGTCTTGTTCCCGGGATTTAACGTATTAGCTTCCGGATACTTTTGTCCCTATGTTTGTGCGGTGGTTTTAAACTGCACACCCTTGCCTTTAGGCCTCGAACATGCAAGTGAAAGACCCATACGTTAAAACTTGAGACACTAAAAGAATAAATACAAAACCAAACCGGACGACATCGTTGTTATCACTAAAGCAATTGCGCATTTAATTGCTCTTGTAGAATATGACGAGTCGTCTTTTGTCTTTTAATAGGAAAATTACCGGTGGTTTGGTGTTGCCATATGCGCAACACAGCTTTTACAAGTGGATTGTATACCTACTGATAGGATACTTGTATTTTAAAATAAAATATTATGTGTAGTTATATGACTTCTACATATAAGAATATTGAATTTAGGTTACATGAGTACCTTATGCAAATACAGGATATCCTTGCCCTTTTGGAAGCGGATAAATATAAATAACTTTAGAGTCATGGAAATGCAAGGAAAGGAGAAAAATCATATGACAAATCACAATAGTTATGTAACCAAGGTAAGTTGTACAAGACCGATTGCTATTGTTCTTATGCTTTTGCTTTGCTTTCAAGCAGGAACCATTACCGTAAGAGCGACGGTGACTAAAACTGAGAAACAAGGGGTTGACTGGGCGGGAATCCGTTTAGGTATTGTGGGGAGTATTGGGATTTAGAGACGAATACCTATTATTTACGTGCAAGAATTTATAATCCGGTAATAGGGCGTTTCTTAAATGAAGATACCCATTGGAACATAGGCAATATGATTTTCGGGGATAACCCCAAGAAAATTAGTGGTCGCAAAGATCCATTAGGGTTAAACACCTATACCTATAAGCCGAATATAGACGCAATTAGGCAGAGCCGAAATCTTTATGCTTATTGCATAAATAATCCCTTGATGTACTCGGATCCCGATGGAGAATTTGCACTATTAGCAAGTATATTTTTTGGTGCCTTTGTAGGTGCTATTATAGGCGCAGGAGTTGACGCTCTTGGTCAGCTAATGAGTGGAAAATCTTTAAATGATCTGGACTGGCAAAGTATAGCTATATCAGCCGGAAGCGGTGCAATTTCAGGAGGATTAGCCGGTTCAGGTATTGGTCTTGGGTATTCAGTCGCAGCAAACAGTGTTTTATCGGGTGCAACGACAGTAGTTAGACAAACGATGTATGGTGAAAATATTGATTGGAATAGAGTTGCGATTGATACAGGTATTGGCGCAATTGCCGGACGGATTGGAGGGTTCGGAGCTCAATATGATGTTAATAAAGCTTACTATCAAATTCAAAATTTCGGAACATCGTTTCAGTCTGTTTTAAAAGTAACTTATAAAAGTCCAATCGCAGCATTAACAGTAAAAAAGGAACTAGCAAAATCGACGGGTAAAATGACTGCAACAGGTTTAGTAATATCAGTATCTGACCGTACATTAACTATTGTAAAAGTGGGTAAACGATGAATGCAAATAATGCACTTTTTTCAATCGCAGGAATGATATTTATATATTTATTTGGATCAAGATATGAAGCCTCTTATAAAGACTTTGTTTATTTAAACCCAAATAAAGTCCTCAGGCGATTACTGTATGTCAGGGAAATACCTACAGGAAAAATAACTTTGTCGAGTTTTGCTATTCAATACCTTATACTACTTACAATCATCATTCAATTATTTAGTATTTTGGGTGCAAACATATTAAAACCTATCCTCAGTGTAGTTTGGTTTGAAAGAATAGTTTTTCTTTACCCTGATAATCCTTATTTTCAAACCATTTTTTGTGTGGGTATATATTTTCCGGTATGCATTATTATCATTATTTATATTCTGGTTTGCGGGATTTTCGCACCGGAAAGAAGCCATAAATAACGATGTTTTGATGTATACGGACGGTAAGATCTATAGTATATGGAACACACTTAAAAAATAGGGATTTAGAAAAGATATGCTGATGTGAAATCAGCATATCTTTAGCACAAATGCGGAAAATAGATTATTTTCCGCATTTTCAGTCTTTATACTATGCTATTACACAGTCGCCTTAGAAAAGTTAAACCGATTCATCAGCTTGCTTAATCTTATACTTAATTTTTTCAAAGTCTTCGTGTGTTCAACCCACTGTCACAATATATTGCTAAAGTGTAATCAACAAAACCATGGAGGTTACACAATGAATCAGTGTTTACAGGAAACCAAACTTTTGAATTACGTCCATGATGAGATTGAATTTGGTTATAACATTGACGACAATATTCCGGCATCCGCAGTTCTCAGCGACGGCTGCGGGCAATGCAACACAAAAGGAACTTTGTTTATGGCGTTGCTTAGAGCAGTTGGTGTTCCTTGCAGACTGCATGGGTTTACCATAAACAAACGGCTGCAAAAAGGTGCTATGACAGGTTTGATTTATAGCCTTGCACCCGAAAGTATCGTACACAGCCGGGGTGAATTGGAATATGAGGGCAGATGGTATAACATTGAGGGTTTTATCTTAGATATGCCGTATTTAAGAAGCTTGCAGGAAAAATTCCCAGCCGGTTGCGCTAGCTTTTGTGGATATGGTGTTGCTACAGATAACTTTGCAAACCATCAGGTCGAATGGGAAGTAAATGATACGTACATTCAAAAAGAAGGTATCGACCAAGACTTTGGCTTATTCTACTCTCCTGATGAGTTTTTCTCAAAACATCAGCAAAACATATCCCCACTCAAAAAATGGATTTTTCAACATATTGGTCACAAGCTCATGAATCACAATGTAGCAAAAATTCGGGTACAAAACAAGAGCACCTAAAAGCAGATGCAACAAATTTTGAAGATGCATTTTGCTTTAGGGTAATTAGCCCAAAAGAACCTAACTCAAAGTTGCTGCAGGCAATATAAATAAATCGCTGGGATAATAATCTCAGCGATTTATTTTCGTTTAGACTTCTCGGTAGCAAGCTCATAGGACTCTTGAATGAGAGGTTTTAATTTTGCTCTGATGGGTTAAGCACCCATACAAGCGTCAACAGGGTGTGGAAGAATCACATCTTGCGTGTGAAATCAAAATCAATATCTACAATACTACCTGCCGCAGGATGAGCCGGTATTGTTCCAAATAAATTTTGAAAGGTTGCTTTTCTTATCCCGATATTAACCCGAAAGACACCGGCTCGATTGAGATTAGAGCCTTTAGCATTAGCACCGTCTTTTTCCTTTACAGTGAGGATATAGACACCTCTTTTTAGAACGTTACCCGGATTATAAAAAATACCTTTTTCTCCCCAACTTTCGGTTAGCACTGTTCCTTCTAATTGGGTCAAACAGTATTGTAAGATTTCATTTGGGTTCATAATTATACCCTATATTATTACAATTCAAAGATTTGTTTTACGTCCTCACCGGCAAAGATCTCTTTTAATATTTTTTGAGCAACATCCTTTTCCTGAAAAGGATGCTGCTGTTGCAGTTCTCTATAATGAAAGCCCTCAATTTCTTTGAGCCTCTCGTCTTTTTGAGAAACGATTTCATAAAATCGTTTGGTGTAGCTTGTGTTAAACTTCATAGTGCTTGGGTCAACCCATCCTGCTTCAATAAACCCTCTTGTTTTCTTGTGGCATCTGCAAGGGTTTTCCGGGTTGACCAAACCACATTTTTTGTGCATAAATTGGTGCAAGTCTTTTCTTGCACGAGTAAGCCTTTGGCGGTAATTCTCCTTTGAGATTTTTAATATTTCTGCACCTAAGTCGTGCGGAACTGCAAAAATCTCTCCCAGAATATACACTAAACGTTGTTCTCTGCTTAAACACAGCAGCATTCCTGCAAGGCAACCGAGTCTGGCTTCCTCAATGAGTTCTTTCATCTCGAACTGTTCCTCTACCGGCATGTCCTCCATAGGAATGCTGTCCAAATCCTGTTCATACGCAGAAAAGTTTTGATAGCGTTCCTCCAGCCATTTTTTCTTCATTGAGAGAAAATGATTTAAGGTGATGCGGTAAATCCATGTGCGAAAGCTACAATTATATCGGAACTTTCCAAGATTCGTAATAATTTTAATGAGCACTTCCTGCGTAATATCCTCGGCATCATAGGGAGAGAGAACCATTTTAAACGCCAAGTTGTAGATGTAATTTTGATGTTTTGCAATAAGCTCGGTCAAGGCTTGCTTAGAGCCGCTTAGGGATTGTGTGATTAGCACATCGTCTTGTTTATCATCATATTGATTGCCTAGCGGATTCATGGTTCTTACTCCTTTCTGTGATGTTAGTATGCTTGAATGACTGTAAAATGTTGCATGGTGATCGAACTTTCCTCAATCATGGATACATACTCGCCTGCAAAGGGACTGTTTTGCATGTTTTGAGCTGCTTGCTGTGCAGAGTCCATATTGCTCCAAATAACCATATCTGCCCACAAGCCATCTTCTGATTTTACCAGTTTTCTGCTGATAAATCCGGATTGCGCTGCAACAAAATGCTCCTGAAAATTTTTGGAACTAATCAAGAAACTTGTTTCCTCCACACTATTTTTCAATTGAAAGCTTACCAGTTCTACTGCGTTTGACATAAATTTATGCCACCTTCCTTTTCGTTTTCGCAGATGTAAATACATTTGCTCTTAGTTAGACTAAAGGAAAAGGCAGGTGTGACAACTTTTTAATGATAGTGCAAATGGCAGTTGGACTCTGCACCTCAAAACAGGACTAACATTTTTCGACAAGAAAGAAGCCGCCAAGATTTTACATGGTGGTTTTTAAATTATACGTATAACTCCTATAGCCGTTAATTTTCTAATGACACCTTGAATGACTCCCTCACCCACATGGCATTTTGAATAGGCTTGAGACTGTGTTCTGCGTGCCTATAGATAAGATTTGTGGAACATATTAAAAAATTCGAGGGTAGCAATTATAATAAAAAGTGAGCAGGCAATTCGTAATATACTCGGAGCCGTCCCCACTTATCAAGATGTGAACAATTTAAGTATAGACGCCATAAAGAAAACAATTATGGGTATATCAAAATCTATGGGTCCTGCCAACCCTTACATAGAACCTGTTTCGCAAAGGAAAATTACAAAAGAACAATACGAAGAAATTGCACATTGCTTACCGTAACAACGAGGCAATGTGAAGATAGATAACCTAACGTTAATAAACGCATTGCTATATGTCTGCGCAAAAGGCTGCTAATGAAGGGCAATACCGTCTGAATTTGGAAATTGGCACGTAATTTATATGCGTTTATCTTCAAGAAAACCCGTCGACCCCCAAAATAACCGTAGCTAAAGAAAATAATCCTAAAAAAGACGGTTATGTAACACTGCAGGAGTTTCATGTGGACTTTTCTTTCTTTCACCGAGAAATTTACGAGTACTATGTGAACTTGACAAATAGATTTAAAAACAACTCAAGTCATAAAACTGCGACAAAAAATGTTACCACTACAAAAGAAAAGCTTTACGGTTTGGGACACGGAAAGTTTTTTAAACGTTTATTACCATATGGGCCTT